>PMBV01000362.1 GCA_003153055.1 Myxococcales bacterium
TCGTTCCAGTCGCCGCTGCCCATCAGTGGCAGGCCGTGGAGCCCCGCCGTGGAACCCCGGTCGATGGCCCGAAGACAATGCTCGAAGACCGACGCCTGCTGACTCGACACTCGCGGCTGCGCGTAGGCGTCAGAGGCGTCGGGTGCCAGCTCGGGCGCTTCGAGGAAGGGCACCACGGCGTCGAAGATGCCCACGTCGCCCGTCGTCCGCGCGTAGTGGGCCACTGCGTAGGGCAGCCACAGGAGGTCATCGGAGCAGCGGGTGCGGGTGCCACGCCCACTCGGCTCGTGCCACCAGTGCTGCACATCACCCTCGAGGAACTGGCGGCTGGCGGCGCGGAGAAGATGCTGGCGAACCAGCGCAGGGCGCGCCAACGAGAGGGCCAGCACATCTTGGAGCTGGTCGCGAAACCCGAACGCGCCACCCGGCTGGGAGTAGCCCGAGCGGGCCCACACCCGGCAGCTCAGGTCCTGGTACAACAGCCAGCCGTTCATGAGGTGGTCGAAGGAGTCGTCGGGCGTGCGCACCTGCACGGCCCCCAGGGTCTCGGCCCACTCGCGGCGGACGCCTGCCAGCGCGGCCTCGGCGGCCTCGAGGTGGCCGTGCCGGCGGACCAGCTCGCGAACGTGGGAGAGGTCTCTCCCCTCGCCGAGGAGAAGGACGAGCTGTCGCGTCTCGCCGGGGGCCAGCGTGAGGGGTATGTGCTGGGCGGCGCAGGGGTCGAGGCCGGCGCCGAAGTTCTCCGAGAGCGTCTTGCACTCCAGCGCCAGGGGCTGGGCCAGCGAGCCATTGCGCCCGAGGAAGCTCGCTCGGTCGCCCGTCGACGAGCGCGGCTTCTCGCTCGAGAAGGCAAACGCCACGCGCCCGGCGAACTCGTGGTTGAAGACATTGGTCGCGAGCAGCGCACCCGTCTCGGTGTCCTTGGCGGTGACGACGTGGAGTTGCTGCCCGGCGTTCGGTGGCCCGAGGACCCACTCGTTGTAGGCGAACACGCTGAGGCGCCGAGGTACCCCGCTCTCGTTGGTCAACGTCAACACCGAGAACTTCACCGGGTCGGCCATGTCGACGAAGACGTCGAGCGCGTGGGTGATGCCGTTCGTCGCGCGGGTGAAGCGTGTCTCGCCCGGGGCGTGACGAATGACGAAGCGCCCACTGGTCGGCGTGCGCAGGAGCGGCCCGGGCGTGGGTGACCAGCTGGCCCCGGTCTCCTCGTCACGCACCATGATGGCCTCGGCCGTGGGGTCGCTGACCGGATCGTTGGCGAAGGGGGTGAGCCGGTTCTCACGGCTGTTCTCCGACCAGGTGAAGGCCGCGCCCGACGCCGTGATGATGGTCCCGAAGCTCGGGCTCGCGATGATGTTCGCCCAGGGCTGCGGCGTCTCTTGCTCGCCCTCGAGGACCACCACGTACGCCTTGCCTCCATCGGCGAAGCCTCCGACGGTGTTGGCGAGGGCCAGCGGTGGCACGGGCGCCTCCACCGAAGGGGAGCGCTCCCGCCAGGGCTTGCGCGCCGCCATGAAGTCCCCGGTGGTCGAGGGCTGAGGGGCCGAATGATCGAGCTGCTGGGCCAGCGAGCCTCCGTCGTCAGCGATGACGGCCCGCGCCACCGCCGCCAGCAGCACGCGTTCGCCCTCGACCATGCGGTCGCCGCGCAAGAGGTACGCGCCACCCGGGCGGTGGTTCCAGGTTCTCCATGGTCCGTTGTCGAGGAGCGCGGTGAGCTGCGCGTGGATCTCGTCGAGGTAGCTGACCGGGTGCTCGTTCAAGATGACGACGTCGGCGCTGAGGCCCTTGAGCCGCCAGTACTCCTGCGCCTGGAGCACCTGTCGCACGAGGGCGGTCCCGTCGGCGCTGACGACGCGCACCAGCAGCACCGGCAGGTCACCCGAGATGCCGTGGCCCCAGAGGTTCTCCTGGCCCAGCAGGTTCTTGGCGAGGAGGACGGGCGCCGCTCGCAGCGAGGCGTCGCTGTGCAGCACCCGTGAGGCGAGGCGCTCGAAGAGAATGGCGTCTTCTCCCGAGATGCCGAGGTGGCGCAGGGTGCTCTGGGCGTGGGCGAACGCCATCGCGAAGGCCTGAGAGGCGGCGCTGGGGTCACGGTACCGCTGCGCGAGCGCCATGGCGGTCTCGCGGCTGGGGGCCATGCCGGTGGCAAAGGCCAGGCGAATGACGGCTCCTGGCGCCAGGCGCACGCGCAGCCTCAGGCTGACGATGGGGTCGAGGAGCACGCCGGTGGTGCCCGTCAACGCTCGCCCGTCGAGGGCCACGGGATTCTCCGGGCCCCGGCCGCGACCGAGGAAACGACCGCGGTCCGTCTCCCACTCGACCGGGCCCATGGTGCGACCCTCGACGCTGAGCACGTGAACCGCGAACAGCGCCGCGTCGTCGGGCGCGCGGGGTCTCCGCCGGCACAACAGGGCGTTGCTCTCGGCGACGTACTGAGTCTCGACGAAGAGCTTGCCGAACGCCGGGTGGGCGAGGTCGTCGGCCGGGGACGCGAGGACAATCTCGGCGTAGCTGGTGACCTCGAACTCGCGAGGGCGAACGCCCTGATTCGTCACCCTCAGCCGCCGCACCTCGACGTCGTCCTCCGGCGACACCACGACGTCGAGCTGAGTGGCGAGCCCGTCGTGGCTGCGCTGGAAGGTGGCCTTGTCGGGGGTGAAGGTGATGACCTCGTCATCGACCTCGGTGCCCGTCGGGTGGTGCGTGGCAGACCAGACCGCGCCGCTGCGCACGTCGCGCAGGTAGATGAACTGGCTGCCCGGGTCGCGGGTGGAGTCTTGGCGGGAGCGGGTGACGGCCCGCCCACGGCAGAAGCTCGCGCCGCCACCGGCGTTGGTCACCACCGCGGTGTAGGTTCCGTTGGAGAGGAACTGGGCGATGGGGAACGGGGTGTGCGGTGAGCGGAACCGCCGCACCGCCACCGCCGGCACTGGGGTCGCGATGCGGGTCTCGTCGTCGGGTCGAGGGCGCATCACCCCGGCGTGGCGGGGCGATCGCTCCTGGAGCAGCAACTCGGTGGCCCGCACCCGAGGGTCGGCGTGGAACCGGGTCACCATTCGATTGCCGTCGAGCACGTTGGCGATGGCGGTGAGGGTCATACCGAGGTGGTGGGCGAGGTAGTTCCGCACCACCGTGCCCCGAGGCCCGCCGCTGTGCACCGGGCGCTCGGTGGCGTCCTCGAGCTGACGAGGCGTGTAATCGATGGCGTCGTAGCTGCCGTAGGTGCCCTCGAGGCCCTCGGCCGCCAGTCGCCTCAGGTTCTTCACCGCCGCGGTCGGGTCCACCAGGCCGGCGAGGGCCGACGCGTAGGGCGCCACCACGAGCTCGCTCTCGAGGCCGCGCTTGAGCCCGAGGCCGGGAACGCCGAAGGCCTTGTACTGAAAGTTGTCGAGGTGATCGACGGCGTTGTAGGCCGACTCCGAGATGCCCCATGGGACCCCTCGCTGAGCGGCGTAGTCGCGCTGCCGGCGCACGGCCATCTTGCAGGAGTCGTCGAGCAGGGTCTCGGGGTAGCTGCGCATGATGAGCAGCGGCATGAGGTACTCGAAGAGGGTCGCGCTCCAGGAGAGCAACGTGGGGACTCCGTGGACGCTGGTCGCGGTCCTCCCCAGTGCGAACCAGTGCGACTGGGGCAGGTCACCGCGGGCGATGCCGATGAAGCTGGCCAGCCGTGCCTCGGAGGCGAGGAGATCGTAGTGCGAAGGGTCGAGGCGCCCGGGGCCGTCGGCGTCTTGGTCGCGGTAGCCGATGGCCAGGAGTCGTCGCTTGGGATCGAAGAGAAAGCGGAAGCTCATGCCGCCGGCGAACGCGTCCGCGCGCCGCGAGAGCTCGTCGAGGCCGAGGCCGCGCAGACCTTCGGCGAGCACCATGAGGGCGCCCGCGAGGTTCCCGCTGTCGACGGTCGACACGTAGCGGGGCAGGAGCGGCGCCAGGGTCTGGGTGTCGTACCAGTTGAAGAGGTGGCCCTGGAGCCGCTCCAGGCTCTCCAGAGTGGTCAGCGTGGCGTCGATGCGTTGGGCGAGCTCGGGGGTTTGAATGAAGCCGAGATCTCGGGCCGCGAGCGTCGACAGCAAGCCCATGCCGATGTTGGTCGGCGAGGTCCGGTGGGCGACCCTCGACTCGGGCACCTCCTGAAAGTTGTCGGGAGGCAGGGCGTGGTCGGTCGTGCCCATGAACGTCTCGAAGAAGCCCCAGGTCTTCTTCGCCAGCGCGAGGAGAAACGCGCGATCATCGGCCGCGAGCTCGACGTGCTCGGGCAGGGTGGGTTGGCTCAGGTGATGGGCGACCAGCGGGGCCAGGGCCCACGCAGCCAAGAACGGGGCCGCCGCGAGGATCCCGTGGGGGCGACCGACCAGGAGCACGAGGCCGAGCGAGGCCCCAGCGGTGAGCGGGCTCGCGGCCATCTCAGTGAGGAACGAGCGCCGCCCGGTGCCAGTGGAGAGCGCGCTCGCCGCGGCCGTCTTCCATTCGAGGAGCCGCCGCCTGGTGAAGAGGAGGCGAAACAGGGTGACCGCGATGGCGTGGACCATCTCGAAGGCGTCGTTGGCGAGGAAGCTGACCTCGAGGGCGAGGCGCGCGAGCGCGGTCTCAAGGTCGTCCCACAGCTCGAGGAGAAAGAAGCGCCATCGCTGCCGTGGTGGTGGGCCGGCCAGGGCCTCGGCGAGCATCACCCAGAGAGGGAAGGCGGCCGAGGCGAGGGCCCCGAGGGTCCACACGACGGGGTTGCCGGGCAAGATGGTCCACCCGGCGAGGAGCAAGGCGAGGGTGGCAGGCGCGAGGAAGCTGCGCCTCAGGTTGTCGAGGATCTTCCACCTCGAAATCACCGGGAGGCGGTTGCGCTCCACGCCGTGGCGCGTGGGCACGAAGGGAAACAGCCACCAGAGAATCTGCCAGTCGCCCCGGGTCCAGCGGTGCTGGCGCCTGGCGTGGGCGAGCACGCTCGACGGGTAGTCGTCGACGAGCTCGAGGTCGGTGACGAGGCCGGTGCGGGCGTGGAGCCCCTCGAACAGGTCGTGAGACAACAGCGCGTTCTCGGGCACCCGCCCGGCGAGCGCGGCCACGAAGGCGTCGACGTCGTAGAGGCCTTTGCCGGTGAAGGTGCCCTCACCGAAGAGGTCTTGGTAGGTGTCTGACACGGCCGTGGTGTACGGGTCGACGCCGGTGTGCCCAGCGAAGAGGCGGGCGAAGCGCGAGCCGGCGGCGCTCGAGGTGGTGACGCTCACCCGCGGCTGGAGGATGCCGTAGCCCTCGGTCACCCTGGCGCTGGTGGCGTCGAAGCGGGGCCGGTTGAGCGGGTGCGTGATGATGCCCACGAGCTTCCGCGCCACGTCACGTGGCAAGCGGGTGTCGGAGTCGAGGGTGATGCAGTAGCGCACCGAGGGCAACAGCCCCAGCGCTCCCACCTGCACGTCGAAGCTGGTGTCCTTGGCGCCGCGGAGGAGCCGGTTGAGCTCCTCGAGCTTCCCGCGCTTGCGCTCCCAGCCCATCCAGGTGGCTTCTTGCTCGTTCCATTGGCGCGCCCGGTGGAAGAGGAAGAACCGGTCGCCGCGCCCTTCGCCATGGCGAGCGTTGAGCGCGTCGATGCCGCACCGAGCGGCGGCGATGATGGCGGCGTCCTGGGGTTGCTCCCGGGCCACGGCGTCGACGAAGTCTCCGAGGATGGCGAAGTGAATGCGGGGGTCCAAGTTGCCCAGCGCGAGGACCTCGAGGTGCTCGAGGAGGTGCTCCACGTACTCGACGCTCGTCAGGAGCGTGGGAACGACCACCAGCGTGCGCGCGTCCTCGGGAATGCCGGAGAGGAAGTCGAGCCGGGGCAGGCGGCGCGGCGGCGCGAAGGCGGCCGCCAGCCGCTGGGTCAACGCGATGGTGAGCTGGCTCGCGGGGACGAGCAGCAAGAGCGCCACGACGATCTGCTGGGCGATGGTGGCGGCCCCGAGCCGCGCGTAGGCCACGCCGGCCGCGAGCGCCGCGAGGGTCAAGAGCGTGATCGACCCCAGGTACACAGGTGTCGCGTTGGCAAAGGCCAGCCGGCGCAGCCCACGGAGGAGCCCGGGCCGCCAACCGATGGTGGTCTCGAACGCCCGACGCCCCTTGCCAATGAGGTGATGGCCGACGTGAGCCGCGCGGGACGCAGGCCCCTCGGTCACCGCCGCCAACCTCGCGGCCTCGACGGCGCGCAACGCGACGCGCACCTGAGCCTCGCCGCTGGGCTCGGCCAGCTCCTCGACGGCTTGCCGGTAGCGATCGCGGCTCAAGAAGTCCATGTGGGTGTGGACTCCAGCCGGGTCCCGCTGGAGCACCCGTTCGACCTGGCTCACCGTCTCGACGTGCTCGCTCCAGTCGAGCTGCGAGCACAGCCGGAGGCTGGTGATGACGTTGGCGACCGACACCTGGGCGGCCGCCTCGCGCTGGTGCTCCCGGCGAATCGCCTCTTCGGGTGACAAGCCTCCCGCGGTCAGGTGCTCGTCGAGGCCCCGGCGCACGTCTGAGAGCCGAGGGCCGAACTCGCGCACCCGTCGCATGAGCTGCACCACCAGCGCGGTGTGGAGCCCGCCAGGGAGGCTCGGGACCTCGGCGCTGTCCGAGGCGTCGATGCGCTCCACGTAGGCGTCGGCCATGCGGCGGGCGGCGCGCGCGGCGAGCAACTCCTCAGCGAGGCGCCTCAGGTTCTCGATGAGCGCGACCTTCAACATGCTCGGCCACGCCCACAGCTCGCCGATGGTCAGCGGCGCGACGCTTTGGAAGCTCTCGAGGAACCGGGTGAGTTGGTGGCGATCGAGCCGGCTGTCGCTGTGGCGAATCAGCTCCACCGCGATGGCGTACACGCGCGCGTCGCCCACCTGGTCGCGCGAGGCGAGCCTGGGGAGCTCGCGGTAGTAGCTGCCTGGGAGGTCGTGGCGAACCTGACCAATCTCCGAGCGGACCAGGTGGTAGTTGTCGAGCAGCCACTCCCCGGCGGGGGTGATGAACTCGCCACGGTGAACGTCGTCGCCCAGGGCGCGGTACGCCTCGCGGAGGATTCGCGAGTTCTCGTCGAAGCGGGGGAAGAGGCTGCGAGCCGGCCGCCGGGAGGTCGGATCGACCAGGAACCTCGCCGCCAGAGCGTGCGCCCGCTCCTCGAGGCGCTCGATGCTGAGCAGCTCGTCGCGCAGAGGTCGCTCCGCCGCGGTGGCGACATGGAGCGGCCAGGAGCTGAGGATTCCTTCGAGGGCCATGAACGCTCCGTGAGCTCGTTGCGTCATCGGTCAGGAAGCCGAGAGCAACTTGCGCGCCATGGGCATGGGGGCTCTTTGTCCCAGTAGGACTCACGGGGCGTTGGCCGTGGGTCCACCAAAATGAAGGAGTGGGCCCATCACATTGGCTCGATGCACCGATGGCCGAGGCTCACGCTCACTCCGATCAGGCGAATAGGTGTGCGGTCAAGCCGAAGTCGGCGACTTTGGCACACGGGTACGGAACGTGCTGATGACAGCCTCGGTGTCGTTCCGAGTCGTCGAGGGCTCCTTCTCCTCCATTCCTCCCTCCGCCGCCGCACTCGAAAGGAACTCATCATGCCTTGGGCCGTCGCGGGTTCGTTGCTCATTCTCTGGGCGCTTGGCTTGCTGAGCGCGTACATGGTGAAAGGAATCGCGCCCACGCTGCTCATTGGGGCGCTCTCGGTCGTGCTGCTCCGAAGTCTCCAGGCGCGATGGGCCACCCGCGGGGTCCCCGAGGCCCTTGGCGCCGACGAGCACACGCCATGACCCGGGTCGGGCTGGCGTTGGTGATGGCGGTCACCTCGAGCGCCTGCTGGGCGACGCGGATTTCTCCCTCGGCGCTGACCCGCTACCAGGCCAGCGTGCGGACCGCGGAGGCCCAAGGAGCCCAGGGCGTGCCCGCCGCGCGGCTGCACCTCGAGCTGGCCAGACACGAGCTGGCCACGGCGGAACAGCTTGCATCTGATGGGGACCCCCGCGCGGGTCTGGCGCTGGCGTGCGCACAGGTCGACGCGGAGGTCTCCGTCGCCATGGCCCGTGAAGCGCTGCTGCACGTCGACGCTCTGAGGGCCGCCGTCGACCTCCTGGCCATTCAAGACAAGGGCGGCCTGTAGTTCTCCATTCCAAGGAATCGAGGGAGCCCATGAAGATGCGAGTGTTGGTTCGGATTCCCCTGTGGGGGATGCTCGGCTGCGCCGGCGCTCCCGCCCAGCTGGTCGACGCGCGCGATACCTACATGGCCGCGAGCAACGGGCCGTCGGCGGACCTCGCTCCCTTCGAGCTCCGCGCCGCGAGCCGAGCGCTCGATCAGGCGAACCAGGTGTTCGACCGAGACGGCGACACGCTCGCGCTGCGCGACTACGCGTACATCGCCCAGCGCCGGGTCGAGCTCGCCGATGTCACCGCTCGTTCCGAGGGAGATCGCCAAAGCATCATCGCGGCCGAGCGACAGGGCGTCGTGCGGAGGGCCTCTGACGTCCCCTTCGTCGAGGGGAACGCCATCATGGGCCCAGAGGCAGCGAGCGCGGAGTCACCGGTTCGCTCGGTGGCTGAGGAGAGACTCCACGAAGCCAGGAGGGAGCTCGCCGCGATCGCGCAGGTGAAGCGAGACGCGCGCGGCCTGGTCATCACCATCAACGGGAGTGTCTTGTTTGCCCCGGGGACGTCGACGTTGCTCGAGATCGCCAAGGCCAAGCTCGATCGCGTCGCCTGTGCGATCGAGGCACAGCGAGAAGATGGCAGGATGCTCGTCGAGGGGCACACCGACAACCAGGGCTCTGACGCGACCCGCCTCACCCTGTCTCTGAGCCGGGCACTGGCCGTGCGCGATTACCTGGTCATCGGCGGCGTCGACGGCGAGATGATCAGCGTGGTTGGCGTTGGGGCGAGCCGCCCACTCACGGACAATGGGAACGCTCGGAACCGCGCCAACAATCGCCGAGTCGAGATCATCATTCAGCCACTGCCGCTGACCCGACGTTGAAACCACAGGAGGAGCTCATCATGAAGATCGCCGGATTCGTGCTCGTCGCGCTGGGTGTGATTGGGCTTCTCTACGGGGGAATTCAATACACCTCTCGAGACACGGTGGTCGATCTCGGCCCCATCCACGCGACAACCGATCGCCAACACACCTTGCCCATCGCCCCCCTCGCCGGTGCGCTCCTGTTGGCTGGAGGCGCGGCTGTCTTGATTTCCGCGCGACGAAAGAACTGACTCGGAGGCGAAATTGGGGAATTTTGCCTCAATTCGATTGGAGTTCCGAGACCGGGCGGTCTCGATGGGCCGCAGTTCACCGGTACGTTACTTGCTGAATGGAGAGGAATGTCATACATCCCCGCGGCCTTGTCTGGATCCGAGCCTTCATCGCTGCTCACTCGCGTCGCTCGCCGCTTGGCTGCCCCAGGCAGCGGGAGCCCCGCGGCTGAGAAGCTCCGTCGGAAGTTGGCCAACAACCTGGCCCTGGGTTGGCCAGAGCTCCTCTCGAAGTCCTTTCGATTCGCCAAGTCGACGGTGACGACCCGCTGCCTGCTCCACGACGTCGAGCGCGTCGGCGTCGGTGTTCGGGTAGAAGGTGTCGCGCCGGTGATCGACAACCGCGGCGGCATCATCGTCTTGGGCGATGACGTCGTCTTGTCGTCTCCGCGGACTCCGATCCACATGGCCCTGAGGCTGAACGCGGTGCTCCGCATCGGCGAGCGAACGTGGGTGAACGACGGCGTCTGGTTCGGGTGCACCCAGCGGATCACGATCGGTGAGCGAGTCTTGATTGGCCCTGGTGTCCGAATCTTCGACAATGACTACCATGACTTCTACCAACGCTGGCGCGCGCCGGCAGCCCGGCCCGTGACCATCGGCGACGATGTCTGGATTGCCTCCGACGCCATCGTGCTCCGGGGTGTGGAGATCGGCCGCGGCGCGGTCGTCGGGGCGGCCAGCGTGGTGTTGGAAGACGTCGAGCCGTTCACGGTCGTCGTCGGCAACCCGGCCCGGGTGGTCAAGCGGCTCGACCCTCAGCTCTTCGAGCCCTCCCGCCCCGATTGAGAGGGCTCGCGGAGCTCCAGGCTCACCCACCCGAGGCGATTGGGGTCCACGTGTCGGTGGCATCGGGGGCGCCAAGGAGCCCGCCCACCGGGTTGTCCTGCCACTCCACCACGTACCAACCTCCGGTCTGGGCCGCGAGCTTCGGAGCGAGCTGGTTGACGAAGTACCAGGCGGCCGCCTTGGTGCCAGTGCCGAAGTAGCCGTCCGCGTTGAGCACCACCACGCCACGGGGCGTCGTCATCAGCGCGATGACGAAGACGTCGTGAGTCTCAGTGAAGGCTGCCAGTGGCCTGGTGACGAGCACGGTGCCGTCGCGCTTCTGGTACTGGAGATCACTCGAGACGCTGGTGACCACGACCGGAACCAGGTTCTCGAGCTCGAGCCAGGCCACCACCTTCTGGCGAAACGAGCCGCCCCCGACCACCAAGAGCTCGCCTGAGCGCAGTGGCTCGCCGGTGACGATGTCGAGAATGCCGGTACCTGGATCCGCCGCGAGCGTGACCGCGGGTACGCACGTGGCGACGAGCGTCGCGGCCATCGACCTGGTCACCTGGTCGTCGATGGTCAAGCCGTCGAGGAGCGTTCGAACGACCGGGTGTTGACAGGCATTGCTGGCTTTGGCGAGTCGGCACTGACCGCGCCCGCAGAAGGCCCCGGCGGCGCACGGCTGGCACCCTCCACAGTCGAGTACGTCTCGTGACGGGTCGACGCACCGAGCGCCACAGCACGCTTGGCCCTGAGGACAGTTCGCGTCGGTCACGCAGGCCGCCGCGCACACCCCGGTGCCGCAGACTCCGCCGCTGGCGCATTGGCCGTCGGAAGAGCAGTTGAGACAGTCATGAGACGCGAGGCACACGCCGCTGCGGCAGGTGCTGTTGTCGAGACACCCTACGACGCAGTGGGTTTGTTCGCAGGATCGCCCGTTGACGCAGTCGGCGCTGGTGCGGCACTCGCCACACCCGCCGTCCGAGAGGCATACTCCCGCGGTACACGCGCACGAGGCGACTGCGCCGCCGTCTGTGGTGGACTGTATGATGAAGTTGATTCCGCTGTCGGGCCCAGAAGGGCTCGAGCCACAGCTCATGGCGAGGAACAGTGACACGACACGACTCAGACGAATGGGGTGGGGCATGGACTCTGGGCTTTCCGGCTCTCGCCGACAGTGCGCGGGTCAAAAGGAGAACGCGTCTCCCAACCGAGAAGCATCGCTCGTGCCACGGTGTTCACGCAGAAGCCCGGCGCGCTGTCCGACGGCGAGGCTTTCCAGTCAAAGGAGCGGATGCCCAGTTCAATCTGAGGGAGCATCGTCGGCTCCGTCGGTTGTGTGGGTGGCCATCGCGGGGAGGAACCGTTGGAAGTTGTTCCGCCCGCTTTCCTTGGCTCGGTACATCGCCGTGTCCGCGGCTTCGATCAGCGCGTCCACCTCTTCGGCGTCGTCGGGATACAGGCTGATGCCGATGCTGGCAGTGACGAGCGTTCGCTCGCCCGAGAGGAGATGTGGCTTGGCGATGGCCGTGAGGAGCGTCTGGGCGGTGAGCGCGACGTCCTCGGGGGCGCGGACCTCGGGCAGGAGCACCACGAACTCGTCGCCACCCTGCCGACTGACGGTGTCGGACCCTCGAACGGAGGCCCGCAAGCGCGCGGCGATCGATCGGAGCAGCTCGTCTCCGACCTGGTGCCCGAGGGAGTCGTTGATCTGCTTGAAGTTGTCGAGGTCAATGTACAGCACCGCGGCCTTCCTTCGGTACCGTCGGGCCAGCGCGAGCGATTGCCTCAAGCGGTCGGCCAAGAGCCCTCGGTTGGGCAGCCCGGTGAGGATGTCGTGCTCGGCGAGGAACGACATCTGGGCCGTGGCCTGTTCGGCGACCTCGGTCATTTCGAGGGCGCCGACGGTGGCGAGCACGAGGTGCTCATTGGCCTCTCGCAGTTGGGCGTCGAGATCGCTCCGAGCCCTCGCCGTCTCCTCAGCGGCCCGTACCGCGAGCTCCCGAAGGTCAGCCGCGAGCGTCCGACTCGAGAGGGCCTGTTCCCTGGCCAGCACCGCCGCCTCCCGCGCCGCGAGAGACTTCTCGGCGGGGGATTCTTCGCGAGGGGGGCGGGCGCTCTTCTTCACTGCGAGGCTCCGCGGAGCACGGACCCGGGTCGGGCCATGCGCGTCGGGCGCCCACCGAGGAGGCCTTCGTAGTCGAGCACCTTCTGTCCGATGACGATGGCACCGTTGTGGATCTCGAACTCGCGGATCTCGGTGCTGTGCGGGCTGGCGCGGACCTTGATGACGGCCATGACGCGCTTCAAGCAGCTCTCGACCTCGATGTAGCGCTGCACGATGATGGCGTCGGTGAGGAACGCCGAGCCGTAGGGGCTGAACCGGAGGTCGGTGTAGCGATCCTCGAGCTCCGAGGTCATCAGCACGGTGACCCCGACGCTGGCCAGCGCCGTCACCATGCGGAACAGAGACTCGCGGAAGCCCTCGCGAAACGTCGGCGCCACCGCCAGCTCGAAGCCCGAGAGCGAGTCGATGACGACGCGAGTGGCCTTCATCTGATGAATGAGCTTGAGCAGTTGCTGGACGATCTCGTCGATGGACAGATCGAGCGCCCGGGAGTTGATGAGCCCGAGCGTGCCGGCGCGAACCAGGTCATCGATGGTCCGGGTTCGCGACTGGCTCGGCGTCTGCTCGAACGCGACGAGCACGCCGGGTTCTCCTCGGCGCACCCCTTCGGCGAGGAAGGACGTCGCGAGGATAGTCTTGCCCGAGCCCGAGGGCCCCGCGACCAAGAGCGAGTAGCCCGAGGGCAGCCCTCCGCCGAGCATCTCGTCGAGTCGAGGGATACCCATGGCCAGCCGCGCGTAACTTGGGCCGCTCGGCCCGTTGGTGGCGTGGACCACCGGGGCGGGGAAGACCTCGACGCCCGCGTCGGTGATGCGGAAGGTGTGGAGGCCTGGGCTCGTGGCCTGCCCCCGCATCTTGAGCACCTGAATCTTTCGTACCATCGAGTTTCGCAGCGCGCTCTGGTCCAGAGACAACAGGCCGTCGGCGATGGTGAAGACCGGGTGAGGGTCGGCATCGGAGACGTATTCGCCGACCAGGAACGTCGTCGCCTGCCAGCTGCTGAGCAGCATGCCCAGTTCTTGTATGAACTGCTGCTGACTCGACGTCGTGCTCTCGGGGGAGCCCGCGCCGAGCCGCAGAGACCTCAGCGAGTCGACGAAGACCAGGGCCGGTGAGAAGGTCTCGATCTCCTCGGTGATGCGGGCCAGCACCAGCTCGAACTTGCCCGAGGCGACCTCCTCGCTCAGAGAGACGAAGCGGATCGAATCGTTGATTTTGCTGGTGTCGAAGAACGTGAATTGTTGCTGGTAGCGCAACATCTTCAGCGGAGGCTCGCCCAAGATGGTGAAGAAGAGAGCCGGGTGCTCGTGGGTCGCCAGGGCGAACATGATCTGGTGGGCGAGCGTCGTCTTGCCCGAACCCGGTGGGCCAGCGATGAGGTTGAACGAGAACTCCGGCAGGCCGCCACCCAAGATGGTGTCGAGGCCGGGGACGCCCGTCGCGAGGCGACGAATGACGACCTTGTCGCTCATGAGGTGACCACCTTTCGAGGGAGGGAGGCCCAGACGGGGGCCAGGAGGCGCTTGGTCAACGGGGCTCCGATCAGGTCTGCGAGCAGTTCGGTGAACGTCACCAGCAGCGCGTGAGTCGCCTCGGCGGCGGCCGAGACGTCGTGAGCCTCGAGGCGCGCCAAGAAGGCGGCCAGCGGCTCGTCGTGACCCGGCCCGCCGTGCCTGGCCAGCCAGGGGTAGGCGTTACTGGTCACGAGCAGCGCACGGCCCAAGAGAACGTCGACGCCGCGTTCTCCTATCAATGGGGCGAGGAGGTTCACCACCTGATGCCAGGTGTCGAGGCTCGCTTCGGGCCCGGCGCTCACCTCCGGCGCGCGGCCGGCGCGATGGTTCAACGTTCTGCGGATCGCCTCGCGAAGCTGGTCGCGGTCAGTGGTCGTCGGCATCGGTGCGGCTCCAGTGGGTGACGGGCTGTGCGAACCACTCCTCGACGTTGGTGGAGGGCGGCCCCCGCGTCGGTCCCCCACGGCAGTCCTTCGTCTTGACCGAGTCGACTCCTTCAATTCGACCGAGGTCTTGGGCCTCGAACCGGCGGCGCGGCCCGCGGAGGAGCTCGATGTCGGCGGCATTGCGGGGAGTTGCCCCCGCGCTGGGAGTCGTGAAGCGCATCGCTCTGGTGAGCGTGAGCAGCATTCGTTCCGTCGTCGACGCGCATGGAACTTGCTCATCGGTGCGGCGAGGACGCCTTGAGATTCTCCCAGTCGGATGCCACCGCACTCCTTCGTCGCATCCTCGACGCCCCACGGGGTGCCGAGGGGGAGGAGCAGGCGTGGCTCGAGTCGTTGCTCTGGTGGTTCTTGGACCGCGACCGCCTGGCGACGATCAGCACCCCGAACCGCGGCTGGCGGCTAACGCCGGGCCGGTTTCTCCTCCCACCGAACGCCCAGCCCGCAGCGGTGCCGACGGCGGCCTGACGACCGTGGAGCGCCTCCCGAAGATGAAGGACTCATGAACGCGACGATCCGCTTCGACCGCCGAACCCTCGACCGCTTCTGGAGGGTCGCCCGGTTGATGTTCCTTTCGAAGGACTCGCGCTGGGTCGCGGTGGGGTTGCTCGTGCTCATCGTGGCGCTGTCGCTGACACTGAGCGCCTTCAACGTGCTCCGCAGCTATGTCGATCGCGACTTCATGAACGCGCTCGCCCAGCGCGACGAGGGGCGCTTCGTGATCGGGCTCGGCAGGTACGCCGGGCTGTTCGTCGCGCTGGTGCTGCTGGCGGTGTTCTACCGGTACGCCGAGGAGCGGCTGGGGCTGTTCTGGCGGAACTGGCTGAGCCGCCACGTCATCGACGCGTACTTGAAGAGCGGGACCTCGTATCGCATCGACATCGAGCATGAGATCGACAACCCCGACCAACGCATCGAGGAGGACGTGCGCGCCTTCACCACGAGCACCCTGTCGTTCGCGTTGATCCTCTTCAACTCGGGAGTCGCGCTGGTCGCCTTCGTCAGCATCCTCTGGTCCATCTCGAGCATGCTGATGCTCGGCGCGATGGCCTACTCGCTGGTCGGCTCGGTGGCGACCTACTTCCTGGGCCGCCCCCTCATCGGCCTGACCTTCGCCCAGCTGAGAATGGACGCGGACTACCGTTACAAGCTGGTGAACGTGAGAGACTATTCGGAGTCGATCGCGTTCTACCGCGGCGAGGCCAGCGAGCGCCTCAGCGTGAAGGCGAGGCTCGCGAAGGCGGTCAAGAACACCCGGGCGATTGTCGACTGGAACCGCAACCTCGGGTTCTTGACCAACGGCTACGCCTACGTGCTCGCGATTCTGCCCACCATCCTCGTCGCGCCGCTCTACTTCCGGGGCCAGATGGAGCTGGGCACGGTGGTGCAGGCCGGCGTCGCCTTCGGGCAGGTGTTGGGGGCGATGTCCATCATCGTCGTTCACTTCGGAACGCTGAGCAGTCTGGCCGCGGTGACCACCCGGGTGGGGGTCTTCTGGGACAGCATCGAGCGGGCCAACGGACCCCAGGGATCGAGCGAGCAGCTGGTCGAGCTCCGCGAGGGCTCAGGGGTTTCCTTCGACAGTGTCACCTTGCTGACCCCGGCGCGTGAGCGGGTCATCGTGAAGGAGCTGTCAATGCACCTCGATGACCATCACCGGCTCTTGGTGACTGGGCCGAGCGGCTCAGGCAAGAGCTCGCTGTTGCGACTCCTCGGAGGGCTGTGGAGTCACGGCCACGGTGTCGTCTACCGACCAGCCTCCCTCTCGTGCATGTTCATCCCTCAACGTCCGTACATGCCGCTGGGCCGGCTTCGGGACCAATTCCTGTACGGCACGCAGCTCGACCGCGTGGACGATGCCGAGCTGGTGCGCGCCATCAACCTGGTCGGCCTCCAGGGAGCCGTGGCTCGCATCGGCGATCTCGATCGGGAGGAAGACTGGAAGAAGCTGCTCTCGGTGGGCGAGCAAGAGCTGTTCGCCTTCGCCCGGGTGGTGCTTGGCCGCCCGGGCTTTCTCTTCCTCGACGAGGCGAGCAACTCCGTCGGCGCTGACCGTCGCGAGGCCTTCTACGCGGAGCTGCGGCGGCTCGGGGTTCGCTACCTCAGCACTGGTGCGCGCCCGGCGCTGGAGCGGTTTCACAACCGACTGCTCGAGCTCGACGGCGCCGGAGGCTGGAAGCTGATCGACCTGCCACCGCTGGCTGGGCTCTCGTCGCGCGAGGGCTGAGGGTGCCGCACTCTGGAGGCCGCGCGGTGCTCGACCAGGGCGCGCCGCGAGAGCCACCCGACGATGAGCGCGTTGATCGCCAGCACGATGACGGGCTCGATCGCCGGCTTTCGCGCGAAGGCCACGATCTCGAGCGGCATCAGCGCGGCCGAGGCGACCACGACCAACCACACGGCGCCGCGCCACGCTCGCAAGAGGGCCCAGCCCTCGAGGGAGAGCACCGTCGCGTCGAGCACCAGCCCACCAGCGATGAGCACGAGGTGGTTCGACCGGGCCGCGCTCACGAGCACGCTGGTCACCCAGAGCGAGAGGGCGTGGACCGCGTGGTCGTGGAGCACCTCGATGGCGCGCTGCAGTGGTGCCGCGCGCCCCGAGAGCAGTACCGCGACGACCATCAGGGCGCCGAGAAAGGAGAGCCCCGCCCTCGTCAGCTTGTACGTGATGATGAGGACCAACGCCCGCTCGCGACGAACCGGTCGTTTTGAATGGACTGAGGTTGCTTTGTGATGTGGTGGGGTCACCGCCGGGTGCATTCACGATCTCCTCCTTGAGGCCAGTGCACTGGATGTGCCGGGTACACCGCTGGGGTGGCCTGAATGCTGCTGGAGAGTTCGGTCTCACAACCGAGGTGACACCATGAAGCGTTCAAGAGCGGTGTATGCGATTGCGACAGGGTTTCTCGCGGCTGGCTGTGTCACGCCTCGAGTCGACGGCGAGCTCTCCTCGCTGCGGAGCGAGCTCAAGGAGCAGGTCGCCCAGTGCGCCACGGTGGAGGCCCAGGGCGTCACCAAGTTCGACGCGCTGACCGCCACCAGCCAGCGGCTCGCGCTGGCGCTCCAGGAGGAGATTCGGAAGGGGGCCGTGACCATCAAGCAGCTCCAGGGCCAACTGCGGCTGTCGGTGGTGCAGGAAATCTTGTTCGACTCCGGTGACGCCCAGTTGCGCGAGCCGGGGCAGGCCCTGCTCGAGAAGGTCTTCGGTGCGATTCAGTCTATTCCGACGCGGCTGGTGACGATCGAAGGCCATACGGACAACGTGCCCATCGGCGCGGCGATCATCTCGATGTACCCGACCAACTGGGAGCTCTCCACCGGGCGAGCCACCGCCGTCGTCCGTTCGCTCGAGAGCATGGGCGTCGAGTCGAAGGACCTGAGCGCGACGGGGTTCGGAGAGTTTCGGCCAGTCGCGACGAACGAAACGGAAGCGGGCCGGCAACAGAATCGGCGCATCGAGGTGGTGCTGACCCTGGCTGCTCCTGACGAGAGCGAGCAGGCCTCCGCGGAGCCCTCGGAGGAGTGACCGATGTGCGTTGGCGTGCCTTGAGAGACCTCGTTTCCGAAGTCCTTGCATTCCCATTCTTGGGTGGCCTCAGGAATGGCATTGAAGGGGCTTTGAGGGCGGGGGGGCCTTTGGGTCGTGGGGGTTCGGGCGAGCGCGCGGGGCGACTCTTTGGACATCTCCTCGGTCGAAAGCGTCTCGTCCAGGGCAAGCGAGCCAGCCCAGAATCCTCAGAGCTGAGTTTGGGCCAGAGGTGGCCGGTGGGCACGGGTCCCCGACCGCGTCATCACGGTGTACAAATCAGTACTCCGTGATGACAGGCCTGGGGAGTGACCCTGCCTCGAGGTCGGTCGAGAGCTCCCGGCTGGCCGTGCGCGGGCGCAGGGCCGGATGGGCCTCTGCGACGCCGGAGCTGGCGCGACCTGCGCTGCGCGGGTCCAAACGCCGTGGTCGGTCGAATGGTACCATTGGTGACGTTGCTGGGGACCCTCCCCCACCTGGCTGCATGGTCGAGGGGCTGGTCGGGTTCACCCATGAGCCCGGGCAACCATCCGGCCTTCCCTCATCAAGGCGCTTCTCTCCGCCACCTCGCTTCGGCTCCGTCTTGCCCTCAGAATGCACCGACGCCGAACCGCACCTGGGGGCTCAACACCAGTTGGTCGCCGTCGTCTCTCAACCCACCACCGGCGCCGACTTGAAAGGACAGGTGCCTCAAGGACGAGAAGTTGTACCCGATGGTCGCTCCGACGCTCGACGACCAGAGGCGACTGACTGGGCCATCGGCCCGTGAGATCCGGTAGCCGTTGCTCACCAGCGGTCCGAGCCACACCCCTTCGGGCGCGTCTCCGATGAAGTGGAAGCGACTTCCGAACTCAGGGTCGACCGCGGTGAGCTCGAGCTCGCGCGACCTGAAGAAGATTGGGTGAAAGCTCCACACCGAGAGCCCGGCGGTGAGGCCGAGCCACGACGCCAGCGCGCGCTGGTACTCAAGCGATACCGCCTCGCCGAAGTGCTCGCCCGGGCTCTCGAGGAGAATGTTCGGTCCCCTTGGCGCCCTCGGGTCCTCGAGTGCCTGCGCTCGCGCCCCGGTGGCGACGAGGGCGAGAGCGGCCAGCGCGAGGGTCGTGCCTTTCCAGACCTTGGGTGAAGTCGTCATGGTTGCTCCCTCCAGAAGAGGTGCCCTCCTCGGGGATACCGAGGCAAGGCCAGCAGCAGGCCGCCCGCGAGCAGAACGAACGCCCCGATCCACATGGGCACGTTCACGGTGTGCTGGTCTCTCAGCACGAGCCCCGCCTGGGCCGTGTCGCCCGCGCGGCTGAAGGTGCCGTAGACCAGGGCCAGGACACCGGTCACTGTCAGCGCCATGGCCGCCGCCTTCACGGCCATCATCGCGACTGTTCCCGGGAGGCGGTAGTGTGTTTGCATGGCTTAGAACACCGCTCCCAACCCGAGGCGCAGCCGTGGGCTCCAGACCAGCCGGTCGCCGTAGTCGGTGAAGCCACCACCGGCGCCGATCTGGAAGGTGAAGTGATGCCCGAGAATGAAGTTGTACCCGATGGCCGCGCCCAGGCCCCATGCCAGGGGCGCCGTCACCGCCCCGTCGGAGCGCGAGAAGAGGTACGCGGCACTCACCGTGGGGCCCAGCCAAAGACCTCCCGGTGCGTCGCGAATGAAGTGAAAGCGCGCGCCGAGCTCCGGGCCCACCGCGATGAAGGTCGGCTCGCTCGCGGGGGCGAAGAGCCCGTGGAAGCTCAACACCGAGAGGCCCGCGGTGATGCCGAACCACGAGGCGAGCGCTCGCTCGTACTCCAGCGACACCACCCCGCCGAAGAGATCGCCAGGGTTCACGAGCAGCATGTTCTCTCCGTGAGATGGCTGACCCCGCGCTTCAACGTACGAATCGGCCCGAGCCACGCTCCTCGGGAGAAGGCTGAGCAACGCCACGGCGACCAGGATGCGTTTCATGGTGTCCACCCTCAGGCCCCTGCCGTGTCGGGGTCGAGGTTCGACACGCCGTGGTCCATGCGCTCCTTGCCGAGCAGCACCGTGCCCAGCAGGAGCGCGAAGGCCCCCACCAGAGCGCCCACCGTGGCGATGCCCAGCCCGGTGACCAGTTTGCTGGTCCTGCTCCGGCGATGTTCGAGCCCCAGCGCTTCGAGGACGTCGGCTGAGGAGACCTTCGGCAGCGCGATCGAGTTCTTCATGTGGTGCTCCTTCTGATGAGTGCGGCAAGTCGTGGCTTCTCGAGGCCTCGCGAGTCGAGACCGGAGCGCGGTGATGGTCATGGAGGGTCGTCACCGCACCTTCCGAGCCAGGCGCGTCGGACGAGGAAGTCCGGGTCGTTGCCGTGGTCACTCCAAGCCCAGGCCTATCAAGATGAGCCCTGGTGTCCTTCAATTCGAGCGAGGGTGAGGCGTCCGGCACTTCCGAACACGGCACGCGGCGCGAGAATCGGTTACGGAGGGCCATGGGGCTCATCCCCGGGTCGACGTCGAGAGCAGCGTGGGGGGTGCTCGCCGCTGGGCTCGTCGCGGCCTGTGCCCATGGTCCACCGAGCCCCGACGCGAAGGAGGTCGACGCGCTCACCATCGAGGGAGCCAAGGCGCTGTCGGCCGGAGCCATCAAAGAGAAGATCGTCACCGGCGAGTCGTCGTGGCTGCCCGGCTGGTTCCCACTCTTCGGCCACACCGAGTGGCTCGACTTGAGCGCCTGGCAGGGTGACCAGCGGCGCGTCACGCGCTTCTATGAAGCCAGCGGCTACTACCAGGCCCGCATCCTCGAGGAGCGGGTGGAGGAGTCACGCGTGGGCCACGTGAAGCTCCTCCTCAGGCTCCACGAGGGGCTCCCGGCGAAGGTGACCCAGCTCTCGGTGGAGGGCCTCGATGCCGTGGAGCCGTCGCTCAAGGCCTCGCTCGAGCGCTCGCTCCCACTCTCGCTGGGCGACGTCTTTCGTGAGGACCACTGGCAGGCGGCCAAGGCCATGGTGACCTCTCGCCTGCGGGAGGCAGGGTATGTCGGGGTCGAGCTGGCCAGCGAGGCCCACGTCGAGCCAGACGCGGCCCGGGTCGAGGCGAAGCTGGCGGTGACGCCCGGCGAGCGCTCCCACTTCGGTGATGTTCGCGTCGCCACCGAGGCCAACGCCCGCGTGCCAGGTCGTCTCGTCGCCTTCGTCGCCGGCGCCGACATCAAGCCAGAGCACTGGTACTCCGAGAGCGCGTTGCAAGAGGCGCAGACACGCATCTTCCAGATGGGCGTCTTCTCGGCGGTGAAGGTGAGCGCTGCCGAGGCGGATCGCGATGCCGGCACCGTCCCCGTGCTGGTGGACGTGCGCGAGGCGCCGTTTCAAAGCCAACGGGTGAGCCTCGGCGTCAGTGGAGACCTCATTCGCCAGGAGGTGCGCGTCATCGGCGAACAGACCTTCCGAGACTTGGGCTTCAGCCGACTGTTCTCCAAGGACGCCGTGCTCGATCGCCTCACCTTGAAGGCCAAGCTGGGGTGGGCCTTTCTCCCCAACGTGGTGGCCGTGGCGACGAACGACCCTCAGTCCAAGACCGGGCCCACCGCCCGCCTCCTCGTCGACTACCAGGTGCCGCGCCTCTTCGGCAGTCGCACGGTCGATCTCCAGAGCTCGATCGACCTGTCACGCATGCTCGACGCGGCCTTCGACTACTGGGGCGGTGAGGCGAGGCTGGGCATCGTCTGGCGGCCCTGGGTCGACGTGGCCATCTCACCGTCCATCAACTTCGACACCTACCTCCTCAACAGCCAGGTCTCGGTGAGAGACAACCTCGCGGCGCTCGGCTGTCCCGTTCAGAGGCCCTGCATCATCTCCTTCCTCGAGCTGGCCGTGGCCCTCGACCGGCGAGACAAGAAGCTCGAGCCCCGAGATGGCTACTACCTCGGCGTGGCGCTCCAAGGTGGCCTCTTCGCGACCGGCACCCTGAATCCCTACTTCCGCGCCGTGCCCGAGGCGCGTGGCTACGTGAGCTTCGGAGAAGAGAAGAAGGTGACGCTGGCGGGCAAGCTTCGCCTGGGCACCCTCGTCTCGAGTGACATCCACACACCGGTGGTGGCGCGGTTCTTCAGCGGGGGCTCGGACATGAGGGGCTTCAACCAGCGGAGGCTCGCGCCACAAGTTGTCGTGCCGACCGTCGCGACGGCGCTCTCCTGTGCCAGTGTGCCTCGGCCGTCCACCTGCGAGGGCGAGACGTTGCCGGTGGGAGGCAACGGTCTCATCGAAGCCTCCATCGAGCTGCGGTGGAACCTGTGGGACCACCTCATTCTGGCCGTCTTCAGTGATTGGGGGCTCGTCACGGTCGAGCCTTTGGGTCCCTCGACGGACCTCCGCCGGTCGCTCTACGGGGCGGTGGGCATCGGGGCCCGGTATGTCACCCCGCTGGGGCCGGTGCGGCTCGACTTCGGCGTCCGTCTCCCTCTGGGGGGGCCGCTCAATGTTGAGCCTTCCTCGGACGGTGTGCCGTACAAGAGCAACCCGGGGTGCTTCTTCGGCAGCTTCGCCCCAGCGCAGACTCCCGCGGTGACGCCAGCGGCCTATGCCGGCAGCCCCGACAGCGTCTGCGCACTGCACCTCTCCATCGGCGAGGCCTTCTGATGGCCCGCCGCGTACGATGGCTGCTGGTGGTCTTCGGAGTCGCGGCGCTGGGAGGCCTGGGCGTGTCCTTGGGCTTTCGATGGCTCCACTCGAGCACTGGAGAGGCCGCGCTGAAGGAGCAACTCCTCGGGGTCGTCCACGGCGCGATTCAGGGGAAGCTCACGGTAGGTCGGGTCGTGCTCGAGGGAACCCACGTGCACCTCGAGGGCCTCGAGCTCCGCACTTCCGAGGGAGAGATCGTCGCGAGCCTCGGGGTGCTCGACGCCACGGTGAGCCTGACCCAGCTCGCCCGGAAGCGGGTCGTGCTCGACGGAGTCACGCTCGAGGGGTTGGCGGTGCGTCTCGACTTCGACGAGCGTGGCCTCGCCCTCGGCCGGGCGCTCGCGGAGCGGACACCGTCGACGGCCTCCACCAGCCCTTCTTCCTGGGCCATCGTGGTCACGTCGCTCGCACTCGTTCGGGGCTCCTTGGCGCTCCAGGCCGGGGCCACGGCGCTCTCGGCGGTCGAGGTCGAGGCGCACGGTTCGGCCAGCATCGACCTGGGAACGTTGGGCGTCGGAGGGGCGCTGACGATGGCGGGCCGTGCCGAGGGCGCCGTCGAGGGGCCGATCTCCCTCGCCGTGACCGCCGATACGGCCACCGGTGGAACGCGCGCCCATGTCGCGCTGACGGTGCCGCGCTCGTCGCTCAAAGGCACGCTCGACGTCGGTGCGCGCGAGGTGTTGGTGGAGGAGCTCGTGGCGGACCCACAGACGGTCGCCGGCTTCGTCCCCTCGTGGCCGCTGCGAGTGCCGGTGTACGCCGCGGGGACCCTTCACCTCGGTCACGCCATCGTGAACCTCCATGCGGGTGCCGCCGTGGTCGAGGCGAGCGGGGCGTTCGGTCTCTCCCAGCCAGCCCTGAGTGAGCTCACGCTCGTCGGTCACGACCTCGACCTCGAGGAGCTCGTCGGTGCTCCTCGTCCGACGCGCCTGGGGCTCGAGGCCACCGGGCGTCTCTCCGATGGGCGCCCTGCCACGCTGTCGGGCGCGCTCACCCTGGCGCTCACGTCGTCGTCGGCGTCGGGCTCCGGCACCCTCAAGGCTCAGGCGGTTGCCGAGGGTGGGCGGGTCGACCTCCACGAGCTCAGCGCGTCGCTGCCGGGGCTCTCGATGGAAGTGAAGGGTCACGGCTCGACCCGGGCCCTCGCGCTCGAAGGCCGGGCCTCGTCGACGGACCTCGCCCTCTTCCGCGCCACGATGCTCGAGCTCTTCGGGCTCCCACTGCCGCCGCTCACCGGTGGAGCAGCCCTCGAGCTCAGTGTCACGGGCCCTCCACTTCGCCCGGCGGTGAAGGCCCACGGGCAGCTCACTCATGTCACCATCGGCCCGGCGTCCGCTCGCGAGGCCGTCGTCGCCCTCGAGCTCCCAGACGTGAGGAGCCCCCTCGACGCGACCCTCGACTTCCACGCCTCCCGAGTCGTCGTCGCCGAGCGGGCGCTCGACGAGGTGTCCTTGAACCTCGTCACGCACGGGCGCGCGCTCGAGGCGCGGCTCAAGACGCGTGGCCTGGGCGAGCTCGAAATCCTCGGGGCGGGGGAGCTCGACGTCGGTGAGACGGGTGGCACCCTGTCTGCGCTCAGCCTCACCGCGACCGAGGTGGCCTGGACGCTCGACGGCGCGAGCCACCTGTCGTGGGGCCCTGGGCGCTTCGAGCTGAGTCCCCTCACGTTGCGAGATGGCGCTCAGCGGCTGAAGGTGTCGGGCCGACTCTCTGGGAAGCGAGTGACCGCCAGCGTGGAGGCCGAGCGAGTCGAGCTGAGTCGGCTCCCTCGCGCGCTGGTGCCGGCAGAGCTCGGGCTCATCGGCGTGACGTCACTGGCAGCGTCTGTCGACGGGGCGCTCCCCTGGCCCGACGGGGTGCTCACGGCCAAATGGAGCCACGGGGTGCTCGGCTCGGTGAAGGAGATCGACGCGTCAGCTGACGTCACCTTGAAGGGGGAGCGCCTCATCGGGAGCGCCAGCGGGAGCTCCTCGCTCGGGAAGGCCGCGGTGACGGTTGACGTTCCTGTCGCGGCTCGCGACGAGCCCGTGTCGGCCCATCTCGTGGTCTCGGGGGTGTCCACGGCCAAGCTCGAGGCGTTTGTCGGAAGCCCGCTGCCGGTCGAGGCTGTGATGGCGCTCGACGCGCGACTCGCGGGCACCATCGCCCGGCCCTCGTTGGAGGCGACCCTCGACGCCCCCGGCCTCGAGGTGTCGATGTTCGGCCGGGTGGAGAAGGCGAAGGACGCCCGGCTCGAGGTTCACACCCTGGAGAATCATCACCTTCGACTCGCGTCGAGCCTCGCCCTCTTCGACGGACGGGCTGCCCTGGCGTGCGAGGTGCCATGGACTCCGGGCGAGCTCCTCGAGCGGCTGCCCACCACCATGGAGGCCATCAAGGCGCCCCTCGACTGTGCCCTCGAGGTGAGCGGCGTCGACGTCTCGGCGCTCGAGCCCGCCTGGGAGCTCACCGGGAGACTCGGGGCCAAGGCTCGCTTCAGAGGACCCATGACGCGGCCGCTGGGAGAGCTCGAGCTGTCGCTCACCGGGGGCACCCGGGGCGGGCTGACGGGGCTCGATGCGCTCGCTCGGCTGGTCGCCAGCGCCGAAGCGTCGACGCTGACAGGCTCGGTCAAGGCGGAGGGAGCCCCGCTGCTCACCGTCGATGCGCGGGTGGCGGCGCCGGTGGCCGAGCTGGGGTCCGGCGCGGACCACGGGGTGTCGTCCACCATCACGCTCTTCCCCGTCGAGCTCTCCAAGGTTTTCATTGCCACCGAGGGCCACGGGCAGCCAGGCGGGGTCGCCAGTGGAAGCCTGAGGATCCAAGGGAGCCTGTTCGCCCCTGAGGTTCGGGCGACGGCCGGCGTCGCCGCGCTGCGCTTCGATGAGGTGGCCCTGGGCGCGGCGCACCTGGAGCTCACCTCGGCCCGTGGTCGAGAGTCTCTCGTGCTCACGCTCTCGGGCGCGGAGGGCGAGGGCTCGAACGCGTTGAAGCTCTCGGGCTGGCTCGAGTTGCCGCTCTCGCTGAAGGCCGGGAGTCTCGACTGGCAGGCGGCGCCGATGTCGCTCTCTCTGGAGTCGGATCGACTCGCGCTCGCCTTTCTCTCCGGTATCCATCCGGTCGTTCGCGTGGTGGGCGGCAGCCTCTCGGTGCGAGGGACCGCCAGCGGCACCTTGGGCAGCCCGAAGCTCGATGGGGAGGCGTCATGGAAAGACGGTCGCCTCGCGCTCTACGGGTTCGGCGACTACCGAGACATCGAGCTGTTGGCGCGCGCCGACGAGACGAGCATCACCGTGGAGACGCTCAAGGCGCGCTCGGGCGCCGGCGTCGGCTCGCTGAGTCTCAAGGCGCTCCGGCAGGCTGACGCGAGCTGGAACGTCGAGGGCTCGGGCTCGCTGGCGCGTTTCCCCATCACCTCGAATGACCAATTGGTGGGCACCGCGACGCTCGACCTCACCTTCAAGGGCAGCGCCGGCGCTGGGCTGGTGAGCCTCGACCCGGTGGACATCCCCAAGGCCGAGTTCGAGCTCCCCGAGGTGAAAGGGAAGAACCTCCAACCCCTCGAGCAGCCGTCGGACGTCTTCGTGAAGGGGCAGGGCACCGACCGACCCCGGCTCCCCACCATGGTCGCCGCGAGCCCCAGTCATGAGTTTCGCGCCAAGCTCAATGCCCCGAAGAACCTGTGGGTGCGAGGCACGGACTTGAACCTCGAGCTGGGGCTCTCCGAGGGCTTCGCGGTGACTCAGACCGACACCACCGTTCTGACCGGAGTAGCCACCGTGCGGCAGGGCACCCTCTCGGTCATTGGACGGAAGTTCACCGTGGGGCGACGGCCAGACGATACCGGCGACGAGAAGGCGAGCGAGCTCAGCTTCCACGGGCCTCCGCTCACCCCGGACGTCAACGTGACCGCGGTGCACATCAACGAGCGAGAGAAGGTGAAGGTGACGGTGGCGGTCATCGGCCGCGGCACCGACGTCTCGGTGACGACCACCAGCGAGCCGCCGATGTCCGAGTCAGACATCTACACCTTGCTCGCGACTGGCCGGCGGGAGTTGAGGCGGGGCTCCAACGCCTCGATGACCCCGGAGGACGCGGTGTCGGTGGTGGGGCAGCTCGCGGCCTCTCAGCTCAAGACGGCCCTGGCGAAGAAGCTGCCCATCGACGTGCTGAGCTTCGAGGCCTCCCAGAACCTCCAGAAACTGAAGTTCGACGTCGGCAAATACCTCTCGGATTCCCTGTACCTCGGAGTGAGCGCGCAATCTGGAGCCAACCCCGCGCAGGGGGAAAACCCGTGGGCCGGTCGGCTGGAGTACCAGCTCAGTCGGAGGTTCAGCCTCGAGGCGTATGGCGGCACGGCGCCGGCAGCGGGGGTCGATTTGGTCTGGTCTCGCGACTACTGACGGCTCGGCGCCGCGGTTGTTCACGGCAAAACCAATCATGATGAGGCGGTTTTCCAGTCAATTCGATGCCGCATGTGCACGAGGTGGGCTCGTGGGGCCTGGAAAGACGATGAGGCACGGCGAGTGCAACGGCAACGCCTGTAGGTGGGTGCCAAGCCAGGCGCCAAGGAGATCGTATGGCAGATCGCGTGTACATCGAAACCCGCAAGCCGAGCTGGTGGACAGAGCAGCACACGTCAGACTGGGACCGAGTGAAAGGGGCGCTCAAGAGAGACTGGGAGCAAACCAAGGCGGACTTCTCAATCAAGAGCGGCGAAAACCTGAACCAGAGCGCGGCCGACACGGTGCTGCAGGCTTCCGGCGCCGAGGCGCTTCCTGTCGACGGCGTGAGGAGCCGCGAGAGCGACGCGAAGGCAGCCGTCAAGGAGGCTGAGAAAGCCCGCGAGAACGTGGAGCGGGAGTCGGTCAGAGCTTCGGAGATCTCGACCAAGGCCGAGGGGCAGATTACCCGGGAGCGTATCGAGCTCAGCGAGAAGCTGAGTGATGCGAGGGACGAGCTGGCGAAGGAGCAGGGGAAGGCGACGGACCAGCGGGTCGCGGCCCAGGTGAAGGCCGGTGAAAGGGTCGCTGACGCCCGGGAAAAGGCGGCTGGAGGCATCGCCAAGGAGCACGAGAAGGTCGAACGGGCCAACGCGAGGCGTGAGGTGGCCATCGGGAAGTGGAAGGAGGCCGAAGAGGTCGTTCGCTACGGCTACTCCGTCCGCAGTCAGTACCCGGCCACCTATGTCTGGGACGACAAGCTCGAGGGGAGTCTCCGGGGTGAGTGGGAGAAGCTCGACCCGGGCATGTCCTGGCGAATCTCTCGGTCAGGCATTCGGCGTGGCTGGGACTTCGCCGACCAGAAGAAGTAGGCGGAATGCGCGCGCGTCGCGGGTGGCAGGTGCGAAGCCGACCGCGCTCCAGTAGCATCGCGAGCATGGTCGCCGCCCGAGTCCTCGAGGTCCCACCACCCGTCCCGGAGGAGGCGGACCGGCGGATCATCCTCTCCGACGTCAGCTGGTGGCAATACGAGGCGATGCTCGCCATTCGTGGCGACCGTCCCGCGCCCCGCTTGACGTACCTCGAAGGAGACCTCGAGCTCATGAGCCCGTCACGGAACCACGAGACGCTGAAGACGCTTCTGGCGCGGCTCCTCGAGGCATACGCCGACGTCGCCGACCTCGAGCTCGAGGGCTACGGCTCGATGACGATGCGGAGCGCGCCCAAGGCCCGGGGCATCGAGCCTGACGAGTGCTACGCCGTCGGCGGGCCCAAGGAGTACCCGGATCTCGCCATCGAGGTCGTCTGGACCCACGGTGGTCTCGACAAGCTCGAGGTGTACCGGGGCCTCGGGGTTCGCGAGGTGTGGCTGTGGAAGGACCAGGAGCTCTCGGTTCACGTGCTCCGGGGCGGCGCGTACGTCGCCGTGGAGCGCAGCGAAGTGCTGCCCGACATCGACCTGCGGCTCCTGGCCAGCTTCCTCGACGCCGAGAGCCAGACGCAGGCAGTGCGCGGCTACCGATCCGCGCTGGCTCGGCGGCCCTGAACCGCTGCCGTTGATGGGGCAGCCGCACCTACAAGCGAGCCCAGGCGAATTCCCTGGTACGTTGCGCCCCGGTGTTAGACGGTGGCGAGACCCTGTTGATGCGAGGCGCGCTGGCCGTCGTGGTCCGCCGCGCCGACCGCGGTGGCGCTCCCACCTTCCAGTTCGCCGCGACCTTCGTCATCGGTCGGGGCACGAGCTGCGACGTCCGGGTGGAGGCGCCGGGCGTCGCCGAGCGACACGTGGAGGTCGCGCTGCTCCAAGGGCGCTGGTGGGTGCGCGACCTCGACGCACCCTCCGGGACCTGGGTGGACGGCGTGCGGACCCAGCGGCTCCCGCTCCGTGACGGGATGCGCATCGCCCTGGGCGAGGACGGTCCGGTGCTGCACCTCTCCCTGGATCTGGCCGCGCCTGGAGAGGCCCGGGACAGCGCTCGGGCGGCTGCGACCCCTGTGCCGGCCCCCCGCCTCGAGTTCACCCCGGCGCACGTCGAGCTGCTTCGGCACATCGACGGCACCGACGGAGTGCCGGCCGGGGAGCACACGATGATGCTCCGGGCCGTGCTCTCGCACGCCAAGCATCGCTCGGCGCGGCCCTACCGGCTGGCGGTCGTGCTCCTCGTCCTCGCTCTAGGAGGGGCGGGGGGCGCGTTCGCCTGGCAGGCCCGCAAGCTCGCGGCCCTGCGCGCCACGGCCGAGTCTCTCTACTACGCGTCGCGCGAGCTCGATCTCCAGACCGAGAAGATAGAGGAGCTGGTCGGACCGCGGGCGGATCCGGCGCTGGTGGCCGAGGTGGCGCAGCGGCGCGCGCGCCTCGGGCAGATGGCGGCGGAGTACGACGCCTTCGTGAAGGAGCTGGACGTCTACGCCAAACATCCCGAGGACGAGCGGCTCATGCTCAGGGTCGCCCGCCAGTTTGGCGAATGCGACGTAAACGTCCCCCCCGAGTTCCTCGCCGAGGTGAAGCGGTACGTGCAGCGCTGGAGCGCCTCGGAGCGGCTCGCCCGGGGGCTCAAGCGCGCCAAGGACAAGGGCTACGCCTCGGCGATTGGCGATGCGTTCGCCGCGCGCGGCCTTCCCCGCCACTACCTGTACCTCGCGCTTCAGGAGAGCGACTTCGATGCCCGCGCCATCGGCCCGGAGACCCCCTACGGCCACGCCAAGGGGATGTGGCAGTTCATCGCACCGACCGGGACTCGGTATGGGCTGCGCATCGGCCCCAAGTACGACGAGGGCGTGTTCGACGCGGAGGACGAGCGCTTCAACTGGCGAAAGGCCACCGGCGCCGCGGTCAAATACATACACGATTTGGCCAGCACCGAGGCCCAGGGTTCCGGCCTGTTGGTGCTCGCGTCGTACAACTGGGGAGAGAGCAACGTTCGACAGCTCATCACGTCGATGCCCGAGAGCCCCCGGGAGCGGAACTTCTGGCGGCTCTTGCGGGATCGACGGGTCCCCGAGGAGACCTACGACTACGTGCTGTCCATCTTCTCCGCCGCGGTCATCTGCGAGAAGCCGAGCCTGTTCGGAATGGGCGTCGCCTGCCCCGAACCGTTCGCGTCGGCGGCGCCGGGTGGCGATGAAGGTGGAGCAGAGGGCCGTCCGTCTGCACGGTGAGCGAGACGTGGAGGGGCGGGCTCTATCGTTTGATGGGCGCGATGAGCGGCACGTGCGGCGCGGCGGAGCGAGCCACAGTCCAGTCGGAGCTCAGCGCTTCACCTCGAGGGCCATGACGGCGTCGACGTACTCGGCGGGCGGGGCGTATCCATGGTCACGGACGTAATGGGCAATCAACGACGGCGCGACGTAGTGGCCGCCGCCCGGGCGATCGACCCAGAGCTCGTGATGGTTGAGGTAATGCCAGTCGCCTTCCGGGCCGCCGAGCCGCTTCTCCGCGGCGTCGCACTCTTCGTCGGTCAAGGCCGAAAGGAGCGCGCCGTCGGGCGAGGCCAGGACCGTTGCGCCGCACACGGGGCAGGGTGGGAGCCCTCGAACGAGATTCTCCGTGCGAGCTCCACGAAGGCGCCCGAACACGGCGGAGACGAATCGACCCACGAGCGCGGAGTCGGCCTCCTGGCGGGTGTGGGGCTCCGGTTTGCGCCAGTCGCGCCCGAGGCAGCCCACGAAGACCGCCTGGGTCGGGCCCGATTCACTGCGCCAGTCGCCTTTGGAAAGGTCCACCCGGCCCTCCAGTGAGTTATCCACTTTCGCCGGCGCCGGCTTGGCAAAGACGAGCCGCGATGACTGCGGCGCTCGGGCCCACGACCGGAAAGAGGGTGGTGCTGCCTTCCCAGTTGTCACGTTTCGGTTCTCCTTGGCCAAGGTGCGTCCCGCCGAGCCTATGCGATCGCCGCCTCGGACTCCCAGTCGCGGTGCCCGCGCGAGCTCACTTGGTGGCCACGTGGGGCCCCGGTGGCTCTTTCCCGGGCACGATGCCTGCCGAGAGGAGCTCGGTGCTGAGCCAGGTGGGGGGAGCGAACAGCACGCCCTCGAGGGTGTTGTTGCGGAGTTTCAGGCCCAGCGGGATCGTCCCGAAGTGGCCGGCAGCCGCGCCGTTCCAGCCGTTGGCTCCAGGCACGGCAGCGCCCTCGAGCGCGCCGTCGCCCAGCCCCAGGCTCTTGAGTCGAACCAGGGTGTACTCGGGCGTGTGGTACGCGGTGGCCGAAGCGACCAGCGGGCCTGCGCCCAGGACGAGCTTGGCGAAGAGGGGGACCGAGAGGCCGATGGTCCCGGTGATGGGGCGTGCGTCGTCAACCCGGACCTCGCCGACCACTGCGAAGAACCGCTCGACGCTGAACCCACTCGAGAGCTCGTTGTCGAGGAGGATGACCTCGAGGGTCACGCCCGAGAGCTTCGCCTCGATGGCCTTGGTGTTGGGGAGGTGCACACCGAGCCCGCCGCTGAGTGTCGCCAGAACGGAGGGGACCTTGTCGGAGACCGACAACACTGCCCGCGCTTTGCCCGAGAAGCGCTGACCGTGGAGCTCGACGGCGGTGTCGGGGAGGCCCAGGGTGACAGTGCTCTGAGGCATCAACCGCCCATCGGTGACCACAAGGGCTGCCGAGAGCTCGCCCTTCCCTCGCATGCGCAGGCCGTCGAGGTAGAGGTCGGCCACGCCGAGGTCCTCGAGCGGCGTGTCGAAGCGCACCTCGGTGGTGAGCGCCTTGAGCACCTGGAGCCCCGGCGCGGAGGGCAGGTCGACCGGCGCGATGGTGACTTTGGCCTCGAGCGTGAAGTCCGAGGAGATCGCGTGCTCGCCCGCGCTGAGCGCCCCGTGCTTGAGGGTCAGCTGCGCCGGGCCGACCCACAAGGTGCGAAGGGGCGAGAGGGCGAAGCCTCCCGAGACCTCCGCCGGGCCCCGGTACCGGTACTCGAGGATCCACAGCTCATCGAAGGTGGCGTCCACATCGTCGAGCTGCACGGCCCAGAGCTGGTCGATTTCTTCGGGCGTCATCGGTGGCGGCACTGGGTCAGGCGCCCAGGCTGGCCGGGGAAAGCCGTCGATGATGGGCAAGGCCTCGAGGCGCTCGCCGTGGGCACCCGCGCGGTCGACCCTCGGGAGGAACCGGAAGCTCGCGCCCGTCGCGTGTATGTGCGAGGCCCGGAACTTCTTGTGCAGCAGCTCGCCGACCGCGACGTCGAGGGTCGCATCCTCGATGGTGAGCTGAAACTGCATGACCCGGTCTTGAACCGCGAGCCGGAAGTCCGACACGTGTGCGTGCCCTGGCCACGCCGAGTACCCCCGCACCCAGCTCAACTCCACCCTTTCGGGAGACGTCGCGGCCGCCCACTGAATCAGCCCTGAGAAGATGAGGCCGTTCACCAGCACCAGGTACCCCAGCTCGCACCCGAGGAGTGCCGCCCCGACGAGGCCCAGGCCTCTGGCGATTGGCTTCCACATATGGGGGAGCTTGGTGCAGGGAGTGGCCCAAGCGTCACCCCCGTGCTTCCGCGGTGATCGGCGCTCCCCGGCGGCGAGCCCCTTCGAATTGACGGACTCGGAGCCTCAGAGTGACCGAAGCTGCGGCACGGAAGGAAGAGCGGAGGGCCAATGGAGGCCGTACGCGCGCCGTGCCCGAGGGCTTCGACCGCGGCCGAGGCGTGGTAGAGGCTGAGGCGTGGCTTCGCTCCTCAGCGCGGTACGCGACATCGAGCGCCTTCGGCAGGTCGTGCTGGTGCTCGTCAGGCACGGGTTTGGTGAGATCGTCGAGCGGTCGGGCGTGGGGCGCGTCGTACTCAAAGCCAGCGATCTCGAGTCCGGTGCCTCGGAGGGCAGTGCGCGGCAGAGCGTGGGCCGCCGGCTGAGAGTGGTGCTCGAGGACCTCGGCCCCACCTTCGTCAAGCTGGGCCAGATCCTCTCCACCCGGCCCGATCTCCTGGCTCCCGACATCATCGCCGAGCTGAAGAAGCTGCAGGATCGGGTGCCTCCCGTGCCCTTCGACGAGCTCCGGGTCGAGGTCGAGGCCCAGCTCGGTGGGCCCATCGCCAAGACCTTCGCGCGCTTCGACGAGACGCCGCTGGCCAGCGCGTCCATCGCGCAGGTGCACCGCGCCCAGTTGGTGCGCCGCTCGAGCGAGGGGCAAGACGAGGTGCACGAGGTGGTGGTGAAGATTCAGCGGCCGAAGATCAAAGTGACGGTGGAGCGCGATCTCGAGCTGCTCTATCTGTTGGCCCGAGCCATCGAGCAGGGCATTCCCGAGGCGCGCATCTACAGCCCGGTGAGGCTGGTGACGGAGTTCGATCGCGCCATGACGGCTGAGCTCGACTTCGTCGAAGAGGCCGACAACGCCGAGCGCTTTCGTCGGGCCTTCGAGGAGCGGACCGACGCGCGGTTTCCGCGGATCTACCGGGAGGCCAGCGCGCGCACGGTGCTGACCCTCGAGTACCTCGACGGCAAGAAGCCCCAAGAGGCGGTGGTGGGCGGGCACTCCGGTGAGCGCATCGCCAAGGCCGCGCTGGGGGTGTTGTTCAAGCAGATCTTCGAGGACGGCTTCTTCCACGCCGACCCGCACCCGGGGAACCTGCTCATCATGGGCGCGCCCGAGGCGCCGGTGCTGGGAATGATCGACCTGGGGCTGGTCGGCCGGCTCTCACCTCAGGTCCGCGACCGCACCGTCGACCTGATGGTGGCCGCGGTTCGGCAGGACTCCCAAGGGGTGGCCGACGCGGTCTACGCGTTGGGTACGCCCACGCGCCGGGTCGACCGCGACGACTACAACGCCGACGTCACCCGCCGGGCCGAGAAGTACCTCGGCAAGCCGCTGAAGGAGATCTCCATGGCCGCGATGATCCGCGACCTGGTCACCGGCGCGGGCAGCTACGGGCTCGAGATTCCCTCCGAGTTTCTCATGCTCGGGCGCGCGCTGATGACCGTCGAGGGAGTGGCCAGGGAGCTCTACCCCGAGCTCGACGTGTTCAGTGAGTGCCGCCCGTACTTCACCCAGCTCTTCCTCCGCCGCTACAGCCCCGAGCGCCTGAGCAGCGACGCGCTGAGGACGCTCTCCCGCCTGGGAGGAACGGCCAGCGGGCTGCCGGGCAAGGTCGACGACGTGCTCGACGAGCTTCGCCGCGGGGGCCTGTCGGTGCGAGCCCACGACCCGGCGCTCCCCGCCGTCAGCGAGCTGCTCGGCCGTCGCCTGTTCTCCGGGCTGACCGTGGCGGCGCTCATCCTCGGAGGCTCGCTGTTGATCGCGCTTCGCCCGGCTTCGGAGACACTCGGCACGGCCATGCTCGCCAGCGCCGGTGTCTGGGTGGTCGGCCACCTCGCGCGCTCGTGGCTCATGGGCCGAGAGGTCAAGCGCAGCGTGCCCTGAGTTCCTCACCCGAGGAACTTGCCCGTGTTGGCGATGAGACAGCCGATCAGCTCCTTCCTGGACGGGCGGTCAAGCCGAGCGGCGAAGCGATGGGCGCTCGCAGCCAGCAGTGAGAGGAACTCACCTCCGCGGCGGAGGTGCGTGATGAGGTCGAGGATGGCCGGTGCCGGACAGATGGACCGCGGCTGAGGCGTGCGATGGAGGCGGACGTGCTCGACTCCCTCGCCTCGAAGCCCGATCGACAACCTGCACCGGGCGCCGCTAAGAACGGTTCAGGAGACCCACATGAAACTCTATTTCTCGCCTGGCGCCTGTTCATTTTCTCCTCACGTGGTCTTTCGCGAGCTGGGGCTCGACGTGAAGCTCGAGCGGATGGACGGTCGAACCCACACGCTGCCCGATGGGAGCGACTACTACCTCATCAACCCCAAGGGCTCGGTGCCGGCGCTCGAGCTCGACGACGGGCAGGTGCTGACCGAGGGCGCGGTCATCGTGCAGTACCTCGCCGACTTGAAGCCCGAGGCGGGCCTCGCCCCGAGGAACGGCACCATGGAGCGCTACCGCCTCCAGGAGTGGCTCAACTTCATCGCCACCGATCTCCACAAGCAGCTGAGCCCCCTCTTCAACCCCAAGGTGAACGACGAGGGCAAGGCCTCGCTCAAGGAGCGCTTCACCCAGCGGCTGGGCGCCGTCGCCAAGCGCCTGGACGCCACGCCGTACCTCATGGGCTCGACATTCACCGTCGCCGACGCGTACCTCTTCACCATCCTCCAGTGGACCAAGCGCTTCGACATCGACCTCAAGACGTGGCCGTCGATCGACGCGTTCATGACCCGCATGAGAGAGCGCCCCGCGGTGAAGACGGCGCTGGCGGCCGAAGGCCTGGGCTGAGGCGCGCGCAGCCGGGCCGGGCTCACCGCTCGGTGGGGCAGCCGTCGGCCGTGCGATGGGCGAGGAGCCAGCGCTCCGCGAAGTCGACCAACGAGCGCAGAGGCATCAACCGTGCCTCGGCCGCCCCCAGCCTCGCGAGGCGTACAGCGTTGGCCTGTTGCTCGAAGACTGCCCCAACGCGATTGAAGTCGTCGGTGGAGACATCGGGCTCCTCGTAGGTGACCCAGTGGCGCCGGCCCGCCCTCGAGACGGGTGCGCCGGCCTCGATGCGGCGCTGGGCCGCCCCGAAGGCTTTGCGCTCGGCGAGGTGCAGGGCCGTGTTCCGCTCGTGGCCGACCCCGAGCAGGAGGACGAGGGCTCCCAGCTCGTAGAGGGTGGCCCAGGGGGAGGCGAGGCCCATGGGATCCTCGAGGGAGTGGAGGCGGACGATCTCCGCCGCTCGAGGCCCGGCCGCCGCCACCGAGGAGGTCGGGTGATCGCTCCTCAGGCTGCCTGGCAGCGTCCTGAACAGCTCGGCGATGGCGCCCATGCAGCGCGTCGGCGTGCGCTGGCGATCGAACGCGGGCATCGTCTCGCGCACGAGCGGCCACCAGTCAGGAGGAATCGGAGGCCGCTGCCACCCCGAAGGCTCGGACAACCCGGCCGAGTGCGCCGGCATCACCAGCGTGCCCTGGGGCCCCAGCTCATGCGTCAGCGCCTGAATGACCGTGTCGGCCCCGCCGCATACCCAGCCCATCGAGCGCATCGACGCGTGCACCACGACGGTCTGTCCGCCGCGCAGGCCCAGGTCCCGGAGCCCGGTCGAGATCGTCTCGACGGTGGAGGGGTGCTGCACGGCGGCGACCGATGACGCTTCTGACATGAGCGGGGTGTCCTCGCGGCAGGGCAGGCCTTGGGCTCCTCAAGGCCGGGAACGTGGTGCGGTATATGGCACCAGAGGCGACCGAGAACCAGCGTACCGGGCAGCGCAGCCCTCAGCTCGAGGTTCAGCCTCAAACTGCTTCACGGAGCTCAAGACCAGCTGGCGGGAGAAGCGCCTTGAGGAGCGTGGGCGGTGGGTTGCCCGTTCTCACAGGCGAGTCCAACCAGCCCCTCGACCATGGGCGAGGTGAGCAAGGGTCTCCAGCAATGTCACCAATGGTACCATTCGAGGTGCTCCCCGCCGACCCAGCCCATCTCTCGTGCCTGGCATGAGGCAGCATCGGATGATTCGGAGGTGCGGGGTCGGCGCAAGAAACGCCCCCACCCGGTCGATCGCGGCACCTCCAGAGGAAGCAGGTTTCTCGTCATGCCTCCTCGTTCGAAGTACCCTCGGGCATCCCTTCTTGGAGGCTCCCCGTGTTCTCGCCGCGATCGTACGCAGTCGCACTCTTGCTGCTTCCTGCTTTTGCCGCGGGGCAAGTCCCCGAGCGGCTCGGCTACCAAGGCAGGCTCCTCGATGCCCACGGGGGTCCGGTGATGGGGGTGGTCGACGTGACGTTCAGAATCTTCGATGCCGAATCAGGAGGCACGGCGCTCTGGGTCGACCAGCAGAAGCTCTCGACGACGGACGGCTACTACTCGACCTCGCTCGACGGCTCGAGCGCGAGGACGCCGCCGAACGCCTTCCCGCAGAACCTCTTCGATGGGAGCCCTCGGTACCTCTCCTTGACGGTGGGTGACCAGGAGTTGCTGCCGAGGCAGGCGATCGCCTCGGTGGCCTACGCGTTGCAAGCCAAGAGCGTCTCCGGCGGCACGGTGAACGCCTCGAGCGTGTCGGTTGGTGGCAAGCAGGTCATCGACTCCACGGGGCGGTGGGTGGGGTCGGGTTCTGGGGGGAGCCTCAGGGCCTCGTACGACCTCGAAGAGGGCGCTCAGACGAGAAGTGCGGACTCGTCGGGGTACGGCAACGACCTGACCCTGAGCACCTCGGGCGTGTCGTGGACGACCGCGGGGCACACGGGCAACGCACTCAACTTCGACGGCGCCAGTGGCTACGCGTCGGCGCTCGACCAACCGGCGCTTAGCCCAGCGCAGGAAATCACCGTCTCCGCCTGGGTCTTTCAGACGGCCGGTGCGGCCTGGACGGGGTGTGTCGTCAACAAGCCTGGGCAGTACGCGCTCGCCATTGTCAACGGTCACGTTCAGTTCGCTGTGCAGACCGTGAAGGGCCCGGTCGCGGCCATGCTCGGCTCCGGGGCGCTCCCGTCGACCACGGCGCCCGCGTGGGCGCACGTGATGGCCAGCTATGACGGGGAGACCATCCGTACCTTCGTGAATGGCTTCCTCACGGACCACGCGGACTACCCCAACGGGTTGATCGCCTCCTCAGCCAGCTCGCTCAGGATCGGCGCGTGTGTCGACAAGGCCGGCGCGCCCATGAGCTTCTTCACGGGACGCATCGACGAAGTGCGCATCTGGGGACACGCCAAGGGGACCGGTGGCTTTCGCAACATCGCGCGCTGGCAGGGCTACGCTGGCGACGGCACGGACGACGGCGCCCTGAGCGGGCGGACGGTCACCTACTCGAAGAAGGCTCCTGGCACCGGGCTGCGGGTCGTCTGGTCGGACAACTTCCGGGTAAGGGGCAACGATAAGGCCTGCCGGTGGGAGGTCCTCTTCAAGGGCGCCTCGTGCACCAGCCCTGGGGGCATCTACTTCGACAAGTACGAAGGAGCCACGAGCTCGAACCGGCACGACATGGCCACCGTGATGGGGACGTGCTACGGGCTGCCGCCTGGCACCGTGGTGGTGAGCGCGCGTGTGGGGCCGACCCCGGGCTACTCTGGCCAGGATTGCTACACCGGTTGGTCCGACCAGCTCGTGAGCCTGGAGGTGGAGGAGGTCCCGTAGGCCAGGCCGAGTTCCTCCAGAAGTCGGCTGCCATGCCGGAGGTGGTCGACGAGGGCAGGTCGTGCTGGCCCACGGCGACAGCGGCGTCGTCGCTGGAGAAGCCACGCATCAACCCTCCGCTCGCGGCCAAGGTCGCCGACCCCAGCGGTCCATCGCTCCACCGGACGCCTGCCGGGCAGATGTAACCATTTGGTCCTCAGTGCATCCACCACGAGCCCCTCCGCGTCGACCTTCACCGGAACGACGCGGGCACCGAAGGCGCCGCTGGGTAGCCGGAGTCCTCCACCTGGGCACGCTCAGTGGCTTCATCGAATTTGAATAGATTGGACCTTGGAAGGAGCCAGGTCGGCTCGTATGAAATGACCATGACCGACCCCGCGACGCTCCCTTGGCAGCCGCTCAGCCCTGGCTTCAGCCTCAAGCTCCTTCATGGAGCCGACGATCGAGACACCCGCGCGCTGCTGCTCCGCCTCGAGCCAGGGACGGTCATCGACAAGCACCGCCACCACGGCGAGGTCCATGCGCTCAACCTGGCCGGCTGGCGAAAGATACTGGAGACCGGCGAGGTGATTGGCCCTGGCGGCTACGTTCACGAGCCCGCTGGCAACGTGGACAGTTGGATGGCCATCGGAGACGAGCCGGTCATCGTCTTCGTCACGGTGCAGGGCGCGATGGAGTCACTGGACGAGCGTGGGCAGGTGATCGACTGCTCCACTACCTCGACCATCGCCGAGGCCTACGCGCGCTTCTCGAGCCAGCCGCTCCCGTCGCCCTCGACGCAACTCACGCCCTCCAGCGGCACGTCACTCCAGCCGGCTCTCGAGTGACTTCTCAAGCTCGACGATGGCCTTGGTGAAGCCCTCGATGCCTTCCTTCAGCTTCTCGTGCGCCATCGTGTCTTCGGCGTGCAGCCTCGCGAAGGCCGCCGCGTCGAGGTGCGTCTTCTCTCCCCCCAGCTTCGCCGCGGTCGCTGGGTCGAGCTTGCGCGGCAGGGGAGCCGTCGAGGCCTCGAGCTCAGCGAGCAGCTTGGGGGCGATGGTGAGCAGGTCGCAACCAGCGAGCTCGGTGATTTCCCCGAGGTTGCGGAACGAGGCGCCCATCACCTCGGTCTTGTACCCATGCCGCTTGTAGTAATTGTAGACCTTCGTCACCGACAGGACTCCTGGGTCCTCCGCGGGCGCATAGGCCGCTCGGCCGGTCGACTTCACGTACCAGTCGAGAATGCGACCGACGAAGGGCGAGATGAGTGTCACCCCGGCCTCGGCGCAGGCCACCGCCTGATGGAAGCCGAACAGCAGGGTGAGGTTGCAGTGAATGCCCTCTTTCTCGAGCTGCTCGGCGGCCTTGATGCCTTCCCAGGTCGAGGCCAGCTTGATGAGAATGCGGGCCCGCCCGATGCCCTCCTTCTCGTACATCGAGATGAGGTCGCGGGCCTTGGCGATGCTCCCGGCCGTGTCGAAGCTCAGCCGCGCGTCGACCTCGGTCGAGACTCGGCCCGGCACGACCTTGAGGATCTCGATGCCGAACTCCACCGCGAGGCGATCGACGGCCCGCTTGCAGACCGCGGCCTTCGAGGTGTCGGAGCTACCCGACTTCGCCCAGTCCATGGCGGCGGAGATCAACCCCTGGTACTGCGGCATCGCGGCGGCGGCGGCGATGAGCGAGGGGTTCGTCGTCGCGTCGCGCGGCTTGAACTTCTGAATCGAGGCGAAGTCTCCGGTGTCGGCGACCACGACGGTGTACTGCTTGAGTTGCTCGAGGAGCGTTGCCATGCGGGCACGGTACCTCCCCGCGCGAGGTTCCAGAAGGGGCTTCCGCGAGCCACGGTACATCGCTGGAATTCGGGGGTCCGCGGCTCATTCAGGGCTCCGCTGACGCGGTCCTGCCGCGCGCGACGCTTGAATCTGCCGCCAGGCGTGCCAAGGCTCCCGCTTCCGTCTGGGAGGACGCATGACCACCGAAGCAGAACTGAAAGCCGAGCTGGAGCGACTCAAGGCCGAGAATGAGGCCCTCAAGGCCCGCAGCACCAAGGCCGTGTCGATCAAGGTCAGTGAGAAGGGCGGGCTCTCGGTGTACGGCCTCGGCCGCTTCCCGGTGACGCTCTACCAGGAGCAGTGGCTCAAGCTGCTCGACCTCGAGCAAGACATTCGCACCTTCATCAAGGACCACCAGGGCGAGCTCAAGAAGAAGGAGTAGGTCTCCCGGGGCTTTCGACCCGCGTTCAAGGCAAGGCAGCGCCGGCGTCAGGCGTCAGCCCGTGGGCCTTGAGCCACCGATGGGCGCCCTCGCGCTGGACCCACGGGAGCGCCGCCGCGGCCTCCTCCAGCTCCGTCGGAGATGCGCCACCGTCGGCGCCGCTGAGCCACTGGCCCTCCGCCACCAGCCACCGGGCCCGCGGCACCGCGTTCTTCACCTGCATGGCCGAGAAGAGCCGCTCGGCCCGCTCGCCGAGCGCTGCCGCCTCGTCACCTCGCCCGGTCTCCACCCGACATCGCCCGAGCTCGAGCAACGCGTTGCCCAGCTCGGGAGACGTGAAGCCCGACTTCTCCCTGAGCGCCAGGGCCCGCTCGAAGTGCGCGGCGGCCTCGACGCCGTTGCCCTGGCCATGGGCGAGCTTCCCCAGGGCGTCTTCCAGGTCCGCTTGGTCTTTCGGGTCGGACTTGGAGGTGAGCCGCTGCGCCTCGGCCAACGCCCGGTGAGCCTCGGCCCAGTTGCCCAACCCGGTGAGGGCCCTGCCACGCACCAGCGCCGCGGCCCCGAGCAGCGGCGAGTCGCCCGGCTGGATCTTCTGCGCCAGAGCCGAGAGCTTCGCGCTCACCGCCAGCGCCTCCTTCCAGAAACCACCCGCCACCTGCAGCTCGGCCTCGGCGCTCGCCAAGCTCCATTGATCGCGCGAGTTATCGCCCGCCTCGTAGCCTACCCGCACCTCTCCCATCAGGAGCGCGGCCAGCTCGAAGTCGCCCAGTGCCACGCACGTCTTGGCCAGCGACAGCTCAGAATTGAGCGTGTCGGCGTGGCTCACCCCCAGGGCCTCGCGGCGCACTGAGACGGCCCGCTCGAACAAGGTGCGCGCATCGTCGAGCCGGCCGAGGTCGCGGTAGGTCACGGCCAGGTTGTGGGCCGACGTGGCCGTGTTGGGGTGCCGCGGTCCTTCGACCGCCTCGTGAATGGCGAGGCTCTGCTGATAGGAGCGAATGGCCTCGTCGACCTGGCCCAGGCGAGTCAGCACGATGCCGATGTTGTTGAGCGTCGAGGCGATGTCCGGGTGCTCGGCGGGTAGGTGCTCTCGCTGGAGGCTCAAGGCGCGCTCGAGATCTGCCCGAGCCGCCACGAAGCGCCCCTTGGCGATCTCGACGTACGAGGAGTTGCTGGCCAGCTCCACCTGCACCTCCCACTCACCGGGCACCCGGGCCGCCGCGGCCTGCGCCAGCCGGCCCAGCACCTCGGCACTCGGTTCGGGCTCATCGAAGCCCTCGTTGGCATAGAGCCGGCTCAGCGACACCGCGATGGCCGACTCGTCGGCACCCTTGAGCGCCTGCTCTCCCGCGGCGAGGTGGGCCAGGCGGGCCGCGCGGGGCTCGTGGCGCTTGGTCTGAATTCGCCCCATCAACAGCCAGGCCTCGGCCAGCACGCGAGGCGGCGCGGCCATGCGCAGCCCGGGCTTGAGCGCCTCGGCGGCCTGAGTGTACTTGCCTGCGTCGAAGAGAGCCTGAGCCCGAGAGAGGTAGCCACGCAGCTCCTGCTCGGCCTTGCGATCGGCCTCGTCCTGAGGAGCCCTGCGACGTCGGCTGGTGCAGGTGCGGGGAGACTCCAGGTGCTTGGCGGCGGCGGCGGCGTTCATCACCACGTCGCGATCGGCCTGGGCGAACAGCGTCACGGTCGACTCGAGGCTCTGCCGGCGCTCCTCCAGGCAGGCCAGCTTCAGCTCCATCAGCTCCTCCGAGTCGACCTTGCGCAGCTTCGTCGCCTCGCAGGCTTCCCGGCCGGCGTTGACCCAGTCCAGCGCCCAGCCGTCGAGCGTCTTCTCCACGCTCATGAAGGCCTCCGAGGCGAACGGCTGGCCCGTCGCCAAGAACGCTGACTTCAGCTTGCCGCGGGTGGTCATGTCCCAGACGCCGGCCAGCCGAGCCTCCTGGCCACCGCACACCATCAGGCGCTGGCGGGTCCACAGGCCGTAGCCGATGCCCGCGGTGGCGAAGACCACCAGCCCGGCGACGAAGAGGCGGCTCCGCGAGCGCCGCTCCCGGGGCCGCAGGGCGCGCAAGAGCGCGTCCATGTCTGGCCAGCGATCGCTCGGCTGGACCGACAGGCCCTTCACCAGCACCGAATGAACCCAGGGTGGCACGTGCGAGCCCTGCGGGGCCACCAACGCCAGGCTCGACGCCATCTCCTGGGCGTGCTGCTTGAGCGTGCCTCCGCCGAACGGCCGCTGTCCGTACAGGGCCTCGTACAGCGCGACACAGAAGGCGAACTGGTCGCTGCGGGCGTCGGTGGCCAGGCCGGCGAGCTGCTCGGGCGCCATGTAGCCGGGCGTGCCCATCACCGCTCCGTCGCGGGTCAGCGGCTGGGTCAGAGGCGTGTCGGCGCTCCCCTCGGGCACGTCGCCCAGCCTGGCGTCGGTGGGAGGCGTCACGGTGGCTTGCCGGGCCAGGCCGAAGTCGAGCACCCGGGGCCGCCCATCGGAGCCGACCAAGACGTTGTCGGGTTTGAAGTCGCGGTGCACCAGGCCCGCGCGGTGGGCCGCCGCCAGCCCCGAGCCGGCCTGGAGGAACAGCTCGACCACGTCTCGCCAGGTCCGGTCACCGCGGATCCACTCGGACACCGTCTCGCCGTCGACGAACTCCATGGCGATGAAGACGCGATTCTCGAGGGTGCCCACGTCGTGCACCGCGATGACATTGGGGTGCTGGAGCCGGGCCATGGCCTGGGCCTCGCGGAGCAGCCGGGCCTTGCCCTCCTCGGCCGAGAGGGAGCCGACCCGCAGGAGCTTCACCGCCACCTTGCGATCGAGGTGTGGATCGTACGCCCCGAACACGTCGCCCATGCCCCCGGCGCCCAGCTTTTCGAGCACCACGTAGCGCCCCAGCGTGGCACCCCGGTCGAGGCTGAGGTGCTCCGAGGGCCGTTCGGGTCGAGTGTCGGGCTTGGCGTCGTCTGAGGTGGGTCCCGCGACGGTTCGGCTGAAGCCGATGGATGACAGGCGCTCATGGCGGCCCCGACACTCGTCGCAGCCCGCGAGGTGGGCCAGCGCCTGGGCCTCGGCATCACCGTCGAGCTGGCCCAGGGTGAGCTGGAACAGCCGCTCCTCTTCGAGATGGCCCATGGGACGCAACGTCTCTAACACCATCTCCGGTCTCGAAGCCCGGCTGTCACGGCTCTTGGGTTGCACCCGAGGGTGTCGGCCGCGATGGATTCGAGTAGGAGGGGGCGCTCATGCAGCGAGTCCTCGAGTCGAAGGTGGGTTTCGCGCTCCTCGCCGGGCTCTACCTCTTGTCCTTTCCCTACCACCCGCGCATGCGCTCGCCCAACGAGCTGTGCCGGCTCTGGCAATCGCGCTCGCTGATCGACTTCGGCACCCTCAGCATCAACGGCACGCTGGCCCAGCTGGGGGCGGTCGGCGACCTCTCGTGCACGGCGGTGGTGCAGGGCCAGCGGCTCGCGCCCTGCGTGGGGCCTTTCGCCGCGCAGAGTGGGGTGCTGGCGAAGTACTACTACCCTTCGAAGGCGCCGCTCGTCTCCTTCCTCGGCGCCCCGGTGTACTGGGTGCTGAAGGCCATGGGGCCGGTCTCCGAGCTCCGCCAGGTGCTCTTCTCGCGCCTCTTCGTCACGGTGCTGCCGGCCTTGGGTCTCCTGTGGCTTCTGCGGCGGTTCCTCTCGGCCTACGTGTCGCAGGGCGTGGCCGACGTGCTGGTGGTGGTGTACGGGCTGGGCACCATGGCCTTCGCCTACGCCGAGGCGTTCATGAGCCACCAGGTCACCGCGGTGCTCCTCTTCGCGACCTTCTACGTGGCGTGGAAGGTGGAGCGGGGCGAGTGGAAGGAGCGCGCCTACCTGCTGGCCGGGCTCCTGGCCGCTTCAGTGGTGGCTGCGGAGTACACCGGGGCCCTGGGTGTCGTCTGCGTGGCGGCGTACGTGGTGGCCAGCCGGTGGAAGAAGTGGGGAGCCTTGGGGCGGGCCGTGGCGCTGGTCGTGGCCGGAGCCGCTCCAGGGCTGGTGGCGCTCCTCGCTTACCACCAGGCGTGCTTCGGCAGCCCGTGGGTGAGTGGCTACAAATTTCTCAACGACCCCGGCTACCAGGGTTGGCACGAGGGCGGCTTCCTCGGCATCCATGGCCCCAACCTGCTTGCGCTGTGGCTCTCGCTCTTCTCGCCCTTGAGGGGGCTCTTCACCCTCTCGCCCTTCTTGCTGGCGGCGCCGTTCGGCTTCACCGACGTGCGAAAGAAGGATCCGGCGCAGTTTGCCTTCCTCCTGGTGCTGGTGGCCGCCAACCTCTATTTCACCGCGGGATTCAGCTACGCGTCGTGGGGGTGGACCGTGGGCCCTCGGCACCTGACGCCCATGGTGCCCTTCTTGATGTTGCCGGTAGCGATGGTGCTGGAGCGCCTCGGGTCTGGCGCCGGAGGCCTCGCTCGCTCGGTGGTGGCGGGGCTGTGCGTCACCTCGGTGGCCGCGACGGGGCTGGTCGCCCTCATCGCCTATGTGCCCGACGACGTCTCGACCTCGCTGTGGGGGCTGGCCGTGCCGCTGTTGACCGAAGGCCTGTGGCCGGTGTCATGGCTGGCGGCCTGGGTGCCCAACCCGGCGTCGGGGGCGGTGCTCGAGCTGCTCCTCGCTGGAGTCGTGCTGTGGCTCTCGGGTCGGTTCATCATTCAGCAGCGGGCCAGGCTCCTGGTGGTGGCCGCGGTGCTCGTGGGCCATTTCGGCCTGCTCCGGCTCGCCACCGAGAACCACTCGGGAGACAAGGGCGCCCGGGCTTTTTTGAGCCAGGTGTGGGTCGCCCCGGTGGGGCAGCGGCTCCAATTTTGATGTCACGCCTTCGATGGAGGCGCCTATGGTTCGCGTGTTTCACCTACCCCTGAGGGCTCACATGAATCGACGTGACATGTTGATGACGGCGGCAGGCTCGGTGGCAGCGCTTTCACTCGCCGCGTTGGCCGAGGAGCCGAAGGCAGTTCCGGCGGCGGTCGCTGGCGGCCCGGCCCCCAAGGAGGACGGCTTCAATACGGCCCTGTTCGAAGCCACGCTGGGCTGCCTCAAGGCCGGTGAAATCTGCCTCGACCATTGCGTGCGGAGCCTGTCGACCGGCGACAAGATGATGGTCGAGTGCGCTGGCACGGTGCGAGCGATGCTTCCTCTGTGCGAGGCGATGTCGAAGCTCACGCTCCTCAAGTCGAGCCACATGAAGGAACTCGCGTCGGTGTGCGCCAAGGCCTGCCGTGACTGTGAGGCCGCCTGTAAGAAGCACGCCAAGCATCACGTGGAATGCAAGAACTGTATGGAGAGCTGCCAGACCTGCGCCACGCAGTGCGAGAAGGTCGCCACCGCCTGAGGTCGCGGTCACCTCTCGTCAGATGACGGTCCCGTCGGGGATGATGCCTCCCTTGGGCACGATGACGATGCCATCACGAATGTGGTGGCCCACTCCGTCGGCCTCCTTCACTCCGGCCTCGTTGACGATGCGCACGCCGCGCCCGATGCGGGCGTTCTTGTCGATGATGGCCCGGGTCACCACCGAGCCCTCGCCGATGCCGACCGGGGGGACACCGCGGGCCTGTGAGGCTTCGATTTCGTCGATGGTCTCGTGGAAGTCGGCGCCCAGCACCAGTGACTCCTTGATTCGCGCCCCCAGCCCGATGCGGCTTCGAATGCCGATGACCGAGCGCTCGATCTCCTGGGCCATGATGACGCAGCCCTCCGAGACCAGCGAGCTCCGCAACGTGCACCCTTCGACCTTGCTCGCCGGAAGGAACCGCGAGCCCGTGTAGACCGGCCGCAGCGCGTCGTAGAAATCGAACGGAGGGATGCGATCAGTCAGCGCCAAGTTGGCCCGGAAGTACGACTCGATGGTCCCCACGTCTTCCCAGTAGCCGCGGAACAGGTGGGCTTGGACTCGCATCTCCTTGATGGCCCGCGGAATGACGTGACGGCCGAAGTCGACCAGCGCCTCGTCGGCGATGGAGCGGTCGAGCGACTCCCGGGCGAAGAGGTAGATGCCCATCGACGCGAGGAAGCCCCGCCCATGCCCGGGGATGTTCGACTCCAGGGCGTCGAGGCGCTCGGGGCCCGGCTTCTCTTCGAAGTGCACGATGCGGCCGGCCTCGTCGAGCTTCACGATGCCGAACGCCCCGGCTTGCTCCCGGCTCACCGGAATGACCGCCACCGTCGCGTCGGCTCGGTGCGTGCGGTGGGTGTCGCGGAGCTGCCTGAAGTCCATTTGGAACAGCTGGTCACCCGAGAGAATGAGCACCTCGCGCCCCCGGTGGCTGTGCAGGTGGTGCTGGCTCTGGCGCACGGCATCGGCGGTGCCCTGGTACCACTGGGGGTTCTCCTCGGTCTGCTCGGCCGCGAGGATGGTGACGAAGGCGTCGCTGAAGACGTCGAACTTGTACGTCTGGCTGATGTGTTTGTTGAGGCTTTCTGAGTTGTATTGCGTCAGCACGAAGATTCGCCGCAGCCCCGAGTTGATGCAATTCGAGATGGGAATGTCGATGAGGCGGTACTTGCCGGCGATGGGCACGGCCGGCTTGGAGCGCTTCTGAGTCAGGGGGAAGAGTCGGCTCCCTCGCCCACCGCCGAGAACAACAGCCATACAATCGTTCATGGCGACAGCATCGCGCGAAGTCCGGCCGGCGGGAACGGCTCGTCGGCCTCGCGGGTCAACTCCAGCGGAACAGCTTGAGCGCGAGCCCGAAAGAGACCAACGTCACGCTCGCGAGCAGGAGGCACTGGGGCGCGATGGCCGCCAGGGTGGCGCCGTCGTTCATGATGGCCCGCATGCCGTCGTTGAGCGCGGTGAGGGGCAGCGCCTTCACCACCGGTTGCATCACCTCGGGGAAGTTGGCGGCCGAGAAGAAGACGCCCGAGAGCAGCGTCATCGGCATCAGCACCAGGTTGATGAGGCCACTCACCGTCTGGAGGTTCGAGGCCCGCGAGGCGATGAGCAGCGCCAGCCCCGAGAAGGCCCCCGCGCCAAGGAGCGTGAGGAGCCCGAGCGCCCATGGCGATCCGCGAAAGGGCGTGCCGAAGACGAGTACGCCGAAGCCCACCAGGAAGGGGACCTCGATGGCCAGGAAGAAGGCTCGCACCGCGGCGAACGAGACGAGGAAGTGCCAGCGGCGCATCGGCGTGGCGGCCAGGCGCTTGAGCAGCTTCTTCTGTCGGAGCTCGGCGATGACCCAGCCGATGCCCCACAGGCCGGTGGACATGATGTTCATGCCCAACAGCCCAGGAATGAGGAAGTCGATGTAGCGCGAGCCCGGCTCGGTGAGCTCCTCGACCTTCGGCGAGAGCAGGTCTCGTCGCCCGGCGGCGCGCTCGAGCAGCTCGTCGGCCACCGCGTGCGCCAGTCGGCTCTCGGGCCTGGTCGGGTCGAAGCGGAGCGTGGGCGGTGAGCCCGGCTCCACCACCACCGAAACCCGGCCTGTCCTCAGGGCGGCCCGGGCCGCGACCTCGTCGAAGAGCTCGACCTTCACCTCGGGCCGGGTTGCCAAGGCGGCCCGGGTGGCCTCGGCGAGGGGGCCGATGACGACGCCGATGGCCACCGGCTCGGGTGGGCGGGAGCGGAAGGCGATGCCGAGCGCCACCGTCAGCAGCACCGGGAAGACGAAGGTCCAGAAGAGGGTGGAGGGCTCGCGGTAGAAGAGTCGAGCTCGGGCCAGGGTGAGCAGCCAGAGTGCGTTGGGGCGCTCAGTCACGGAGCCTCCGGCCGGTGAGCCTGACGAAGACATCTTCCAGCGTGGCCCGGTGGGTGGACAGGGACGAGGTCGTGAGGCCTCGTGCCGCCAGCGTCGCGAGGAGCGCGGGGATGGCGAGGTGCACTTGGTCCGTCACGAGTTGCCACCGGTCGGCCACCCGCCGCACCGAGAGCACCGAGGTGACGCCGCGGAGCACGGCCTCGTCGAGCTCACCCTCGACCTGGAATTCGACCACTTCTTGCCCGACGTGGGCCGAGACGAGCTGCCGGGGCGTGCCCAGGGCGATGACCTTGCCGTGGTCGACGATGGCCACTCGGTCGCACAGGCGCTCGGCCTCGTCCATGTAATGGGTGGTGAGGAGCACTGTCTTGCCCTGGTGTTTGAGGTCGGTGACGACGTCCCACAGCTGCCGGCGCGACTGGGGGTCGAGGCCGGTGGTGGGCTCG
>PMBV01000305.1 GCA_003153055.1 Myxococcales bacterium
GAGCTGGGTGGATGTGGCGCTGCCTTCGTTGCTCGCACCGTTCGCTGTCGCGGTGGTCGCCCAGGTCGGGGCCGCCGCTCCCGCGGAAGCGTTCGAAGGCACCGTACCCGTGGGGATCGACTCGCTCAACGACCTCATGGAGACGGAGAGGTTCATGTCCCCTCTTCGGCGCCAAGAGCCAAGCCCTTAAGGGGACCCCGGAACCCGAGTGCTTCCGGAGGTTCGAACTGGACTCAGTCGTCGCGGTTGAGGTCGCTCACTTCGAGCTCGACCTCGCTCTTCGGCGAGAGGCAGCTGACGCAGACCCGACCGTCGATCGGCGCTCCCTCGAGGATCCACGCGCGGATCGACGCGACCGCCGCTGGGGGCAGCACGGCGTTGGGCGGCATGGGGCCACCGCAGACGTTGTCACCGGTTATCTTCCCGTAGAGCCGGCTGCGCTTGAGGTCTCCAGGGACCACCAGCCGACTGCCCCGGCCTCCGCAGGCGGCGGCGCTGTGCACCGCGAACGACGTGGTCCAGGCGTGGCAGCCGATGCAATAGGAGCGGAGCACGGCGTCAGCCTCTCGCTCGAGCTTCATCCGGGGATCGACGGCTGGGCCAGCGTCGAGCTCTGCTCCACGAGGCTCCGGCGCTCCTGCGTCCCTGGTGATGGTCACTTTCACGGCGGATGGCTCAGCGGGCTCGGGACCCTCGCGAGAGGCGCACCCCCACCAGGTCACGGCAAGGAGCACTGGCCAGCGGGGAACGGGCACGAGACTCATACGGTACCAGCTGTCGAGGATTGAATCGAGACGAGGTCGAGATCGGCCGGCTGTCTTCGTTGACATTCCGGTCATGTCGAATAAGCGGGTTGCCCGCCTGGCAGGCCTCGAGGCTCAAGGTGGGAGGCCCGAGGAGGCGAAAGATGAAGGCGAAGTGCGTGATGGTCCTTGGCACCACGAGCGGCGCCGGGAAGAGTTGGCTGTCCACGGCGCTGTGCCGGCACTACGCCCGGCAAGGGCTCAAGGTCGCGCCGTTCAAGGCCCAGAACATGAGCAACAATGCTCGGGTCGTCGAGGGCGGAGAAATCGGCAGCGCCCAGTACCTCCAGGCCCTGGCGGCTCGCGTGGTGCCCGACGTGCGAATGAACCCGGTGCTCCTCAAGCCCGAGCAAGACACCCGGAGTCAGGTGGTGCTGCTGGGCCAGGTGAGCGCCGAGCTCTCGGCCTCCCCGTGGCGGCGTCGGAGCGCCAAGGTGTGGCCGGCCATCACTGAGGCCTTCGATGCTCTTCGCGCGGAGCACGACGTGGTTGTCCTCGAGGGCGCCGGCTCTCCCGCGGAGCTCAACCTGAAGCACAGCGACATCGTGAACATGCGCATGGCACGGCACGCCGACGCCAGGTGCCTGGTGGTGTCGGACATCGACCGAGGCGGCGCCTTCGCTCACCTCTACGGCACCTACCAGCTCCTCGACTCGGCCGAGCGCGCCCTCATTCACGGGTTCGTGCTCAATCGATTCCGAGGCGACGCGTCGCTCCTCGCCCCGGCTCCCAAGATGCTGAAGGCACTCACCGGAGTTCCAACGGTGGCCACCCTGCCCATGTGGCGACACCACGGCCTGCCCGAGGAGGACGGCTTCTTCCAGCTCCCCGGGGCCTCGACGACGAGCGCCGAACATCTCAAGACCGTGGCCATCGTCGCCTACCCTCGCATCAGCAACCTGGACGAGTTTCAACCGATTCAGAATGTCTCTCAGGCCCGCTTGGTGTGGGCTCGAACGCCCAGTCAGCTGAGCCACGCCGATTGGATCATCCTGCCGGGGTCCAAGCACACGAGCGGAGACCTCGCCTGGCTTCGCTCCCAAGGGTTGGATCGCGCCATCGCCGCTCACGCCGGGGCCGGTGGCGCCGTGCTGGGCATCTGTGGCGGGCTCCAAATGCTGGGGGAAGTGCTGGCCGACCCCCACGGCATCGATGGCGAGGGCACTGGGTTGGGGCTGCTCCCCCTTCGCACGACTTTCGAGGCCGAGAAGACCGTGCGTCGCACCACCGCGTCCTTCGCGACGCTTCGTGGGCCGTGGGCGGCGCTCTCGGGCGTCGAGCTGACGGGCTATGAGATTCACCACGGGCGAACCGCGCCTCGCCCCGGCAGCCGTGGCGCCAGGCTGGCCGTGACTGACGCTCTGGGTTGGCAGAACGCCCGAGGCAATGTGCTCGGCCTCTACCTCCACGGCATGTTCGAGGACCCCCGGGTGATGGCGGCGCTCTTCGGGGCCGTCGCGCCGACCCTCGACTCCGTTTTCGATGGCCTCGCTGACTTCATCACCCGGCACTTCCGGCGCGGGACCTTGGCCGCCCTCGTTCGCTGAGGAATCGAGTCGATGTCACGACCCCGCGCCCGAGTAGCGGCGGAGGCCGAGCTTCCAGAACTGGTACGCGCCGAACGCGAAGGCGAGTGACAGGGGCGGCCCAACGAACGCGAGGGACCCTCCCTCGCGGCCCAGCAGGTAGCTCGCAGGGAAAAACGACGCGAAGCCGAAGGGAATGACCCAGGTGAGAACGAGGCGGAGACCCCGCCCGTAGAGCGTGAGCGGGTATTTGGCCAGCTCGTGCAGCTCGTGCACCGCGCGCGTCACCGGCAGGCTCAGGCCGAGCCAGAAGGCGGTGGTCGCCGTCGCGAGGTTGAGTGAGATGAAGATGAGCCCGCCGCTCGCGATGGCCACCGCGCAGAAGGCGATGTTCCCCGGCGTCGCGGGAATGGCCAGCGCGCGCCAGGCATGGACGACGGCGAACAGCCCGGCGAGCAGGTTGCCGATGCCGTGGTGATGGAACCGGTCCGCCAAGAGATGGAACAGTGGGTTCATTGGCCGCACCAGGAAGCGATCGAAGCTGCCCTCCTGGAGGTAGTGGCTGATGACCCACAGGTTGTCGGCGAACATGTGCTCGATGGAACGGGCGGAGATGAGGAGGCCATAGACCAGGAGCAGCGCCTCGAAGCTCCAGCCCTTCACCTGTTGCACCCGCTGGAGCACCACCCACACGCTCGAGATGCTCACCACCTGCAGCACCACCGCGCTGGCCACGCCGATGACGAAGTTGGCGCGGTACTCCAGCAATACCCTGAAGCGCGTGCCGAGGAAGGCGCCGTAGAGCGAGAGGGTCCGGAGCATTCGAGTCACCCTCCTTGCACGGTGACGACGCGCAGCGCGCGGGCGTGGGCGAGCCGGGACACGAGCGCCAGGCCGAGCGCCCAGGCCAACTGGCCCGCGAGGATGCGCGGGGCTTCGTGCACTGGCGTGATGCCAGCGAGGAACGACGCGGGGACATACACCACCTGCTGAAAGGGCAGGGCCTCGGCGATCGACCGCAGCCACGGAGGCATGAAATCCAGCGGCACCAGCGTCCCTCCGAAGAAGAGGGCGACCGCCTCGGCCGCCACGCCAATGCCCCATACCTCGGTGGTGTAGTAGGCCGCGCAGCACAACAGCCACTCGAAGAAGAACATCGTGCTGGCCCCGACGATGAACGACGCGCCGGTCGCCAGCCAGACGGTGGGAGAGCCCGGGAGCTCGGCGCCGAACCCGAGCAGTGCCACGAGGAGCGGCAGTCGCGAGCCCAACGAGGCGACCCAATCACCCACCGCGAAGGCGTACTGGCTCAACTGCAGGTCGAGCGGCACCAGCAGTTGGTGGGCGACGCGGCCGTCCCGGAGCGACGCTGCGGTGTGCATCAGCACCAGCGAGACCCCGGTGCCTCCGAAGACCTGCGCCAGGAGCACGTAACGCAGCGTCGCGTCTCGCTCGAGTCCGGCCAGGGAGCTCGCCCCCCCGTACACGGCACTCCAGAAGAACCACGCGACCACCATTCCGATGAGGCCGGTGACCAGTCGGAGCCAGTACCAGAGCGGGTAGGCGAGGGCCTCCTGCACCGCCAGGGTGAAGAAGCCCAGGTACCCCCGGAGTCCGCGTGGCATCAGGTGACTCCGAGCCCGTGAGCGGCGAGCTGCTTCACGATGGCGGTGAGGTCCATCTCTCGCAGCGCGAAGTCGCGGACGTCGAGCTGAGACATCACCGCGGTGGTGACCTCCGGGGCGGTGAAGCGCGTGCGGTCGAAGCGCAGGGTCAAGCGCCGCTCGCCCTCGAAGGCCACCGTCACGCCCTCGGGCAGCGTGAGCTGTGCTGGAGGTGCCCGCCCCAGCTCGAAGGTCAGCTCCCTCTGTCGCCCGAAGCGGTCTCGCAGGGCGTCGAGGCCTCCGTCGTACTGTATTCGCCCTCGGTCGATGAGGACGACGCGCGAGCAGAGCTCCTCGATATCGCCCAGGTCGTGGGTGGTGAGGATGACGGTCGTCCCCAGGGCATGGTTCTGCTCCTTGACGAAGGCCCGCAGCCGGTCCTTCACCACCACGTCGAGGCCGATGGTCGGCTCGTCGAGGTACAGCACCGCCGGCTCGTGGAGCAGCGCCGCGGCGAGCTCGGCCCGCATCTTCTGGCCCAGCGACAGGGTGCGGACAGGCTTGGCGAGCAGCTCGTCGAGCTCGAGGGTGCGGGAGAATCGGGCCAACAGCTCGCGGTAGCGCGCTGGAGAGACGTCGTAGATTTTCGCGATGAGGGTGAGCGACTCGGACACCGCGAGGTCCCACCAGAGCTGGGTCCGCTGGCCGAACACCACGCCGATTCGTCTGGCGTTGGCCACTCGCTCGACGTGGGGGTCGCGACCCAGCACCCGCACCGTGCCCTCCGACGGAGCGAGGATGCCCGTGAGCAGCTTGATGGTGGTCGACTTTCCCGCTCCGTTGACGCCAATGTAGCCGACCATCTCGCCCGAGCTGACGTCGAGGTCGACCCCCGCCAGCGCTTCGATGGTCACGCGCTGGGGGCGAAACACGCTGGCCACTGCACCGCGCAGGCCCGGCCCCTTCTTGGTCGTCACGAAGTGTCGCTTCAGCCCCCGAACCTCGATGGCGGCGGTGGAGGTGTGCACAGGGGGCCTCGTGGTGTGGGTGGACGCCTGGGCTTCACGGCGCCTGACCGCGCCCGGATGTTTCGGAGTATGCCCGGGACTCGAGGCAAGCTCGAGGTCGCCTTGGTCCCCCAGGCCTCGAGAAGGAACTCCCTTTCCAACGAGGACGTCTAAGGTACCCCTATGCTCACTCTCGTCCTGTCGCTGTCGGTGCTGGGCCAGACGCCGTCGTGGAAGGCAATCGACGAGCTCGTCAGCCAGCAGAAGTACGAGGCCGCGGCCACCGCCGCCGAGAAGCGTCTCGCCGCCGCCCGCAAGGGAGCCGACGACGCCGAGCTCGCCAAGGTGCTCATCGCTCTGACCCAGTACCGCATCGCCCTGGGCGGGGCCGAGACCGCGGTGAAGAAGCTCAAGGCCGAGGCGTGGCCCAAGGCCGAGGTCGGCCGCACGGCGGTCGAGCTGTTCTACGTCGCGACCTTGACCAACTACCTCGAGACCTACGGCTACGAAATCTCTCGGCGCGAGAAGATAGACACCAAGGGCGAGGTCGACCTCAAGGCCTGGACCTCCGAAGAGCTCCGCGCGGAGATCGGCCGGACCTACGAAGCCGCCTGGAAGCGGCGCGAGGCCCTCGGCACCAAGCCCCTGGGCGCGCTGGCGGGCTACCTCACGCCCAATGACTACCCCTCAGGCATTCGAGACACCCTGCGCGACGTGCTCGCCTACATGCGGGCCAAGGACCTCGCCAACACCGCCTGGTGGACACCGGAGCACTCCAACTCGGTCTACCTCCTCTCGCTGCCCGCACTCATCGCCGGAGACCCAGCGAAGTCCTCTCAGCTCTCGCTCGCCGACGAGCGCCTTCACCCCCTGGTGCGCATCGGCGCCGTGCTCGACGACCTCGAGGCTTGGCACAAGAAGGAAGGCCGCGGCGAGGCCGCCCTCAACGCCCGCCTCACCCGGCTCACGCTGCTGCGCGCCTCCTTCACCGAGACCGACGAGCGGCAGCGGTTCATCGCCGAGCTCGAGGCGCGCCTCGTCGCCACGCTCCCCTTCTCGGCCTATGCCCGGGCCACGCTGGCCGAGTGGTACCGCGACGCTGGAGAGCTGGTGAAGGGCCGTGACGCCGCCGCGCTGGGGCTCAAGGCCTTCCCCTCCTCGGTCGGAGGCCGCCGCTGTGCTCACCTGGTCGCCGCCTTCGAGGCGCCCGGGTACTCGATGCAGATGATGAAGGTCGACGGCACCGGAAAGCGCTCGGTGGAGCTCTCGGCCAAGAACCTGGGCCGGCTGTACCTCCGCGCCTACCGGTTGTCGGCCGCTCAGGTTCTCGGCGCTGGCAAGGGTCGCCTGATGCCAGAGGACGAGGAGCTGAGGGCGCTCCTCCGAGGCAAGCCCGAGGCCGCCTGGTCCGTCGAGCTCCCTGCGACGCCGGACCTCAAGGAGCACCGCACCGTGGTGACACCTCCGCTCAAGGCCCTCGGGCCCTACGCCCTCATCGCCTCGGTGAAGGAGAGCTTCGTCGACTCGGCCAACTCCATCGTCGGCTCGGTCTTCTTCGCCTCTCACCTGGTCATGAACGTGAGCCAGACGCCGCCCGACAACTTGGCTCTTGTGGTGGTGCGCGACGGGGAAGCTGGGGCGCCGCTCTCCGGGGTCAAGGTCGAGCTGTGGAGGATGCGGTGGGACCAGCCCAAGGAACTCCTCGAGACGCAGACGAGCAGTGCCGACGGGGTGGCGCGGTTCAAGGGTGGTCGCTCCACCGACCACCAATACTTCCTCATGGCTCGGCGGGGCGATGAGCTCACCGTCGACGAGCAGGGGCTCTACTTCTGGGGCTCGGAGAGCGTCGAGGCCGACGCGGCGCTCATCTACACGGACCGTTCCATCTACCGGCCGACGCAGAAGGTGTCGTGGAAGGTCGTCGCCTGGAGAGGTCAGCGCGAGTCGGGGAAGCTCAGGAGCCAGCCCAATACCAAGCTCACCGTGCGCCTGATGGATCCGAACTGGCAAGAGGTGGCCAAGGCATCGGTCATCACCAACGACTTCGCCTCGGCCTGGGGCGAGTTCACCGTGCCCACCGGCCGGCTGCTTGGCATGTGGCGCCTCGAGGTTCAGAAGGCCGATGTGTCGCTGGGCCAAACCATTCTGCGCGTCGAGGAGTACAAGCGACCCACCTTCGAGGCCTCGTTCAAGGAGGGCGGCCCTCCCGCGCGGCTCAACGCCCCGGTGCGGCTGACCGGCGAGGCGCGGTACTACTTCGGGCTACCGGTGACCTCGGGGAACGCGAAGTGGCGCGTCGAGCGAACGCCGGTCTACCCCTGGTATTGGTGGAGCTGGCGCCCCATGCCGGTGAGCCGACCCCAGGTGGTCGCCTCCGGAGTCGCGGCCCTGAAGGAGGACGGTACCTTCATCGTGGACTTCACTCCGCTCGCCGACTCCCGGCTGTCGAAGGAGGTCAGCTACGCCTACGCCGTCTCGGCCGACATCACCGACGAGGGTGGCGAGACGCGCCAGGCGAGCCGCTCCATTCGCGTCGGGCAAGTCTCCGTCCAGGCCACCTTTGCGGTCGACTCGGGCTTCTTCCGCGAGGGCCAGGGCGTAAGCCTCGGGGTCAAGCGCACTGACCTCAACGGCGTCGGCAGGGCTGGCAAGGGCACCTTCAGGGTGGTGGCGCTCCAGCAACCCCAGAGCGCGCTGCTCCCTGCCGATGAGCCGCCTCAGTTGGACCCCAGCGCGCCCAGGCCGGTGCTCGTCACCCCGGGCGACGAGGTGCGCTCGCGCTGGAGCTCGGACTATTCAGCGGCGGCCACTCTCAGGCGCTGGGGCGAGGGTGCCGAGAAGGCCCGCGGCGAGCTGACCCACGGGGCTGACGGCTCGGCGACCATCAGCCTGGCGGCGCTGCCGGCGGGCGCGTGGCGAGTGCTCTACGAGACGAAGGACGACTTCAACGCCACCTGGGCCATGTCTCAAGACGTCATCGTCTCGGGCGAGAAGGACTTCCCGGTGAAGCTCCCCGCGCTGCTCGAGGTCGAGCACCCCAGCGTCGAGGTGGGAGGCACGGCGCGCTTCCTCATCGGCTCGGCCTTCGCCGGCCAACGGGTGCTCTACGAGGTGTACCGGTCGAGCCAGCTCATCGAGCGCCGCTGGCTCACCGCCGGAGCCGACGGGGCCATTCTCTCGAGGCCCGTCACCGCCGAGGATCGAGGCGGCTTCGCCATCATCGTCAGCGTGGTGCGTGACTGGCAGTTGATGCAATTCCAGCAATCCATCTACGTGCCGTGGGACGACAAGACCCTGTCGCTCGAGTTCTCCACGTTCCGCGACTCCATGCGGCCTGGAGCGAAGGAAATCTTCCGGGTGACAGTGAAAGGGCAGGGCAAGGCGCTCGAGGCCGGCGCTGCCGAGGTATTGGCATACATGTATGACCAATCACTCGACCTCTTCGGGCCGCACGTCCCGCCCTCGGTGCCGGACCTCTACCCGAACCGGGCGTTCGCCAGCGCGGCCCGGGTGACGCTGGGGCCGGCTCCCAACCACTTCCTCTCTCGGTCGGCCTGGTTCAGCCTGCCCGACGACGTGCGCCTCAGAGACGACGCCCTGACGTACCTCGACGGCTGGGGCATTGGAGGCATGGGGTCGCGGAATCATCGTCTGAGAGGCGCGGGGCTCGCCAAGTCCGATTCCCTCATGGCCTTCGAGGCCGCGCCGACGCCCGCTCCGTCGGCGATGGCCGAGTCCGCGGCGCAGTCGCCGGCGGCGCCGCCACCCCCTGAGGCGAAGAAGGTCATGGCCGACAAGCGGGAGGAGCCTCGGCCTCAAGGCAACGAGGGCCAGGCCTCCCAGGTGCCGCCGCGGTCGAACTTCTCGGAGACGGCCTTCTTCGCTCCGCACCTCCTCATCGACGGCACCGGCGCCGCCGCCATCGAGTTCACCGTGCCCGACTCGGTGACGGCCTGGAACGTCTGGGCTCACGCGTTGACCCGAGACCTCAAGGGCGGCAGCACCAAGCGAGTGACGCGCTCGGTGAAGGACCTGATGGTGCGCCCATACCTGCCGCGCTTCCTGCGGGAGAGCGACCAGGCCAACCTCAAGGTCGTCGTCAACAACGCCTCCACGGCCGACCTCGCCGGTGAGCTGGTGCTCGACATCATCGACCCCGACACCCAGAAGAGCGTCGCCGCGGAGTTCGGCCACTCCCCCGCGCCCCAGCCCTTCACCGTCAAGGCAGGGCAGGGGGCGACGTTGACCTTCCCCGTCACCGCCCCCAAGCGCGTGGGCCTGGTGGCCTTCAAGGTGGTGGCCAAGGCTGGCGACGTGTCTGACGGAGAGCTGCGACCACTCCCGCTCCTGCCGTCACGCATGCACCTGGCCCAGTCGCGCTTCGTGACACTGAAGGACAAAGACTCGCGCACGCTGAAGTTCGATGAGCTGGCGAAGAATGCCGACCCGACGCGGCTCAACGAGCAGCTCGTCGTGACCGTCGACGCTCAGCTCTTCTACTCGGTGCTCACGGCCCTGCCGTACCTCGTGCGGTACCCCTACGAGTGCTCGGAGCAGACGCTCAATCGCTTCCTGTCGACTGGCATCGTCGGCAGCGTCTTCCGCGATTCCCCGGCCATCGCCGACATGGGGAGGAAGCTGGCCAAGCGGAGCACCCGCTACGAGACGTTCGACGCGCTGGACCCCAACCGGAAGCTCGGCCTCGAGGAGTCTCCCTGGCTCCTCGAGTCGCAAGGCAAGGACGGCCCCGAGAAGGACGAGCTCATCAACATGCTCGACCCCAAGGTCATCGAGGCCGAGCGTGCCAGCGCCCTCAACCGGCTGAAGAAGACGCAGCAGGCGGCGCAGGGCGGCTTCCCTTGGTTCCCAGGTGGTCCGCCGAGCCCGTACATCACCACGTACATCCTCCACGGCTTCGCTCGGGCGTTGGAGTTCAAGGTCGACGTGCCCAAGGACATGGCGGTGAGCGCCTGGCAGTTCGTCGCCAGCGACTTCACCGGTGATGTGCGCAGCTGCATGGCCCACGATGCCTGCTGGGAATACGTCACCTTCCTCAACTACGTCGCCTCGGCCTTCCCCGACGACACCTGGCGGGGCGGCGCCTTGAGTGACGCTCAGCGCCAGGAGATGCTGGCGTTCAGCTTCCGCCACTGGAAGCAGCACAGCCCGTACTTGAAGGGCATGCTGGCCTTGACGCTCAAGCGGGCCAAGCGCGACGCCGACGCGAAGCTCGTCTTCGACAGCGTGATGGACTCCTCCAAGACGACGCAAGACGACGGCACCTTCTGGCAGCCGGAGGACCGAGCCTGGCTCTGGTACAACGACAGCATCGAGTCGCACGCCTTCGCGCTCCGGGTGCTGGGCGAGCTCGCCCCGAAGGACTCGCGGCGCGCCGGGCTGGTGCAGTGGCTGCTCCTCAACAAGAAGCTCAGCCACTGGAAGTCGACCAAGGCCACCGCCGAGGTCCTCTACTCGATGGTGAAGTACCTCGAGGCCGAGCACGCCCTGGGGGTCCGCGAGGAGTCGAACGTCGAGGTCGGCCCGGTGAAGAAGACCTTCGTCTTCCTACCCGACGAGTACACCGGCAAGAAGAACCAGCTCGTCATTCCCGGAGACCAGCTGGACCCCGCGACGCAGTCGACGGTGACGGTGTCGAAGTCGACGAAGGGCTTCCAGTTCGCCTCCGCCACGTGGCACTTCTCGACGGACAAGCTCCCCAAGGAGGGCAGCGGCGACCTGTTCCACGTCTCGCGGACGTACTTCAAGCGCGTCAAGCAGGGCACCCAGACGACGCTCCAGCCGTTGACCGATGGGGCCAAGCTCGAGCCGGGCGACGAGCTCGAGGTGCAGCTCTCCATCCGCGCGCGGCAGGCGGCGGAGTACGTGCACCTGAGAGACCCGCGGGGCGCCGGCTTCGAGCCAGAGAACGCGACCTCGAAGTACCAGTGGGACTTGGGCGTGGTGCGCTACGAGGAGTTCCGCGACTCGGGCACCAACTTCTTCTTTGAGCGCCTGCCGCCCGGTGAGTACACGATGAAGTACCGGGTGCGCGC
>PMBV01000147.1 GCA_003153055.1 Myxococcales bacterium
AGCTTCCATCGCGGAGACGCTGCGGCATGACACGCTTCGAGCGCGAGGGGGGCGAGGGCGTCATGAAGCCAGGCCGTCGACCTCGCCCGCCAGCTCCAGGCACGAGGTCAAGCCCGGCGACTCGATGCCGACCAACGTGACGAGGCCAGGGCACCCGTGGCCGCTCTCCTCGGCCACCACGAAGTCCCGCCACGGCCCACCGGCACCGGAGAGCTTGGGGCGAAGGCCCGCGGTGTCTGGCGCCAACGCCTCGAGGGCCAGCGAAGGGAGGAACCGCCGGGCCGCCTGGTGAAATGCCTCGAGACAGCCTTCGTCGACAGCGTAGTCCTCGACCCGCGTCTCCAGCGGCACCACGTCGGGCCCGAGGCGCACGTCGCCGTCGAGGCCGATGGTGAGATGCACCCCGAGCCCGGTCAGCCCGACTGGAGGCACTGGGTAGACCAAGTGCGACAGCCGGTGCCCAGCCTTCACCCGCACATAGCGGCCCTTGACCCACTGTTGGCGGTATCCCAGCGCGTCGACGTCGAGGCCGGCGAGGGTGGCGATGGCGTCGGCGTGCAGCCCCGCGGCGTTGATCACCCACTGCGCCTTCAGTCGAAATCGCTCCTCACCAGAGCTCACCTCGACCGACCATCCCCCGGGCCCGAGCTCGAGCGCCTCGACGCGATGTCGAAGGGCGATGGTGACCCCACGGTCGACCGCCACGCGCGCCAATGAGTCCATCAGCCCGTGGGCATCGAGGATGCCAGCCGAGGGCACCCACAGCCCAGCCACGGCCCGCACCGAGGGCTCCAGGGCCTCGACGGAGCGGCCATCGAGCGCCTCGACGCCCTCCACGCCGTTGACTTCAGCTTGACGCGCCAGGCGATCGAGGGCCAACTCTTCGGGCTGAGACGTCGCCACGATGAGCTTGCCGACCCGCTGCATCGGCACCCCATGGGTCTCGCACCAGGCAGCCAGGGACCGATTGCCTGCCAGGCAGAGCCGGGCCTTGAGAGAGCCCGACGGGTAGTAGAGCCCCGAGTGCAGCACCTGCGAATTTCGTGAAGAGGTACCCTGACCGGCACGCGGGGCCTGCTCGAGCACGACGACGTCCCGGGTTCGCCTCGATAGGCGCTCGGCGATCGCCAGGCCGACCACCCTTGCACCGATGATGACGACTCGAGCGCGAACGTGACACCTCCTGAAGGAGGCATGCTAGCTGGGCAATCGACTCCGAACCATTCGGCGCCAGGTGTGCCTGCTCCGACGGCGTATGGACGCGATCGCGCCTCCCCGGGCAGGCTCACCGCCGTGTCATCGCCCCTGCCGGAGACGACGAAGACCATCCATGACAGCTCTCAGTGGCGCCCGGCCGCCGGCATCTTGTTCGCCGTCGCCTGGGGAGCGAACCACTTCGCGCCTCTCTTGCCGGTGTACCGGGAGCGCCTCGGCCTCGATGCCGCCGGCCCCGCGCTGCTCTTCGGCGTCTACGCTCTTGGGCTGGCACCGGGCCTGCTCATCGCCGGGCCCCTCTCCGACCGCCGGGGTCGCCGAGCGCTGGTGCGCCCCGCGGCGGTGGCGGCCTTGCTGGTGAGCCTCGCCCTCGGGCTGGGAGGCTCGAGCTACCCTCTGTTGCTGGTGGGCCGCTTCGCCTATGGGCTGGCAGCGGGCGCCGCTATGAGCCCAGGAGCCGTCTGGGTCGCCGAGCTCTCCCAGCCCGGCGTGGGCGCCTTGCGGGCCACCATCGCGCTCTCGGGGGGCTTTGGGCTGGGGCCACTCTTGAGCGGCGCCCTCGCCCAGTGGGCACCGTGGCCGACGCAGACACCCTATGCCGTGCATGTGCTGGCGATCAGCGTGCTCCTCCTCGTCGGTTGGCCCACCGAAGAGACCCGGAGCCCAACGGCGGCCTCGGGCCCTCTCTTGCGCCTCGAGCTGACTCCCGCGGCGAGGAGACGGTTCCTCCGCGAGGTGTTGCCGATGGCACCCTTCGTCTTCGGCTTCCCCACCATCGCCTTCGCTGGCCTCCCTTCGCTCCTGCTCTTCGGCTCCCGGAGCGCGCCGCTGGCCACCACCGGGCTGCTGTCGGCAATGACGTTGCTGACCGGTGTCGCGGTGCAGCCCTTCACCCGGCGCCTCACCGCCGAGGCCGGGGCTCGTGCCGGCCTGCTCATCGGAGCCACGGGGCTCCTCGTGGGAGCCGGCGCGCTCGCCACCCAAACGACGGCGGCCCTGCTGGTCTCAGCCCCGCTCCTCGGAGCCGCCTACGGGCTGTGCATGACCTCGGGCTTGCGACTGGTGGAGGCCCTGGCGCCCCCGGAGACCCGCGGCGGCGTCACCGGCGTCTACTACGTGCTCACCTACCTCGGCTTCGCGGCGCCCTGGCTCCTCGCCCTCGCGGTACGCGTCGCACCGGGAGCCTGGGTCCTCGCCGCGGCCGCCCTCCACGCCGTGCTCACAGTGCTCTGGCTCTCGGGGGGGCGCGAAGGACCCACTGATGTGGCCCGATAAGTAAGCGTGCCGCCTACCTTTGCGCGCGAACCTGTTCACGGAAGGAGACACCTCTCCTTGACCCGCTCGAGGGGGGGCGCGCCTCAATAGGTCACGCGGGGTCGCAACCGCATCAGGAGATCTCATGATCAGCCGTCGGACCGTTCTTCGTGGATCAGGGTTGGCTCTCTTGCCGCTCCTCCACTCGCTCTTGCCGCGGAGCGCGCGAGCAGACACCAATTCCCCGCTCAGGTTCGTGGGAATGTACGCACCCAATGGCATCGTGCCTGCGCTGTGGCGCCCGACGGCCTTCGGCACGACCTTCGATCTGCCCATGTCGCTCGCGCCCCTGGCGTCGGTCCGCCAGCACGTCAACGTCATCTCGAACCTCCAGCTGGGCGACGACAACAACATGGGGAGCCACGACGGAGGCCTCAAGGTCTTCTTGACGGCCTCGAGGCTCGATGGCGCCAGCTCCGTCGATCAAGTCATCGGCAAGCTGACCGAGTCGAAGGTGAACCTGGCGACCTTGAACCTCGGCCTCGAGAACAACGGCTACTACTGGCCTCCGCAGATCGTCGCCAACAGCCAAGGCTACTACCAGGCGCCCAACGGAGAGGATCGCCAAGACCGTTGCAACAGCGCCCAGTGCGTGGCGTCGGTGAGCAAGGGCGCGGCCCAGGCCAACGTGTACCACCCCCAAGTCGCCTTCGAGCGGCTGTTCGGCTCGGGCGGGTCGAGCGCCGATGGCGGCGTGTCGCCCGCGGTGCTGAAGGAAGCGGTGCGACGGCGCCGCGTGGTCGACGCCGTGAAGGGCCACGCCGCGTCGCTCAAGACCAAACTCTCCACGGCCGATCAGCAGAGGGTCGAGGAGTACCTCGAGGGCGTGCGCCGCATCGAGGTCGACCTGGACAAGATGACTGGCTCGTCGTCGGGCCCGTCGGCCACCTGCGACAAGTCGACGGCGGTCTCACCCATCCCCGTGGATCGAGACAAATACGCCAAGCTGATGTGCGATCTCATCGTGCGCGGCTTCCAGTGTGACGCGACCCGGGCCGCCACCTACATGCTAGGGCAAGGAACCAGCCCGATGTCCTTCACCGTCAACGGGGTGGCCTACTCGCACCACGGAGACGCCTCACACCACGGCAGCGACGCCACCAAGACCCAAGCCAAAGGGACGATCGACGCTTGGCAGGTGAGCATCTTCGCCTACCTGGTGGACCAACTCTCGAAGGTGACCGACGCCGACGGAACACCGCTCATCAAGCGCGCCGCCATCTACTACGGGAGCGACGTCGCCGACTCGGACCTCCACGACTCCTTGAACATGCCGGTGCTGCTCGGCGGCTACCTGGGAGGCGCCCTCAACCCTGGCCGTCACATCGACGGCAACCACCAGCACGTCGGCGATGCCTTCGTGACGATCCTCTCGGCCTTCGGCGTGACCGGGAAGTTCGGCGAGTTCGGTGTCAACGCCATGTCGGGGCTCTGAAAGACGCCATGCGCCCACTCCTCCTCTCGATTCTCGTCGTCCTCGCCTCTGGCTGTGAGGGCCTCGCCTCACCGTTCGGCTCTGACCCCAAAAAGGACCCGAAGGACTCGGGCACCGACAGCGTCCCGGCCGACGCCTGCCGACTGTCACGAGCCCCGCTGACCCGCCTCAACATTCAAGACATCGACGCCACGCTCGCCTCGACGATCGATGACACCGTCGGCCCGGCGCGATTCTTCCCCGCCGACGTCATCGGCGCGCTCCACTTCGACAACGACGCGACCCAGCTGGCCATCGCTCCGGGCCTGGTGCAGGGCCTCGAGGGAGCCGCCGGCGCCGTCATCGACGCGGCCTGGACCAAGGACACCGCGCGAATGGGCTCCTCCGGGGCGGCGGGCGCGAAGTTTAGGCCGTGCACGCCGGGCGGCTCGGTAACCGAGGCCACCTGCGCCAAGCAGACGCTCTCCGCCTTCGCCCGACGTGCCTGGCGCCGGCCCGCAACCAGCGACGAGCTGGCGAGCCTGGTGAAGGTGTACGACGCGACGCGGGCCGACGGCGACGACTTCGCCAGCGCCGTGAAGCTGGCGTTGAGCGCGGTGCTGGTCTCCCCGAACTTCGTCTTGCGCACCGAGGCGGTGGTGCCCGACGGCCAGGCGGCCTCGACGTTCGCGGTAGCCTCGAGGTTGTCGTACTTCGTGTGGGGCACCTCACCCGACGATGAGCTGGCCGGCCTGGCCGACTCGGGAGCGCTGACCCAGAAGGCCGTGCTCGACGCGCAGATCGCCCGCCTCCTCGCTGACCCCAAAGCCGCCGCGCTGAAGACGCGCTTCGTGGCCCAGTGGTTCAACGTGCGCAACGTCGAAGGGGTGGCCCTCGACGCCGCCTTGTTCCCCGGCGTCACGAAGGACGTGATGAAGGCCATGCAGCTGCAGATCACCGCCTACCTCGACGAGTTCCTCTTCACGGACAAGGACGCCCTCGATCTGATCGATGCTCCAGTCACCTATGTCAATGGAACCCTGGCGAGCTTCCTCGGTCTGTCGGCCAGCGGCGACACCCTCACGCGGGTCAGCCTCAGCCCGGGTGATCCCCGGGCCGGCCTCCTGGGCCAGTCAGCGCCCCTCGTGGTCACCAGCAAGACCACCAAGACCAACGTGCCCAAGCGAGGCAACTACGTGCTCGAGCGACTGCTCTGCTCGCCGCTCGCGCCGCCCGCTGGAGTCGTCGTGCCCCCGGTACCCGACGCCACCACCGATCAACCGACCGTTCGCCAGCGACTCGACACCCTCACCGCCAGCGCGGCGTGCAACGGCTGCCACCAAGTGCTCGACCCCATCGGCTATGCGCTCGAGGTCTACGGAGCCGACTCGCGACTCCGTACCCAGGAGAACGGCGCCACCATCGACCCCTCGGGCACCTTCGGCACCACGTCGTTCAAGAATGCCACCGGGCTGGTGCAGCTCATCAAGGCCGACCCGCGCACCGCGGCCTGCATGGTCGACCGAACGCTGACGTACGCCCTGGGCCGGCGCCTGGCGACCGACGGAGACGACCAGGCGGTGCTCCACGCGCTCCAGACCTCGTTCTCGACTAAGCAGCGCCGCTTCCAGGCCCTGCTCACCGAGGTCGCCGGAGCGACCGCGATGGCGTGCAAGCCGTGAGGGTGCCGGGGCCCTCGCGACATTGTTCCATCTGCGCACCAATGTGATGCAAGAGCCAGCGTTGCGCCGGACGGGCCTGGGGCGCACCTTGGGGGAGTCTCCAACTCCAACCAAGGAACACGCCATGAAGACTCGTCTCATCGCCCTCGCGCTCTCGCTCTCTCCTGCCCTCGCCCTCGCCGAGAGCTACCAGCTCGACGGCTCCCACTCGGTCACCTCGTTCGCCGTGCGGCACATGGTCATCTCGACCGTGCGCGGCGAGTTCACCAAGGTCTCGGGCAGCGCGGTGATCGACGACGCCGACCTCTCCAAGTCGAGCGTGGAGGCGAGCATCGACGTCGCCTCGGTGAGCACCCGCGAGCAGAAGCGGGACACGCACCTCAAAAGCCCGGAGTTCTTCGACGCCGCCAAGTTCCCCACCATCACCTTCAAGTCGACCAAGGTCGAGAAGGCGGGCGAAGGCGCCCTCAAGGTCAGTGGCAACCTGACCATCAAGGGGGTGACCAAGCCCGTGGTCCTCGACCTCGCCGGCCCGACCAAAGAGGTGACGGACCCCTGGGGCAACGTGCGCCGCGGCATCTCGGCCAGCACCAAGATCAACAGGAAGGACTTCGGCGTGAGCTGGAGCGCCCTCGTCGAGGCCGGCCCGGTGGTCGGCGACGAGGTCACGATTCAGATCGACGCCGAGCTGGTGAAAGAGAAGCCCGCCCCCGCCAAGAAGTAGCCAGCCCCAGCGGCGAAGGTGGCGGAGCGCCCGCCACCCTGAGCAGCGAAGTTACTGAACGCGGCGGAGCACGGTCACGCAGTTCGTCACCGCCGAGCCGCCCACGTTGAAGGCCACGCCGATCTTCGGCGTCTTCTTCGTCGGGGCGAGGCCGATGGGCTCCTCCATCAGCTGCTTGTAGACCAACGCGTGCATCGACGCGCCGGTGGCTCCCACCGGGTGGCCCTTGGCCTTGAGGCCGCCCGAGAGGTTCACGCACACCTTGTCGTCATCGGCGGTGAACCGGCCATTGATGTAGTCGAGGCCGGCCTTTCCATCGGCCGACAACCCCAGCGCCTCGGTGGTGAGCAGCTGGTTGATGGTGAAGCAGTCGTGCACCTCGGCGATATCGATGTCGGCCGAGGTGATGCCGGCCTCCTTGAAGGCCTTCGCGACGGCGTCCTTCCCTGCCTCGAGGACCCACTTGTTGGGGCGCTTGGACAGCGGGAGGTACTCCTCGGAGTGCCCGAGGCCGGCGATCTCGACGACCTTCTTGCGGTTGGCCTTGGCGTTGGCGGTGGTGGTGAGCACCACGGCCGCCGCTCCGTCGGTGACCAGCGAGCAGTCGTGGAGCCGCAGGGGTGCCGCGACCATCATGTTCGAGCCCTTGCCGCTGTCGGGCAGCGCGAGGATCTCGGCGGCGGTGGAGGGCCCGTTTTGAATGTGCGCCAGGGGGTTCTTGGAGGCGTTGCGATAGCACAGGGCCGCCACGTGAGCCGCCTGGTTGCGCCACTCGCTCTCGGAGAGCTTGTAGTGAGCGATGTAGGCCTTGGCGAGCTCGGCGAACAGGCCGGGGAAGGTCATGCCCTGGCCACCCTCCTCGGGGTAGTAGGAGGAGCAGGCGAGCGTCGCGGTCATCGCCGGCGTGTCGAGGAGGTTCATCTTCTCGACGCCGATGACGAGCACGTTCTTGAACCGCCCTGACTCGATGGCGTAGGTCGCGTCGTAGATCGCCACCGACGAGGACGCGCAGGCGCACTCGGTGCGAGTCATCGGCTTGAACCGGAGCGCGGGGTCGATGGAGACGCCGATGGGAGCGACGTGCTCCTGGTTCACGAAGCGCGAGGGCGAGCAGGCGCCGATCCACACGGCGTCGATGTCCTTGGCCTCGAGACCCGAGTCGGTGATGGCCCCACGGCCCGCCTCGATGATCAAGTCATAGAACGACTTCTTGTCGATCTTCTTCTTGAAGGACACCATGTCCTTCAC
>PMBV01000337.1 GCA_003153055.1 Myxococcales bacterium
CGAAGGCGACCGCCGAGATGAAGCCGAAGAACACGTTGCCGCCCACCGACTTGGCCACCAACACCGCGGCCATGTTCGCCGCGCCGCCGCCGCCTTTGATGACGCCCTTGGCGGTGTCGGCGAATTCGGGGTTGGTCAACACCAGCGTGATGGCCCCGAAGCCGATGATGAAGATGAGAATGTAGAAGTAGCCGATCCACGTCGTGGCCCAGAACACCGATTTGCGGGCTTCCTTGGCGTCGGGCACGGTGAAGAAGCGCATCAGAATGTGCGGGAGCCCCGCGGTGCCGAACATCAGCGCCATGCCGAACGAGATGGCCGAGATGGGGTCCTTCACGAAGCCGCCCGGCCGCATGACGCTCAGACCCGCCAGCGCCGCCTCCTCTGGGGTTTTGCCTCCGTTCGCCGCGATGGCGGCCTTCACCTCGACGGCCTTGGCGAACAGGGCCTCGGGGCTGAAGCCGAACTGCAACAACACCATCACCGCCATGAACGACACGCCAGCCAAGAGCAGACAGGCCTTGATGATCTGCACNNAACAGCACGTAGACCATCATCAGGCCACCCACGACGACGACCGCGATCATGTAGTCGAGGCCGAACAGGAGCTTGATGAGCTGACCGGCGCCCACCATCTGCGCGATGAGGTAGAAGGCCACCACGACCAGCGTGCCCGAGGCCGCGAAGGCGCGAATCGGGGTCTGGGCGAAGCGGTACCCGGCCACGTCGGCGAAGGTGAACTTGCCCAGGTTGCGGAGGCGCTCAGCCATGAGGAATGTGATGACCGGCCAGCCCACCAAGAAACCGATGGAATAGATGAGGCCGTCGTAGCCGTTGGCCATCACCGCCGCCGAGATGCCGAGGAACGAGGCGGCTGACATGTAGTCGCCAGCGATGGCGAGGCCGTTCTGAAACCCGGTGATGCCTCCGCCGGCGGTGTAGAAGTCAGCCGCCGAGCGGGTGCGCGACGCGGCCCACTTGGTGATCCACAGGGTGGCGGCCACGAAGACGCCGAACATGCCGATGGCCACCCAGTTGGTCGGCTGCTTCTCTACCTGGCCCAGGTCGGCTCCCGCGGCCAGCGCGGCCGACGAAGAGAGCGCGAGGGCGAGCGTCAGCGACGTGCGTGCAGAACGACTCACGAGATCTCCTCCTTGAGAATGCGTTGCGTCAGCGCGTCGTACTCGGTGTTCGCGCGGCGCACGTACACGCCAGTGATGATGACGGTGAAGATGATGACGCCGAAGCCGATGGGAATGCCGATGGTGGTCACTCCCGCGCCCAACGGCCGCGACAAGAACGGCTTGTTGAAGGCGATGAGCGAGATGTAGCCGTAGTAGACGATGAGCATCATCGCCGACAAAAGCCAGCCGAACCGGGTGCGTTTCTTCTTGAGCTCCAGATAGCTTTGATTGGCCTGGATTCGGGCCACCACTGACTCGCTCATAGGCTCTCTCCTTCGGGGAAGCGCGTCACAGCATTCATGATGAGGCGTCGTTGTTGAACCGCCGCATCATGCCTATGGAAGTCGAAGGAAGGCACTGTCTTGTGCTTGCGAGACGGCGATTACCGTGCCCCCGGCTCCCTTGAGCTGGTCGAGCACCCCCGGCCCACCGTATGCCTTGAAGTTGACGTAGACCGCGGAGAAGCCCTGCCGCTTGAGCTCGGCGAAGAGCTCGGGGAGCGGGCGAGCCGCGACCTCGAACTTCCAGTTGGCGTTGGGTCGACCTTTGACGTCACCAAACGAGTAGACGAGGTGCTTCGAGAAGAAGTACGGGCGGAACAGCTCGTAGGCCTCGAGGCCAGCGGCTGGCGATTCGGGGAAGTGCATCGGCGGGAGCTGGAAGACCCGGGCGCCGGGGGGCAGGGCCGCCTCGGCCTGGGTTACGAGCTGGCGGTCGGCCTCGGCCAGACGATGGTCGTGAGCCACCGAGTCGGGCGTGGCGTCCATGGGAATGGCCTCCCAGCTTCCGAGGATCGCCAGAGTGACAGCGAGCCCCCAGCGGGCCGGGGTGGGCACCCTCGAGAGCCACCGGGGGAGCGCCCAGGCAGCGAACAAGAGCGCATAGACGAACACCAGAATCGAGACCCGGTTGACCGAGCGCAGCATGGTGGCGCCGAAGACGCCGAAGAGGCTGTTTCCTCCGCCGACCGTGTGAAACACGATGAGCCAGACGACCATCAAGGCCCAGGTCGCCGGCAGATCGACCCGCCGTCGAACCAGGGAGACGAAACCATAACCGAGGAGGCTGAGGAGCGAGAGCCCACCCAACACCCCCAGGTACGGAGAGGGCGCCTCGCCCGAGGTGACCCGAGTGGCGGCGACCTGGGTCGCGGCGACTCGACCAGCGGCGAACCGGTGGTGGCCTCCCGGCATCAGCATGTCGATGGTCTTCAGGGCGTATTGCTCGACGTCGTTCCTCGAGCGCACGACCGCCGCCCCGTTGGGCCCGTGTTTCACCACCCACAGCAGGCTGTCGAGGTTGACCAGCAGCCCCGCCACGAGCGCCAGGCCGAACAGCGCGAGGGCGGCGCGGCTCTGCGCCTGCTTGCCGCGGCGAATGAGGTGGGTCACGAAGCCCAGGGCCCAGAGCTGCAACCCGAAAAAGTAGAAGTACACCATCGACCAGGCCGAGCCCACCAGCACCAGGGCCGAGACGGTGAACCTGCGGGTGCCGAAGGCGACACCCTTGCGGCTGGCGAGCCAGGCGCAGACCAGCACCTGCCACGGAATGACGAAGTAGAAGCTGAGCGAGTAGTGATGAACGCCGCGGTAGAAGATGTACGGCGCCAGGCCGAAGAGCACTCCGCCCATGAAGGAATAGGGGCGCGACAGATGGAACCGCCGGGCCACGAAGAAGAAGGAGAGGGCCGCCAGCATCGAGGCGAGCACGAGGCCCAGGTTGATGGCCAAGAAGACGCCCGTGAAGCGCGCCACTGTCCCGACCAAGAAGTACAGCACCTCTTCCGTCATGGGGAAGTCGTTCCAGCTCGCCACGAAGGGCGCCCCCAGCGACGGGAGCTCTTTGGAGAGGAAGGGCAGGTATTCGCCTCGAGCGGCACTGGCCACCACCGCGGCGCTAAATTGCGCGTCGCCCCAGTACGACAGCGGGTCGCTCCACTTCCGGTCCGAGAAGAGGTGGTACGCCAGCCCCCACTCGATGAAGACCAGGGCCACGAGCCCCAGCGCCGTCAACCAGTCTCGCTGCTTTCTCGATCTCAATGCCCAGCCCATGAGCGGCGGGACCCTAGTGCACCCGATGAGCGTTCGGGAAAAGGAGGAGAGATCGCGATCAAATCCGTTTGAATGCGCGGCGGATTGCATTATCTCTCCCTTGTGGCTGCTCCCGGGGAGACGTCGTCGCTTCGCGAAGTGCGCCGCCGAACGGCCCGGACTTTGCTGGGCTTGTACAAGCAGGCGAACGCGGGACACATCGGGGCGTCGCTGAGTTGCCTCGAGATTCTCCTCGACGTGATGGTTCGGCGCGCGGGGCAGAAGGACCTCCTGGTGCTCTCGAAGGGTCACGCGGCCGCGGGGCTCTATACCGCGCTGGCCGCGACCGGCCGGCTCGACCCCGCGCTGTTGCCGACGTTCTACCAGGACGGCACCATTCTCGCGGCTCACCCCCCGTGTGGGCGTCAGTTGCCCGAGGTCATTCCTTTCGGCACAGGGAGTCTGGGGCACGGGCTCTCGTTGGCCACGGGCCTCGCCTTCTCGCAGCGCTACACCCGACGAGACTTCAAGGTCTTCGCGGTGCTGTCCGACGGCGACTGCAACGAAGGCAGTACCTGGGAGGCGGCGCTCTTCGCGGCGCAGCACGGGCTCGACCGGCTCACCGTCATCGTCGACCGGAACCACCTCCAGGGCTTCGGCAGCAGTGAAGACGTGGTGGCGCTGGAGCCGCTGGCCGACAAGTGGCGGGCCTTCGGCTTCGAGGTCGCCGTGGCAGCCAATGGCAACGACTTCGATTCGCTCGATGAGGCCCACCGAAAGCTCACCACTCCGGGGCGGCCGCGGTGCATCGTCGCCGAGACCATCAAGGGTCACGGCGTGTCCTTCATGCAGAACAAGATGGAGTGGCATTACCTCCCGATGAGCGACGCGCAGTACGCGCAGGCGCTGGTGGACACCGACTCCGATGCGTAAGGAATTCGCCGCGTGGCTGGAAGGGCTCGGGGGTCGCGACGAGCGCGTGGTGGTGCTGACGGGAGATCTCGGCTTTCAGGCCCTGGAAGGCGTGCGAGCCCGCATCGGCCCTCGCTTCGTCAACGCCGGCGTGTCGGAGCAGAACATGGTGAGCATGGCGGCGGCTCTCGCCAGCGAGGGGCTGAGACCGTTCTGCTACAGCATCGCCCCGTTCACCGTGTTCCGCCCGGCGGAGCAGATTCGCCTCGATGTCTGCATTCATGGGCTCGAGGTGAAGATCATCGGCAACGGCGGTGGCTACGGCTACGGCATCATGGGGTCGACCCACCACGCCATCGAGGACATCGGCGTGCTCAGCACCTTCCCCAACATGCGCTGCTTCATCCCCGTCACCGGGGCCGACGTCGCGGCGGCGGGAGACGCGATGATGGCCAGTGGCGGGCCAGGCTACCTGCGGCTCAACCTCGGCACCTTGCCTCCGGGCTTCGAAATGGACGCGCCCTTCGCGCCGATTCGCCAGGTGCGCCAGGCTGGGGCCTCGGCCAGCCCGCTGGTGACGGTGGTCGGTCTGGGGCCGATGGTGTTGAACGCGCTGAGCGCCGCGGTGCCGCCAGGCTCGGCCGACTTCTTCGTGGTGTCGCAAGTGCCGATGGGGCCCTTGCCAGAGGCGTTGGTGAGCAGCGTGACGCGCACCGGCCACGTGGTGGTGGCCGAGGAGCACGTGGAGCGGGGTGGTCTCGCCGAGCACCTGGCCCTGGCGATGCTGCGCGCGAGGTTGAGCCCCGTCATCGAGACCCGGAGCGCCCTGGGTTACCCCTCCAAGACGTACGGCTCGCAGAAGTTCCATCAGAGAGAGTCGGGGCTCGACGCCCAATCTCTGGCGGCCCTGGTCGAGCGCTGCGTCAAGAAGTGACAACTGAAATGTCTGCGACGAATCCCCCTCCAGCGCCCGAGCTGTTCACTGACGAGTGGTCGAAGGACCTCGAGGCCGACGTGGCCAGCCTGGCGGGGCCGATTCTCGTCATCGGCGCCAGCGGCTTCATCGGTGCCCGGCTCTTCTACAGCCTGGCCCGTCGACGGAAGGACGTCTACGCCGCCTCCCGCGACCCGTTCACGAGTTGGCGGCTGGCTCGGCTGCCTCCGTTCGTCGACCCCCAGCAGATTATTCAGGTCGATCTGACCCACGCCGAGCAGCTCCGCGAGAAGCTCGAGCGCTTCAAGCCGCGCACCGTCTTCAACCTCTCGGCGTACGGGGCCTACGAGCGCCAGCAACAGGCCAAGCGCATTCACGAGGTGAACTACACCGGGACACTGAACCTCATTCTCGGGCTGCGCGAGGTGGGCTGTGACGCGATGGTGCAGGCGGGCAGCAGCTCGGAGTACGGGCTCAACTGCGCTGGTCCCAAGGAAGACGGCGAGCTCGTGCCCAACAGCGACTACGCGGTCTCGAAGGTCGCGGCGAGCTACCTGCTTCGCTTCTACGGGAAGATCCACGACTTCCCCTGCACGCACCTGAGGCTCTACTCGGTGTACGGCCCGTTCGAGGAGCGCGACCGCCTGATTCCCCGGGTGCTCCAGGCTGGCCTCGAGGGCAAGTATCCGCCGCTGGCCGACCCCAAGACCTCGCGCGACTTCGTCTACGTCGACGACGCCACCGCGGCCTTCGTGCGGGCGGCGCTGACGTGCAAGACCGAGCCAGGGCTGTCGTTCAATATCGCGACTGGCCAGCGCACCACGCTGGAGGACGTCGCCGGGCACGCCAAGGCCGTCTTCGGGCTCGCGGGCGACCCAGCCTTCGGAGCGCATCGCAACCGCCGGTGGGATCTCTCGAACTGGTACGGCGACCCGAAGAGGGCCAAGGAGCGGCTCGGGTGGTCAGCGACCATCGACTTCCGCCGAGGCCTCGAGCTTGCCCGTGACTGGGAGGTCAACGCGCAAGACCTGCTCAAGGTCGCTCCGTCGGTGCCTCCGCAGCGCACGGTGTCGATGGTGGTGGCCTGCTACCGAGACAATCAGGCGATTCCTCTGATGTACGAGCGAATCGTCAAAGCCTTCGAGCCGCTGCGGCCCAAGGGTTACAGCTACGAAATCATCTTCGTCAACGACTGCAGCCCCGCCAATGACGAGGTGGAGATCAACTCCATCTGCCAGAGGGACCCCAATGTGGTGGGCATCTCGCACTCGCGAAACTTCGGCTCCCAGTCGGCGTTCCTCTCGGGGCTCGAGATCTCCACCGGCGACGCCATCGTCTTCATGGACGGCGACCTGCAGGACCCGCCGGAGATCATCCCTCAGCTCATCGAGGCCTGGGAGAAGGGCGTCGACGTGGCCTACGGGCAGCGCGTCAAGCGCGAGGCGCCGCTGCACATGCAGCTGTTGTACAAGGCCTTCTACCGGGTCTTCAGCAAGCTCTCCGAGGTGAAGATCCCGGTCGATGCGGGCGACTTTGGCCTGGTCACCCGCAAGGCCGCCGAGCACCTGCTGCGCTTTTCGGAGCGCGACGTCTTCCTGCGGGGGCTCCGTGCGTGGGTGGGGTTCCGGCAAGTAGGCGTGCCCTACGTTCGACCCGAGCGGGCCTTCGGTCGGACCACCAACAATTTCCTGAAGAACATTTGGTGGGCGAAGAAAGGCATCTTCTCGTTCAGCACCAAGCCGCTGGCGTACATTCAGGCGGTGGGGCTCGCCATCTTCTTCCTCACCTCGCTGGCGAGCCTCTTCTACTTCATCAACTACTTCGTGAGCCCGCCGCAGAACGCCTCGGGCATCACCACCGTCATCTTGCTCACGCTCGGTCTCAGCGGCGTGCAGCTCGTGTCGTTGAGTCTGTTGGGCGACTACCTCGGCCGGGTGCTGGAAGAGGTGAAGGCGCGGCCGCGGTACATTCGAACCAAGATCCTCCGAGGCGGGCAGGTGCTGGAAGAGGAAGACGACATCACCAAGTTCGTACAGACGGCTCGGGAGTACCTGCGTGACAAGCATCGTTGATGATCGCGGCTTCAACCAGGGGTTCACCTGGACGCCGACCCAGGAAGTGCGCATGCGACGCCGGGCCGAGGCGATCCTCGAGGTGACCCCGGGGGTCTCTCGTCGGCGCATGCTCGAGCTGGGCTGTGGCACTGGCGAATTGGCCAGTTTCCTCGCCCGGCCCGAAGACGCGCACGTGACCGGGGTCGATCTCTGCCAGCCCTTCGTGGACCAGGCCCAAAAGCGCTTTGGTCACGAGCGGCTCCAGTTCCTCCAGGCCGACCTGGGCCAAGCGGCCGACCGCCTGAGGCTCGGCGATGGGTGGAGCGCGCTGGTGGGCAACGGCATTCTCCATCACCTGTACCATCACATCGACGAGGCGCTGGCCTCGATGTTCTCGATGCTCGCGCCGCAGGGCCGCTTCGTCTTCTGGGAGCCCAACCTCTTCAACCCGTACGTCTTCGCCATCTTCCGGTTTGGGCTGCTGCGTCGGCTGACGAAGCTCGAGCCCGACGAGATGGCGTTCACTCCGAAGTGGATTTCACAGCGGCTGGCCCAGGCTGGCTTCGGGGAGATCTCGGTGAAGTGCCGCGACTTCCTGGTGCCGGCGGTGCCCGAGGCGCTGATCCCGGCGGTGGTGGCGGTGGGAGACGTGGCCGAGCGGCTCCCGGGTGTCGATCACCTGGCCCAGTCCCTCTTCATCACCGCCCGAAGACCGGCGTAGGCCACGGCAGGAGCGCTGACCCGATTCAGCCCGTCGGCGTCCCTGATACCGCATGGTCGCGTCGAGGAGACCCCTCGAGACCCCGCGGCCCTCAGGAAGGCAGTGCTGCTCGATGTCCAGAGCCAGAGTTTCCACGGCGAAGAGCGGATCGGCAGTCGACGGCGAAGGCGACCAGCGGCGCTCCCCCCGCCTCGGCGTGACGCTCAACGAGCTGTGCATCTCGCTCCTCGACCCCCGCAACGCCGCGATGTTCCTCGCCGACGAGGAGGCGTACCTGAGCCAGTGGGTGCTGACCGAGAAGGAGCTCGCGGCCTTGCGAGCCCGCGACTACCCACTTCTCATTTCTCAAGGAGCGAACATCTACCTGCTCGCCAAGCTGGGCGAGCTCGATGGGAATGGCATCATCTTCGCCGAGCTCTACTCCGCGGTTCGTCGCGTCAAGCCGGCGCGCTGAGACGGCTCTCGGACCTCGAGATTCAGTGCACTGGAGTTCCCACCTGAGTCCACCCGGACCAGGACGAACTTGTTGTTCAACGTGGGCTCGATGGTCTCGAATGGTCGGGTGCCCAAGGCAGTTCGCAGCGCCCCCAGGCGGTCGTGCTCCACCAGGAGCCAGGTCCGGCTGGAGCGCTGGAGAAAGGCAGACAGTCGAGCGGCCGTGTCCTGCAGGGGAATCTGCACGACCTGGTTCTTCGAGTAGAACGTCTCGCCTCTCCAGTTCATCAGGAACGCGGCGATGGGCTCGTTTGGACGGCTCAGGGTCGCGTACCTCCAGAAGAGGTCTCGCTGGGTCCAGTGGTGCGAGAGGTCGACCCAGAACGACCAACTGAACCACAGGGCGAAGGCGAGCGTGAGGCCCGAGACGGCTCCCGCGAGGGCCCGGCGACGGTCGAGAGTGACCAGGCCAGCGCCGAGGCCCAGCCCTCCGAGCATTCCCCACTTGAGGAGCTCTTTCACTGTCGCCGCCCCGAGCACCGGCCGGGTGACGAGGAAGTCGGGCCATGGCCGGTCGTAGTTGAAGACGAAGAGGTCGGTGAAGCACTTGGGGCTCGTCCACAGGTCCTTGCCCACCAGCCAGAACAGCGGGACCCCGAGGAGCAGCCCCACCAGGTGCGCTCTCGGCCCGTGCGTCCACAGCTCGTCGACGAAGAGGGCGAGCAAGATGGCCATCGGCGGCAAGAGGGGAAAGACGTAGTGGTGGAACTTGGTGGCCGAGTCACCGACCGAGAGCCAGGTGACGGCGAGCCACAGCGCGGCGATGCCGGCGATGGCGTCACGGGTGGAGCCTCCCCGGACCTTGGCGCGCGCCGCGACGGCCAAGGCGCCGGGCACCAGCACCACCCAGGGGAAGATGGCGTAGCCGCCCTGCTCGAGGAAGTAGGTGAAGCTTCCGCCGGGGGTCGTCGTGAAGACGCCCGAGAAGAAGCGGGCCAGGTGGTCGTGCACGATGAAGCGAAACCAGAACAGCTTTCCTTCGTCGTCGCGCCCGCTGAAGGTGAACATCAGGTAGTACCAGGGGAATGCCAGCGCGAGGAACAGCGTCACCCCTCGGCCGATGCGTGCGCTCGAGAGCACGGCGCTCAGAGGTGGAGTTGGCGCAGGGGGTCTGCGCGCACCGACGGCGGTGGCCACGAGCCAGCCAACCAGCGCTCCCCAGGTGAGGCCGTGCCACTGAGCGGCGTCGAGGAGGTCGTTCCCCTGGCCAGGGAGGCCGCCGTCGAGCGAGGGGCCGGAGATGAAGGTGATGCCTCGCGCCTTGCCAACCTGCCAGGTGACCAGCCCAACCACGAGCCCGGCTGCCAGGCCCCAGCGAACTGGGTAAGCGAGGGCTGCCTTCATCCACTCGAGCTCGGCCTTGAGGTGCTGGCGCTCAGCGACGAAGAGGGCGAGGTAGCCGAGGAAGACCGTGGCCGGCACCAGGAACCCCAGCCAGCCCTTGGCCAGCGTGGCGACCGCGAAGGAGGCCCAGGCGCCGTACCACCACCTGGTTCGAGGGTGGGAGCCTTCGTCGAACAGCGCCACCATCGCACAGGAGACTCCGACGACGGTGGCGCTGACCAGCAGCGGGTCGGTGATGGCCTGTCGAGCCATGAGGAAGCACAGCGGCATCGTGGTGAGAATGAAGCCGGCGGCGAAGCCCACGCGCGGGCTCACTACGCGGCTCAAGGCCCAGGTCAGACACCCGACCGCGGCAATCGAAGACATCGCGAAGGGGAGCCGGATACCCCACTCGGTCGCCAAGGGAAGCGCGCCGTCGAACTCGGTGAGACCACCCAGCTTCCACGGAACGGTGGCGCCCCGGGTCCACAGGGCCACCCCGAGGACCACGCCGCTCGTGGCCGTCGTGACCGCCCAGGGGAAGGAGCGGCGGCGCCAGAGGCCGTAGACGAACACGGCCAACGAAGTCATGAGTGTCACGGTGGCGTAGCGGGTCGCGAGGAGCATTCCCGCCGCGCCGAGCCACATGGTGAGCGCTGGCTTGGAGAAGAAGGAGGCTCGTTCCCAGTGGGGGTGGATGAAGTCGCCGCGGTCGATCATCTCGCGGGCGACCTCGGCGTAATGGGTCTCCCAGGGGTCCCACAGGCCCACCGAGCCCAGGTACGGGAGGAAGACGAGCGAGGCGAGCACCAGGGCGGCGAACGTCGCCCGATGCGCCGCGGACCACGGCGGTGAATCGGTCACAGTGACTCCTGTACTGGGGAAGGGGAACGTCGACGCTCAGTCGCTGCCGAGCCGAGCGCCGCCGTCGACGAAACCCGCGCTCGTTTGGATTGAGCGGGGGGTGAGCTCGAGCGTGACGCCGTGGACGCCTTCGGGAGCCGACACAGCGGCCTCGAAGGCGGTGTTCATCGTCATGGGCCGGTGACTCGTCACCATTACGGCCATGGCCGCGGCCACCGCGACGAAGGCGGCGAGCGGGGCAGTGGCTGGGCGGGGCTCGACGACCGCAAGCTCCAGCGCGATGCCCCGGCGGTTGAGCTCGCGTGTGGCCAAGCGTGCCAGCGACGTACGGCAGGTGGAGCAGGCGCTGACGTGGGCGACGAGGTCGGCCTCGAAGACGACGGAGGCGTCGACGTATTCCTTCAACGTGAAGAGGGAAGGGTGCCTCATCGAGCTGCTCTCCCCAGGGCAGTTCGCAGCCGGGCTCTCACCTCGCAGAGCACCTGGCGGAACCGCTGGACCGAGATGCCCTCGCGCTGGGCGAGGTCGGAGTGCGGCACCTCGGGCCTCGACAGCACGGCCGCCAGCACCGAGCGGCCTCGGGGAGAGAGGTCTGCCAGGGCGAGCTGGGCCGTCTCGAGGGCCTGGCGATCCACCAGGCGATCCTCCGCCGAGGGTGCATCTGATGGAAGGTGCCCCGCCTCGTCGAGCTCGGCCGCCCGGTGCCGGGCCGAGCCTCGGGTTCGTCGGCGGTCACCGAGCAGGAAGAGGGCTTGGCGCATGGCGAGCCCGGGGAAGTCGAGCTCGGTCAGCTTCCCGGTGGCCCACTGCTCGAAGAGGCGAGCGAAGGACTCGTGCGCCAGCTCCTGGGCCTCGTCGAGGGGAGCGCCGCTGGCGAGGAGCCCCAGCACCACCACGTGGGTGTGGGTGCTGACACACTGCTTCCAGTCGATGCGGGTGGCCGTCATCACGTCACCAAGAACGGAGGAGACACTGCAGCATATCGTCGGTCCTCGGGGTAGGCCTCGGGAGCCGCCGGACCACTGGCCAGTCGTTCAGGGGCCGCTGTCATCGCATCCGCGGCCCGAGTTGGGTCTCTGAACCTCGGCAACGACCTCGAGGAGCGGCCACTCCCCAGCCCTGTCATCACGGAGTACTGATTNNTCCCACCGAGGAGGAGGGTCCCGCCAACGGGCGCCGAGCGGCGAGCACGTCGGCGAAGGGGCTGGGCAAGGCGGCTTCCTCAGGAGTAGGCCAAGACGCCGTCTTGTACCGGGTAGCAGGCGATGGTCTTTCGCCCTCCGGTCGAGTCACGGCCCGGCACCGAGACCAGCTCCCAGTCGGGGAGCACGAGGGCGGTGAGGTGGTGGCCGTACACGGCGCCGGTGTCGAGGCCCACCGCCCATTTCGAGACCAGGGGCCGGTCGAGGACCGAGTGGCCGAAGATGAGCCGCTCTGGGCCACGCCAGTGGTTGGTCCAGAAGGAGAAGCCCACGGGGGCCTTGGACGGCCAGAAGGACTTGGGCAACGGTGGGTTGATGTGCTGGATGTGGCAGAGGTGGCGCGTCGCCTGCGTCTCGAGGGGGACGTCGGGGTAGGCGCCAGCGTGAACGACCGCGGCGCCGTGCTCGGGCAGGCGGATGAACGTGGGCAGGCTCCGGAAGTAATCGTAGTGCGTGGAGTCGAGGGCCTCCCGGGTGCGCAGGTGGTCGGGCGAGAGCTTCTCGGCGGCGGAATGCTGCTGCTGGAGGTGCCTCGCCTCGTGGTTGCCCAGCACGCATTCGTGCTTCATGGCCAGCTCGACGCACTCACGTGGGTGCGGGCCGCGGTCGACCAGGTCGCCGGTGAAGATGAGGCGGTCACTCGAGGTGACCTGCAGTCGATCGAGCAGGGCGATGGCTTCGCGATGGCAACCGTGGAGATCTCCGATGACGATGGTGCGCGACATGGTGTGCTTCTTCCAGACAAAGAGGATGCCGTCTGCGGCGCGGCATCGACGGCTGGAGCGATTCAAGATGGTAGGACGAGCTGCGCTCCGGTCCAAGCTGCTGACGTTATGCGCCTCGTCCGAAGGCCTGAAGGACGGGGTGAGCGAGCCATCCTGACGAATGAGCCCGCGGTTCACGGCTGGTAGTCCATTTCCGGAGCCCGACGACGAACCTACCGGACTTCGAGCTCCTGCTCGTGCACGCGCCGAAGGCCTTTCGAGTCATCGACCTCGATGGCGACCTTCCAGGTGCCAGGCTTGAGCCCCAGCGTCGTCTTCACCGTCGAGCCGCACTTGCATCGACACGGCGAGCCCGACAGCGTCTCGCGCACGATCGCCGTGCTTCCCTCCAACCGCGTTGCCACCGCCAGCTTGAGGCAGCAGGCATGGTCGAGCGGGTGCACCACGAGGGCTCCTCCGTGCACGGCCTCGACCGTCGGGGGCGGAGAGAGGCCGCGGGTGGTCGCCACGAAGCGCTGGGCATCGGTCTCGTTCGCGGCGGCCGCGCACCCGGCCACCTCGATGCGCGACTCTCCGGTTGCGGGCGGCGGTGTGAGGCCTTGGCCCAGAGCCACGCCTTGGGAGCCATGCACCATCGGTACAGCCCCAGCCGGCGTCGGTGGCGAAGACGAAGCGCGCGGCGACGGTGCGGCAACTGGTGTTGGATTCGATCCAGCGATGGCCACCGCTGCAGGATGGGGTTGGGCAACGAAGTCCGAGTGCACCGGCTCCTGGTGCGAGACCACCTTGGCCGTGGGTTCGGTCTTCGAGGTGACGCAGCTCGCCAGCGCGATGGTGGAGAGAAGGAAGGGGAGCCGGTTCTTCATGGGCGGGTCACCGGAGGCACGGTGTAGACCAGGTCACCCTGATGAGCCGCGTTCTCGATTCGGAGTCCTCCGTACACCTCGGCTCCCTGGTTGACGGCGCCAAAGGCGATGGTGACCTTCTGGGTCGCGTCGAAACCAGCCGCGGTGTCGTCGAACAGCGTCCACTGGGGCGCGTAGATCTTGTAGTCGGTCAGGTAGGCCACCTTCGCTCTGAGCTTCGAGCCGGCCTGCGGCGACAGCTCTCCCAGTGCCCCACCGGAGGAGTAGACGTAGGTTCGGTCGGAGACGGTGGAGCCGTCACTGAGGTTGTAGACCAGGGCCCTGATCGCCTCTTGCTGCTGCCCGCCTGCAGCCTCGTACACGAGAGGAATGGAGGCGATGCCTTGGCTGGAGTTCAACGACCGGAGGGCGAGGTAGCCATACTCGATGTAGGCCCCTTGCTCGAGCCTGAGGACGCTCCAGTCCCAGCTCGAGCTGATCTTGGTTCCTGACACCGAGGCCTCGTTCTCTCCGAGGAGCACCGTGACGGTGGTGCCACTCGTGGAGTCGGTGAGCCTCAAGCCATACACCATGAAGGCGTCGGCCAGGCCAGCCGTCGAGTTCACGTTGCCGCTGAGCGTCAGCCGAGTCGCGGAGAGCTCGTCGATGTTCGCGGACGTGAAGGTCGGAGTGCCTCCCGCTGAGCCGCCACCGAAGTAGGCGGTGAGGAACGCGTTCCACTCGGTGACGCCCTTCACTCCTGGCAGCGTCGCGAGCGCCGTGTACTTGGTGTTGTAGTAGGTCGAGGCCGGCGGAAAATAGATAGCCAGTCCATGAGCGCTGGCGGTGGCGCTCCCGGTCACCTGGTACGTCACGGCTTGAGCCACGGCCGCCTGAATCGCCGCGGCGCCCTGCACTCCGGTCGCCTTCATGAAGACGTCGCTCAGGTCGACCAAGTTGTACGCCCGGGTGGGGTCCGGGTTGTCGCCGAACTTGAGCGCGTTGTTGAGCCCTTGGCCCAGCGACGTCACCACCGGCGCGAGGGTCGTACCGCTGGGGTACGTCGTCGACAGGGTCGTCAGCGCCGTCTCCAGCGGGCCGAGCTTCGACAGATCCACCACCGACAGGGTGATTTTCGCGTCGTCATGCCACGTCGCCTCTTGCGCCTGGCTCTTGAACCCGTCGGCGATCTTCAGCCCGAGCGCCGCGGCCGTCGTCGCGCCATTCACCCCGGCGAGCGAACGGTAATCCCAGCCGTGACCGGGCTCGCTCTCCTCCGAGACCACCAAGTAGCTGCCGAGGTTCTTCAGCGCCTCGGCGACCTCGAACGTCGCCATCAGGCATGCGTCGAACCCGATGAGATCGAACTTCGTCTTCCCCGCTTGGGTGAGCCCATCGGAGATACCCTTCTGAATGCTCGGCACGGACATGATGTCGCCCTGCGACGCCTCATCGACGCCGAAGCCGAGCAGCGAGCCGCCGCCGTGGTCCCACAAGACCAACGCCGTCTTGTCGCCGGGGTACGTCATCAACCCCCACTTGATGAAGTCGGTCAGCGTCGCCGGCGCTGCCATGTCGAGCTCTCCCAGGTCCGAGAGTTCGGTGAGGCTGCCCTGGTTCACCTTGAAGCGCTTGGTGTTCGTCCAGTTGGGAATGTTCAGCACCGGGTCGGAGCTGTAATCGGTCGAGCGGTCCACCTGAACGATGATGTTGAGCCCACTGTTCGAGCCGACCGCCGCCATCTCCTTCAGGTCGAGCAGGCCGAAGGGCTCGAGGTCGTTGTCGGCCACCATGTACACCAGGACCGTCCACGCCTGACCATTGCCCGTGCCTCCCCCGGTCCCACCAATTCCACCGCCGGTTCCACCACTGCCACCACCCGTTCCACTACTCCCACCACCCGTTCCACCACCTCCCGGTCCAGGGCACGCCATCAATGAAAACGCCATGACCGCGGCGCCGCACCAGCTCGCCCAACGCATGGACACCCCTCCGCAAGCTTCGTCCGTTCGAATACGCACGTAGGTCACCCTCGAGGTTTGTGCGACCCTAGCCCGCCGTCGAGGAGCCCTGCAAAGGGGGCTGATCGCTCACTGGGCCCGGCGGCGAAAGACGTAGGTCCCGTCGCCATCTGGGTTGCGCACCGGGTCGGTCTCGAAGGAGCGCCAAAAGAGCTCGGGCCTGGTTCGATCCGGCCCCACTACGCCCAGCCGCACCTCCGGCTCGAAGGCCACGCCTCGCTGCTCGAGCTGGCTCACCACCCCGCGCACGTTCCCCACGTCTGGCCCGAACGCCACGATGACATCGGGCACGCCCATGCCCCGGAAGTGGAACGCCGGCAGCGTCGGGTAGGCGCTCCGCTGATCCACCCTCAATTGCCACATGTAGCGGAGCTGAGGCGCGTGGAAGACGAGCGGGTAGATGGCGTAGTCGGGCTGGACCCAGACCTGGGCCCCGGCGGGGACGTTGCGGCTCAAGTAGTCGGCTGTTTCGTTATACGCCGAGCGCTGAGGGCTCCGCAGCTCGCCGAGGTAGCTGACCAGTGTGGAGCGCACCGGCATCTTCGTCGGGGCTCGCACCGCGAACTGAAAGGCCCGCCAGGCCGGTGTCGACAGTGCCAGAAAGGCGCCCACCGCCACCCCCACCACCTGGAGCCACTTCCTCGACGCGGTCAAGGTCCTCGCGGTGAGGGCGATGCCGAGCGGAATGGTCGGCACCATGTAGCGAATGTCGGCCACCGTCGCCCAGCCCACTGGCTGCTGCGAGAAGACGCTGGCCATCAGCGCATACATTACCATCGCCACCACGCCTCGAAGGAGCCAGCTGTCGCGGCGCTGGCCTGCCGCCCACACGGCCAGCGCAACCACAAGCATCGGCACGAAGAAGAATTCGGCCGAGCTCAGGTCTCGCAAGTCCCACCAGGCGAGCTTCAGCTTGTCCTCCCACCAATTCGCCGGGACGTACGGCGTCACCTTGCGGCCCAGGGGGTTGAAGACGCCGACGATGGCGGCCATGCCCAGCGCCTGGACGCCAAGGAAGATGAGCCGCTGGCGCCAGGTGTCTTGGCTCTTCTTCCACTCGAAGGCCAGGTAGTCGACCGCGAGGCACACCATGGTGGCTCCGTAGTACAGGTACTGCACTGACAAGAGCGCCACGCTCGCCAGCGTGAAGAGCACCCGGTTCCGGGTCGACTCACCTCGATGGACGTAGAGGTAGAACAGGGCCAGCGTCAGGGCCCAGCTCACTCCGTAGTACCGGGACTGGCGCGAGTAGAGGAACAGGGACACGTTCCCCACCACCAGCAGCAACGTCAGCGCCAGCGTGGGCCACGGAGTCCTCGCCCGGCGGAGCCACCAGGCCCACAGCACGAACGCCGCGAAGGCCGCCAGCGCGAAGGGGAGCCTGGCCGCCAACGCGTTGCGGCCCAGGAGCCCGATGAAGGGGGCATCCATGAAGTACTGCCCTGGGGGAAAGACGCGATTCTTGAGCCCGGTGAGCTCAAGGCCCTCTCGAAAGGCGACCAGGTTGGTGCCGTCGTAGGCCGAGGTATCTCCGGTGCTCCAGACGTTGGCGGCGAAGATGGCCGTGTTGGCCTCGTCGTCCCACAGCGCGTAGTTCCCCAGGCGGGCGAAGAGGAGCACGCCACACACCACGAGCCACGCCACCAGGACTCCATCGGTGAGGCGCGAACGTGTCTGCGAAGCTGGTTGGTTGTCCACGAGGCGTTCTCCGTGCAGCGGGCCCACGATGTCCAGCTCAATCACGGCGTCGGGAGCTTGGGGGTCGAGCTGGGGTGGAGCAGCACCACCAAGGTGTCTCGGGAGGGGCTTTCGAGGCGCTCGGTTCGGCCCAGCGCGGCGAAGGCCTGGGCGAGCTGGTCGGCCGGGTAGGCGTTGCGCTGGAGGTACACCGCCGAGAAGCCAGCCTCCTCGAGCGTTCGCAGCATCTCGGCGGGCGGGAGGTTCGCCACGGTGAACTGCCACCGCGCCTCGGGCCGGCCCTTCATTCCACCGAAGGAGAAGGTCAAGTGCTTGGCATGGAGGTACGGCCGGAACGGCTCGAAGGACACCTCGGGGAAGTCCACCGGCGGTAGCTGGAAGATTCGGGCGTTCGGGCTCACCCGCGCCTCCAAGCGAGTCACCAGGTCGGCATCGGAGCGCGCCTGGTTCAACGCCGATTGGATTTCTCCTTCGGTCCGCTTGGGGAAGATTTGCTCGTAGGGCCCGAAGGCCACCACCACCGCGGCTCCCAGCAGCACCCACCCGCGGTGAAGCTTCCGAGTGAGCACGGTGAGTCGCCGCGCGGCGAAGAGCAGGGCGATGGCCATGATGACGATGCTCGCCCGGTTGCTCGAGCGGAACAGCGGAATGCCGATGGCGCCCAGAATCGAGTTCATCCCTCCGACGATGCCGAAGGCCATCAGCCACAACGCCAGGAGGCCGAGGCGCGCCTCGCCCGTCACCGTGCCCTCCAGCAGGCTCTTCACCGTGCGGAAGAGGAGCCACAGCAGGCACAGCGAGGCGAACAGGCCGATGTACTCGTACTCCGAGTGGATGATGACGGCGTGACGCCGGGCCATCTCGTTGACCCAGCCGATGACGTGCGGCACCTGGGGAAAGACGAGCTCGAAGGGCTTGAGGGCGAAGCGCTCGATGTCGGCGGGGTCGCGAGCCGTCGCCGAGGGGTTGGGGCCGTGCTGGAGCGTGTAGGTCAGCGTGTCCCAGTTGGCGAGGAAGCCTCCGGCGAGCACCACGCCCAAGAGCAGCAGCGATGGCTTCGCGGCTCGCCAGCTCTTCAGTTTCAGGCACCGGGCCGCCGTGGCCAGGCCCAGGCCCTGGAGGAAGAAGTTGACGAAGTATGGGTTGTACAGCGACGTGATGAGGGCCACCGCCACCGCCACGGGGAAGCGCCGACCGGTGAGGCCCTTGCGCGAGGCGGCCCAGAACGCCACCAGGAGCCCCAGGGGCACGTGCCAGTAGAAGATGAGGTTGTAGTGGTGGAGCGTGCGGTGGAAGAGGAACCGGCTCAGCCCGAAGAGGATGGCCAGCGGCACCGCCACCTCGCGCCGGGCTCGGAGGTACCGGGCCACGGCGTAGAGGCTCACCCCGGCGGCCATCGCGGCCCACACGTACGAGAGGTTCAGCGCGGTGAAGAGGCCCACCAGCCGGGCGAGCCACCCCACCGGCACGAAGACGAGCACCTCGGGAATGGGGAAGTCGCTCCATACGGCTGGGAATGGAGCACCCAGACTGTCGAAGCGCTTGGGCAAGAAGGGGACCCAGTCGCCCACCATCGCCGTCTTCACCGCCGCGGCGGAGAACCAGGCGTCACCGGCGTACTCCAGCGGCTCGCTCAACCGCTGAATGCCGAACAGGTGGTAGTGGTGCGCCCACACGAGGGCGATGACCACCATGACGATGGCGAGAGACAAGGCCTCTCGCTGGAGCACCCGGAGCCACTGGCGCACGCGAGGGTTGGCTGGGAGCGGCATGAAATGGCGAGTGTAGCAGAGCCGTCGCCTCGTCTCCCGCTCCCTCACGGCCCGGTCGAGGCGTCGACCTCGGCGAGCTCCTCGAGGAGCCCATCGATGTCGGAGAGCTCGGTGGCCGGGCTCATCAGCGCGAGGCGGAGCCAGCGGCGCCCTCGGAAGGAGGCGGTGGAGATGTAGTACCGGCCCCGGGCGACCAGCTGACGTCTCAACTCGAGCTTCGCCCTCGGAGGCCAGTACCAGGAAGAGCCGCAGCCCCAGCGCCGCCTTGGTGCACTCGACGGTGCGGTGAATGAAGTCGAAGCCGGGCTGATCCTTCTCGTGGAAGAGGTAGCTGGCCTCCTCGCGAAAGGCGGCGTCGAGGTCGCGGGAGTCGCGCACCAGCACGGCGGCGCAGACGGTGGGCGTGCGTAACAGCTTGTGCGCGTCCTCACGAACGCTTGCCTCGGCTCCTTCGCCGGCTGGGCCCGGATCGGGGGAGGCGCTCCGTGAACAGGCTGGTTCGCGCGATTCGCATCAGCGTCTCGATGTGGCGTGTCGACTCGTGAGGAGCGCTCGCCGGGCCATCGGCGACGAGGTCGCCCCAGGCGGTGCTGATGAGAATGAGTTCCAGGATCTGCAAGAGGTGCTGCTCCGGGTCCAGCTCCGCGTGGCACATCCCGCGCTGCTGGCCGTCGCGGATGTTGTTGCCGATCGTCACCAGCCACGGCATGACGTACGCGCGGAACAGCCGCCGGAACTCCTGTGGGCTATCGAGGGTCTCGCGAATGATGAGCCGCGCTCGGTCCGGATCCTCGCGGAAGAAGGCGACCAGCTCACCTATCATCTTCTCGAACCCGTTGGTGTGCTCCATGGCGCCCTGCAGGAGGCGCGGGACGACGTGGCTCCAGTGCTCCCAGAAATCGGCGAGGACGGCCTGCCGGATCGCCTCCTTCGAGGGGAAGTGGTGGAGCACCGACGGCTTGCGGACCCCGACCTCTTCGGCCACGGACTGCAACGTCATGCCTTCGAAGCCCCGTGCACCGATTTGCCGGGTGGCGGCCTTCAGAATCCGCGAGCGTACATCACTATGGGGAGGTCGCCCCGGCCGCCTCCTTGAGCTGTCGTAGACCAAGGCCTCGGTCCCGCTGGTGTCACCTTCCGAGGTCGTTCTCCTCATTAAGTAGACCTCGGTCGGGACATAGCCCGACCGAGGCCCCTCACAGAACCGGACGTGCGGATTTCCCGCATCCGGCTCTTCGGTTGGNNTCGGTTGGTGGTTTCGTTCGGAACGGTGTTCGGAGGTGAGGTCTGTCAGCGCGTCACCGCTGGGTGGCTTCGGGAGCGGGTTGAACCAGAGCTTCCGGCTGAACTTCGCCCACGTGAAGGACGTCTTCTGGCTCCTTCGGTTGAGCCACCTGAAGAGGCTGCCGATGCTGGTGAAGTAGAACTGATCGAGTTTCGACTGGTTGAAGGACACCCCGAAGTAGGCGTAGTGCCCCCTCAGCTTGGCTGCAGCTTCATGCCAAAGGAGCTTCGTCGGCTTCCTGTTGCGGTGGTCTTTTATCCAGTCGGTTNNCTTGAGCCCGGCCTCTTTGAGACGCACCTCGAGGTGCGCCCGGAAGGCGTTGGCTGACTGCTCATCCTTGAACACGAAGACTGCGTCGTCGGCATAGCGGATGAACTCCCCGCTCTCGGCGTGGTTTTGGACGAACCACTCGTCGAGCAGGTGGTGCAGGCAGATGTTCGCCAGCACCGGGCTGACTGGAGAGCCCTGAGGGGTGCCGCGCTCCGTGTCGGCGAGCGTGCCATCCTCGTGGAGAATCGAGCCCCTCAGCATCCTGTGGATGAGTCGCAGGAAGTGCGGGTCAGCGATTTTCAGCTCCAGCTTCTGCATCAGCCACTCGTGGTCCACCGAGTTGAAGAATTTCTCGATGTCCATCTCCACCACCACACAGCTTTTCCGCCGCTCCCGGATGACCCGGTAAAGGCGCGCCAAGGCGTCATGCGCCGACTTGCCGGGGCGAAAGCCGTAGCTGTGGCGGTGGAAGAGGGGCTCGTAGATGGCCTCGAGGATGCGCGCCGTCAGCTTCTGGACGATTTTGTCTTCCAGGCAGCCGATGGCCAGGGGCCGAGTCCCTCCTTGCGGTTTGGGGATGAGGACTTCCCGGCTGGGCTGGGGTCTCCATCCTCCGCAGCGAATGGTGTCGTGCAGGGCTCGAAGGTTGCTCTCCAACTTCTCGTAGTACTGCTGCTTCGTCACACCATCGACTCCGCTGGCTCTGGAACCGTCGAGCTCGCGGAACGCCCGCCTCAAGTTCGGTGGGTTGATGTGGTGCGCCAACGAGCGCACTTTCTCTTCCCGCCTGCTTTCGGCGGCCGAGCGTATCCAGTGCAGCTTCACGTACCCCTTGAACGGTCCGACTTCGCAGACCTCGGGGGTGAGACTGAGCTGGTTCACTCGCCGTGCCTCCCTTCGCTCCACGGGAGTTGCCCCGCTTCAACGCTACAATGGAGGCATCTGACTTCTACATCGAGAGTCGCCCGGGACTTGGGTCTCAGCCCTTGCCCCGAAGTTCTGGGCCACGGTCTTTGTGCTTCGGCCCGACTCGATGCAGATCTCAGGTGTTCCGTCATCGGCCTTCTGTGCATGCTGTGGTCTTGGACCCCGGTGGTGCCAGCCTCGCGGCTGGTGCTGCCTTCGCTGCCCGGGTTTCCCCGGGTCGTCCATACCTGCTCGGCCACCACGAAACTGTGTGCTTGTCGGGGCTCGACTTCCTTCACGCTCGTCGCATTACGGCCTGCACAGTCCCTGTCTACGCTTCGCCCGCCACCTCGCGATGGAAGGCGCAAGACTCGGTACCGCGAGGGCGCCCGGAGGTCGCAGCACGAGGCCGCTCCCTCGGTTGCTCTGTTTCCGCGGGCGGGACTACGGGGGCGTCTCGCGACGGCCCGGCACCCGCTGGTCGGTGATAGCTTCACTTCGCACACGGCCCGACACTACCACTTCGTCGTACCTCTCCCCCCACGGTTGCCTTCCCACGCGCTCTGGTTTCGAGCGACAGGTTGCGGCTGACTCCCCGGCGAACTCTCTCCAGAGGCGCCAGGCGAGCTCGCGTCGCGCGAGCGCGTGTGTGGGCTCCACCACTCTCGCTGCCCCACCTGCTCCCGCGAGCCACGGTCAGGGATAGTGTTTCACGATGTATTCGCACGAGTACGTGGCCGAGTCGTCGGTCACCAGTTTCGTGGACGTGAAGGGGATGCTGTCGGCGTTGAACGTCACGTCGTACGTCGAGTCGACCGGTGCGTACAACGCGTCGGTGGAATCGAACACCACCCCGTGCGTCGTGACGCTGGTCATTCCTTGCATGGTCGTGGCGCTCACCGCCTTGAAGTCGGTGGTCTTCGTGGTGATGAGCATCCCGGTGTAGACATTGAAGGTGGCGAAGTCCAAGAGGACCTTCGCCCTCGTCGGCACGGTCACGCCCTTTTTGCCGTCACCATCGCCGCCGGGGAAAGGCGGAGGGACCTGGTCCACGCTGTTCCCGCTCTCGTCACGTCCACTGTAGATGAGGTAGGTGGGGACGGTGACCGTGCTCCCGACCGGCACGACGAGATCGCCCGCGGCCTGCGCCGACGCCTGCATGGTGGCGATGACCACTGGGGAGTAGGTCGTGGAGAAGTTGCTCCCGACCACCTTGAGCCCGCAGATGTTGAAGGTGATCGCACCGGTGGGCGACCTGTAGGTCCGAGTCCACGTCGTGATGGTGACGTCGAAGGTGACGCCCAGCCCCGAGGTCTTCACCTTCCCGGGCGCCGACGTGTACGAGTACCAGGTCCCGGTGGTGTCGACCTTCTCGACGCAGTCGCTGTCATTCGTGGCGTCGCACGACGCTGGGCAGCAGCCGTCATCGCTCGCGCAGGCCGTGATCGCCTCCGGCGCGCAGACCGCCGCGCAGGTCCCAGGGTTCTCCAGTCTGATAGGGTTGCAGGCGTTGTCGGAGGCGCCGCAGCTCGTCGGGCATCCTCCGCCGCCGGGTTGAAGCGCCGTGTCGCAGGTCTCACCCAGGCTCGTGTCGACCACTCCGTTGCCGCACCTCACCCCGGCGTCGACGACCTGGGGCCCGGCGTCCGAGGTCCCCGTTCCTCCACCGGCACCGACGGGGAGGGCCCCCGCATCCGAGGCCCCCATTCCTCCACCGGCATCGGCCGGGCGGGGCCCCGCTCCGCCCCCTCCACCCGCGGCGGTTTCATTGATGCTGCTCGTCTCACAGCCGAGCAGCGGTCCCAGACATGCCAACGCCGCGACGACCCAGAACATGAATGCGCGCTTCATGAAGACCTGCTCCTTGCGTGTCTTGATGTGCTTGACCCGGCCCTGATCGGTCGCTTCCCTGTAGGCGACGCCCATCCACTCGGTAGGTATTTAGCTACCACGTGGTAGATTATTTTGCAAACCCCGCGCTCGCGGCCGGGCGGCCGCCGCCTCCCCCGGCTCGCCCACCGACGCCCGGAGGCGTTCGATCCCCTCCGCGAGCGAGACGGCCGGCGCGTAGGCGAAGTCCCTTCGCGCGGCGGAGATGTCGAACCAGTGCGCGGTGGAGAGTTCCTTGGCGAGGAAGCGCGTGAGCAGGGGCTCTCCGGCGAGGTCGAGCGAGCGGTAGAGCCACTCGAGGAGCCACGCGGCGCCGTAGGCCACGCCGGCCGGGAGCCGCCGCCGGACGGGCGGAAGCCCATAGGCGCCGAGGATCGCTTCGAGGAGCTCGGCGATGGGGCGCGGCTCGCCGTTGGTGATGAAGTACGCGCGTCCGGCCAACGGGGAGTCGGGAGTGAGGCACCGCGCCGCCGCCAGGTGGGCTCGCGCCGCGTTCTCGATGAACACGTGGTCGACCACCTGCTGCCCGTCACCGAAGAGGCGGAGCCGGCCCGCTCGCGCCCTCGCGAGCAACCGGGGCACGAGGTGGTTGTCGCCCGGCCCCCAGATCAGGTGAGGCCGGAGCGCGACCACGGCGAGGCCACCCCCGTTCGCCGAGAGCGCCATGAGCTCGGCGATGGTCTTGGTTCGCTGGTACGCCGAGCCGAGGTCGATCCCGTAGGGCGCCGTCTCGTCGGCCCCGGCGAGATCGCCGCCGTGAAACACCACGCACGGTGACGAGGTGTGGACGAGCTTGGGGACCCCCGCCGCCCGGCACGCCTTGATCACGGCGCGTGTCCCCAGCACGTTGGCCCTGAAGAAGTCGTCGTAGGGTCCCCAGGGATCGGCCTTGGCGGCCACGTGGAAGACCACCTCGCACTCCTCGACGGCCCTCAGCACCTGGGCCTCGTCGGTGAGGTCGCCCCGGACGTGCCGCGCCCCGAGGGCCTCCACCTCCGGGTGCGCCGCGCGCGAGAAGCTCACCACCTCGTGCCCCGCGTCGACCAGCAGGCCGACGATGGCCTTTCCGAGGAAGCCACCGCCTCCGGTGACGAGCGCTCGCGCTGTCATCGCGACCTCCCCTGGGCCCAGCGGGCGAGCTGCTCACGCGCGATTTTGGCGTTGTGGCGAACGTCGAGCGGGAAGCGCGGGTGGAAGAGCACCTCACGGATCTCCCGGGTCAGCGCGCTGGTTCGTCCGAGGCCAAGGAGCTCGGCGGTGAGCCGGCGCCGTGCCCCGTGCCCGAGGGGCGCGTGAGGCTGAACGCAGATCACCGGCTCGACGCGCCCGGCCCGCGTCACGCCCACCAGCGCCGCGCGATCGACCTCGGGGTGCGCCTCGAAGATGGCCTCGCACGGGAGCGTGAAGAAGGTCCGGTCGGGCGTCACCACGCGGTGGGCCTTGCGGCCCCACATCCACAGCCGCCCGATCTCGTCGAAGACGCCGACGTCGCCCATCCGGTGCCACATCTGCCCGTCGCGGGGGTCGCGGATTTTGGCCAGCGAGTCGTGCTCGGGGAGGCCGACGTAGGCGGGGGAAACGACCGGCCCCCGAGCGACGATCTCGCCGACGGCGCCTGGCGGGAGCCGGAGCTCGTCGGACCAGCAGGCGATCGCCCCGTCGGTGATGGCGATGACGGCGACGTCCACCCCGGGGACCGGCCGGCCCACGCACACGCCGCCACCCTCGGCGGTGCGCTGGCGGGTCTCGCCGAGGAGCTCCACGCTGCCGATGGACGTCACCGGCAACGCCTCGGTCGCGCCGTAGAGGACGAGGACCTCGGCCCCTGGATCGAGCGCCTTCGTCAGCCGCTCGAGGGAGTTCAGGCGCGCCGGTGCGCCGGCCGACACGACCAGCCGTAACCCCTCGAGGCGGATCGCCTTCGCCTCGCAGTGCCGGCCGAGTTTCTCCACAAGCGCGGGCGAGAAGAAGGTGGAGGTGCAGCGGTGGTCGCGGATCGCGGCGACGAGCTTCTCTGGATCGGCGCGGATCGGCCGCGTCGCGTCCATCTGGGGGATGACGGCGACGAGCCCGCACGCCGGGGCGAACAGAGCGAACGGCGGGAAGGTCGCCAGGTGGGCGCCTCCGCCGGCCCCGTGGATGGCTTGCTCGAGGGTGGTGAGCTGCGCCTCCAGCATCCGGTGGGTGTAGACGACGCCTTTCGGCGCCCCGGTGTTTCCGCTGGTGTAGGCGAGCATGGCCATGTCGTCGGGCGCAGGTCGCTCGGTCGTGATGTACGGAGTGGGCGAGCCGAGCGCCTTGATCCGCTCGAGCGAGTAGCCCCCCCAACCGGTGCGGCCCACTGTGACGACCAGCTCGATGGAGTCCTTGGCCCACCGGAACAACAGGCGGCCCAGCTGCGCCCGAGGGACTCCGATGAAGGCCTCGGGCCGCGCCTCATCGAGACAGGGCTTCAGCCGCGCCATGCCCATCCCTGGATCGACGAGCACGGGGATCGCGCCCACCTTCAGGAGCGCCGAGAGGATGGTGAACAGCTCGAGGCCCGGCGTGACCATCACCACCACCCGCGCCCCCCGGCGCAGGCCGACCTTCTCCAGCCCATGGGCGATGCGCGAGCTCTCGCGGTCGGACTCCCCGGAAGTCAGCGTGGCGTAGCGCCCGGCGCCGTCCGGTCCGAGGCGCTTGAGCTGCGCCACCACGAGCCGCGCCTCCGGCCCCTGGGCGGAGGGAACGAACAGGCGCTGCGTCAGGTCCGGGCCCTCCCGCGCGGGCGAAGGGAGCGCCGGTCGGGGCGCCGGGACACCGACGCACGATCCGCCGCGCACCGTGCGTTCGAGGAACGACCGCACGGCGGGAATCACCTCGGCGGCGGCGTCCTCGAGGATGTAATGCCCCGCGTCGTCGAAGCGTCGGACCTCCGCGTCGGGGAAGAAGCGGACCCACTCGTCCAGCATCTTGGGGCAGAAGACGAAGTCCTTCATGCCCCAACAGAAGAGCTTGGGGACGCCTCGCAGGAGCTTGAGGCGCGACTCCATAAGCAGGCCGAGGTCATACCCCCGGTCCGCCGGCCCCACGGGGATGTCCTGGATGAACCGGTGAATGGAGATGCGATCGGCCCAGGTCGCGTACGGGTGCAGCAGCCCTTCGGCGACCTCGGGCCGCATCCTGCTGCGCGTCATCGCCAACCTCACCGCGCCGCGCGCGAAGACGTTGAGGCCGCGGATGAGGAACTCGCTGCCCGGAACGCGCGAGAGGAGGAGCGCGAGGGGCAGGTGCTTTCCGATGGGCCAATTGAACCCCGCGGTGTTCATGAGCACCATCGCCGCGATGCGCTCGGGGTGGCGGGTCGCGTACAGCGTCCCGAGGATCCCTCCCCAGTCATGCCCCACCAGCGTGAACGACCGCAACTCGAGGTGATCGATGAGCTCGCTCAGGTCGGCGACCCGCCGCTCGGCAGAGTACACATAGCGGGAGTCATCCGGCTTCTCCGACAGGCCCATGCCAATGTGATCCGGAGCGATGACTCGGTAGCTCGGCCGCAGGGCCTTGATGAGGTCGCGGTAGTAGAAGCTCCAGGTTGGGTTGCCGTGCAGCATGACGAGCGCAGGTCCCTGCCCCTCGTCCAGGTAGTGGTAGCGCAGGCCCTGGACCATCAGGCACTTGCTCTCGAACGGATAGAGGTCGGTTCTCAGCACACGTTGCTCCGGAAAGTGGTGTCACATGCGGTAGAGACCGCAGCCGCAGGTCAGACCCGCGCCGGCGCCGATGAACAAGACGGTGTCGCCGCGCTTGAAGACGCGACTCGAGCCCGCGGCGTGGAACGACGCGGCGAGATACGACGAGTGCGCGTCGCCCTGGACCCCGTCGCACACCACGACCCCGGTCGGGAGTGAGAGCCCCGCCACCACCTCCTCGCCGAACGACTCGGTGGGGCGCGAGCAGACCACGTGGGTGACCCTCGCGCCGCCGGCGTGCTCGCGGAGGTACTCGCTCACCGTCCTCACGGTGAACGCTCGGAGCCGCTCGACGTAGCGCGGCTCGATGTCGATGCGGATGAAGCTGCGCGGCGCGGCGCCGCCCCGGTCCTCGTTCAGGTTGATGATGCCCCGGAAGCCCGGGTCGGTGCGGGCGCTCGTGCGGAAGACCAGGCCGCGGAACCCGACGTCCGGGTCGTCGGTGTGACCGAGGAGAATCGCCGTGCCCACCTGCGTAAACGGAAAGCTCGGAGTGGCCTTCACCGACGGATGCACATCGTTCGACACCACGAGCACGTTGCGATACCGGCCGTTGGTGAGCATGGCGTCCGCCACCTGCACCGCGTTGAGCAGCCCGACGGGCCCGTTCATGAGGTCGAACGCGAGGGTCCGGTGTCCCTGGTCGTCGAGGAAGGGGTCGGGGTTGGCGCCGAGCTCGCGTTGGATGAGCGCCGCCAGCGCGGGCTCCGCCAGGTTGTTCTCACGGTAGACCCCGGTGCTGATGAGGAGGTCGACATCGACCTTTCGGACCCCCGCCGCCTCGAGACAGCGCTCCGCGGCGCGCGCGGAGCAGACGACGGACGCGATGGGCGTCGACGCCGTATGAACCCCGCTCGCACGGATCAGCGTACCCATCTCATACCTCCAAGTTCCCGAGCCGCACGAAGGTGAAGCCAGCCACGATCCCCGATGCCTGGGGTACCAGGAGCACGCTGTCGCCGGGCTTCACCTTCTTGTCCTTGAGCGCGTGGTAGAGCACGACGAAGTGCGAGGTCGTCGAGGTGTTGCCGAACTCCCGAATGTAGGTGAGCAGCTCGGGCATCGTGATGCGCTCGAACCCCTCGATCGTCCTGATGTGCTTGAAGAGGTCCCGAGTCACCGCGGTCATGACCCGCAGCGCGGTCTGGTGGGGGATGATCCATGTGAACGGACGCACGGGGTCGACGAGCAGGGTGTCAGCGTGGGCCGTGAGCCAGTCGCCGATGTGTCTGGGCAGCCGGCGGACGGACTCGGCGTGGATTTCGACGGCCTTCGTATACATGGCAATGCGCAGCCGCTCCGCCGACTGATCGCTCGGCATCCCGAAGCAGAGGTCCGAGAACTGCGCGTAGGTCCGCATTTCGGCGCAGTCCACGCCCTCGCTCGCGCTGGGCGACCGGTCCATGAGCACCGCGGCCCCCGAGTCGCCCACCGTGAGCGACGCGACCTGGTCGTCTTCGCGGTCTTTGATCTCCCTGACCGCGGTGTCGGCCAGATGGGTGATGACTTCGCCGCTCACCACGAGCCCGTTCCTCACCACGCCAGCCTTGATGAGGTCGTCGAGCACGAGGACGCCGGTGAGCATCCCGGCGCAAGCGTTGGCGAGGTCGAAGTGGAGAGCCCGCGTCGCGCCGAGCTCGTTCTTCAAGCACAGGCTCATCGCCGGTTCGAACTGGAAGTCGTCGACGTTGGTGAGGCGAGTGATCGACGTCCAGATGATGGCCTCGACGTCGTCGGGGCGGTACCTCGATCGCGAGAGGCAATCACGGGCTGCGGCCAACCCCAGCCCGAGGGAGTCGTCGGTGACGCTGCGATACCGCCGTCGCTCGATTCCGGTGAGCCTCTCGAGGTTCACCGTCGGCTTCGCTGCCATCGAGCCCAGCAGCTCCTTCGAGGTGACCACCCTCTCCGGCATGTGACACCCCAGACTCTCGAATCGACTCTTGACCATCGCGCCCCACGAGGCGTGCGCTCGACGCGCCGCTGCGAGAGACCATTACTACCATTTGGTAGACTCGAACATACCGAATGGAAGGCACTCAACCGGCCGCTCGATGACGTTGACGCTCATCAAACGTCTGGAAAAAGCGGCGGCGCATCGCTCCTTCTCGAGAGGAGGCCTACCATTTGGTAGATTCGGGTGAGCCCTTGGTGATACAAGCGACGCGTGCTCGGGCCCGTCCGTTCACTCGTGTGTTGGCTCCCGCGACGCGCGAGGTCCATCGCGGTGGTGGCGTCGGTCCTCTCGGGCGCGGCCCAGGGGCAGGAGGTGCGGGCGCTCGGGTTCACCTTCCGAGGCCGGCTCGAGTGGCTCACTGCCGCCCAGCTCACCTTCCCGCGCGAGAGCGAGGTGAACCCTCGCAACCTCGTGCTCGAGATCCCCCAGATTTCGGCGCAGACCGAGCTGCGCCCGGACCTCCACATCGAGGGCCACGACATCATGTTCGTGGCCCGGCCGCGAATTCTCCTCGAGGGGTCGGCGGCGAACGTCGACGGCTCCTGGCATCCGTTCAAGCGGGACGCCTCGCTGATCTGGCTCGATCTCTTCGGCTCCTGGCGCGTCACCGACTGGCTCACGGTGGCCTACGGACTCCAGAACTTCCAGTGGGGTCCGGCGGAGCTGCTCTCGCCGTCGAATCGAATCTTCCACGAGACCGGCTTCGCCCGCGATCCGCTCTACTTCGTCCGGGGCAAGAACCTGCTTCGCGTGAACCTCTCCCATGGGAAGTCGCTCTCGGCGGTGCTCCTGGCCGAGCTTCTGGACAACGGCGAGCCCGCCTTCGTCGCCGGGACCACGTTCGACCCCAAAGCCGCGCTCAAGGTGGAGTGGGTGGCGGAGTCGGGCCGCGGCTACCTGGGGGTCACCGGCGGCGGGGGCAAGGTGTCCCGCGGGTACTTCGGCGAGTACGGCTCGGTCGAGCTGTTCGATGGTCTCTCGCTCTACGCCGACGCCGTGCACCAGGCCGGGTCCGACGCCTGGGTGCCGGAGAAGCAGAGCGACGGCTCGGTGGCGTTCGGGCAGCCTCACCGGCTCGAGGGCCTGCAGACCCTCGTGGTCGGCGGCGCCCGATACACGTTCACCGACGGCTCGGACATTCGGCTGGAGTACGTGTTCGACCAGGCGGGCTGGGGTCGCAACCAGCTCACCCTCGCCAACCGCGCCGCCGCCGCGTTTCCTCCACCGGTCGATCAGGCCGCCGCGGTCGCCGCATGGCAGCGCCCCGGGTTCGAGATCATCGGGCGCCACCTCGTCTACCTCTCGATGAGCTTCGTCGAGCTCCCCCCGTGGAAGCGAACCCGGCTGCAGGTGCGCGCGATGGAGGCGGTGGAAGACGCCTCGATGGGGTTCTTCGGCACGGTCAGCTACGACGCGGCGGAGTGGGCGGTCGTCTTTCTTTCGGCGTCGTGGTCGAAGGGCGCCGTGGACTCGGCGCTCGCGCGCGGCGTGCAAGGGATGGTCGTCGGCGGGGCAGTGTTGAGCTGGTAGCCAGAAGCATCCTGGAGACGGGGACGAGGACACGATGACTCAAGCGCTCATTCGACTCGAGAACGTGACGCGGACGTACCACCTGGGCGAGACGCTGGTCGCGGCGGTCCGTGGTGTCACGCTCGAGCTGCGACGGGGGGAGCTGACCGCCCTCGTCGGCCCGTCCGGCTCGGGCAAGTCCACGATCCTGAACCTCGTCGGCTGCGTCGACGCCCCGGACTCGGGTCGCGTGTTGGTCGAAGGCGTCGACGTGGCGGGGCTCTCCGACGACGATCGGAGCCGGCTTCGGAACCGGAAGATCGGCTTCATCTTCCAGTCCTTCAACCTCGTCCCCGTGCTCGATGCCCGCGAAAACGTGGAGCTGCCGCTGATGCTCCAGGACCTCTCGACGGCCGAGCGCCGCGAGCGGGTGGCGCAGGCCATGGCCGACGTCGGCCTCGAGGCATTCGCTCACCATCCGCCAGACAAGCTCTCTGGAGGCCAGCGCCAGCGGGTCGCCATCGCCCGAGCCCTCGTCACCCGGCCGCTCCTGGTGCTCGCCGACGAGCCGACCGCCAACCTCGATTCGGAGACGACCCGGCGGATCCTCGATCTCATGGTCGAGCTGAACGAGCGCCGGGGCGTCACCTTCCTCTTCTCCACCCACGACGAGAAGCTCATGGCCCGCGTGGCGCGGAGGCTCCACCTGCGCGACGGCCTGTTGGTCGACGAACAGACCCACCCTGAGCGGGCCCTCGGACACCGGGGAAACTGGCCCGCTCCCGAGGTCCCCCACGACGGGCGCCGCGTCGACGCCGCCCACGAGGCGTCCCGGTGAAGGGAGCATGGCGCTTGGCGGCCCGGAACCTGCGCCGGCACCGCCGCCGGAACGGGGTGACGGCCCTCGCGGTGGCCTTCGGGTACGCGGGGCTCCTCGTCCTCTTCGGGTACGCCGGCTGGGAGGAGCGGGCGCTGCGCGCGGTGGCGGTGTACCTGCAGCACCGCGGCCATTTCTCGGTGTATGCGCCCGGCGGCCTCAAGCGCGCCGAGGCCCGGCCGTCACGGTTCGCGCTCCCCGTGGAGACACAGGAAAAGGTCGTCGAGGCGTTGCGCGCCGACCCGAGGGTTGCGGAGGTGGGGCGGTACCTCCTCGGCAGCGGCATCGCCGGCAATGGGTGCAAGTCGTTCCAGATGCGCGCGGTGGGCCTCGAGCCCGAGCTGGAGCGGCGGCTCGGGCTCGAGGCCGAGGTCGTCACCCTCTTCGGCCCCGAGGAGGACCGGCGAGAGGGGCAGCGCTTGGTCGCGGCTCCGGGGGAGCAAGACGCCCCCGTCCTCCTCGCGCCCATCCTCGCCCAGTCGCTCGAGAAGCGTCGGATCGCTGTCGCCCCGCCCGAGGCGGTGCCCGCCCTCGCGCCAACCGGGGGCACGCCGGCCGCCCCGCTCGACTGTGCCGCGCCCGACATCCAGGGTCACCTCGCCGCCGATCCCTTCGTGCAGCTCGGCGGGCGCACGGTCGACGGCCAGTTCGGCGCGGTTGAGGCGCGCGCGGTCGGCGTCTTTCACCCGGCCTCGAACGAGGAGAATAAGACCGCGCTCCAGGCGCCGCTCGAGCTCCTCCAGCGGCTGTACGACACCGACCGCATCACCTACGTTGCCGCGTACCTGCGCGACGACCGCGACATCGCCGCGGTGGAGCGGGATCTCGCGGCTCGTCTTCGCGGCGCAGGGCTCGAGGTGGCCATGCACCGCTTCGACGACCCCATCGCCAACCCCTACCTCGTTGGGAACATGAACTTCTTGCGCGCGATGATCGCCTTCATCGTCGTGCTGGTCGTCACCGTCGTCGCCTTCTCGGTGTTGAACGCGATGACCATCGCGGCCATCGAGCGCACGCGAGAGATGGGGACGCTGCGCTCGCTCGGGTTCACCCACGGCGAGCTCACCGGGCTCTTCCTCCGTGAGGCGACGCTGCTCACCGTCCTCGCGGTCAGCGGCGGCGCGGCCCTCGCTCAGGCCACCCGGCTCGTGCTCGGCGCCGCTCAGGTCCGCTTCACTCCCCCGGGTTGTGGGATCGACGTCGCTGTTCAGCTCATGCCCTCTCCCACGGCCTGGATGGGTACGGCCGTGTTTTTCGTTCTCCTCACCGTCACGGCGACCTGGCTCGCGGTCCGCAGCATCGCCCGGACGAACGTGTCGGTGCTCCTCGCGGAGGTCACAGCATGATACCGGTTCTTCTCTCTCTCGTTCTCTCGGCGACACCCCCTGCCGCGCCCGACGCCACCGCCTTGCTCCGCGACTCCGACCGCGCCCGCGGTGGGCTGGAGAACGGCATCACTTGGAGCCTCGCCATCGAGTCGACGGAGGACGGCGAGACGACCCGTCGCGCGATGGACGTTCGCGCGCGGAGCCCCGACGCCCTGTGCGAGACGCTGGCGCCGGCGCGGCACAAGGGCGAGGTCTACCTCTTCAACGATCGGGCCATCTGGTTCATGAAGCCTGGGCTCCGCCGCCCCATCGCCATCTCTCCGCGGCAGCGGCTCCAGGGCGAGGCCTCCAACGGCGACGTCACGGCGACCAACTACGTCCGTGACTACCAGGGGACGATCGTCGGCGAGGACGCGGTGGGCGGGCAGCCGACCTGGGTCGTCGAGTTGGTCGCCAAAGCCAGTGACGTCACCTACGACCGCATCCGGTACTGGATCTCGAAGAAGGAGCACCTCGGCGTGAAGGCCGAGTTCCTCACCGTCGCGGGCGAGGTGTTCAAGACTGCGACCCTCAAGTACGGCAACCAGGTCAAGCTCCCGGGGGGCAAGGAGATCGCCTTCGTGTCGGTCATGACCATCAAAGACGCCATGGGCGCCGGCGGCGCGACGGTCCTCACCTACACCGATCCGCACGCCGACACCCACGCGCCCTCCATGTTCAACGTCAACAACCTCTTGAGGTGAACCAATGGCCTCGCCCCCGCTGGTCCGGATCGCCGCGCGCAGCATCAGAAAGCACGCCCGCCACAGCGCGGGGACGATACTCGCCATCGCGGTGGGCTTCGTCGCCGTGGTCGTCTTCGACGGCTACCTCGCGTTCCTCGAGCAGGACCAGATCGAGTCGGTCGGCGAGCGGATGATGCTCCGCGACGTGATCATCGAGCGGCCCGACGCCGACGCCGCTCGGTACAGCGGCCGCCCCTACGAAGACTCGGTGCTCCGCGAGCAGGAGCAGTCCTTCCTCGACGCGTACCTCGCCAGCCACGCCTCCGAGATCTCGGTGCGGGCGCGGTGCCTCTACACCTGGGGCTCGGCGAGCACCGGCCGCTCCTCCGCGGCCTTCCTCTCGGCGGGGTACGACATCGTCGAGGGAGCGAAGCTGCGCGGCCGCTTCGCGTGGGACGCGCTGGCCGGCCGCCCGCTCAAGGGCGACGAGGAGAGCGCGGTGCTCCTGGGCCGCGGCCTCGGCGCGCTCCTCGACTGCGAGCCGGAGGGGAGTTCCCCGGTGTTCGGGAAGGACGGCAACCCCCTCGCCGTGGAGCGCCCCTTGAAGTGCCGCAGCCCGCGGGTGCAGTTGGTGGCGAACACCGCGACCGGCCGGCTCAACGCCATCGACGCGGCGATCGTGGGGCTCGTCGACGGCGGCATCATCGAGTACGACTCGAAGTACGTCTCGATGCCGCTCGCCCTCGCGCAGCGCCTGGCCAACACCAAGGCCATCTCCACGTACGTGGTCCGCCTCCGCGACTCGTCGAGCCGGAACGGGTTCGCCTCCGCGCTGCAGCGCGCCGCGAACGTCGCGGGCGTCTCGCTGGTGGCGATGCCCTGGGGGAAGCACTCCTTCGCCGAGGAGAACCGTCGGGTGGTGAAGGTGCTCGACGTCTACCGGGCGATCGTCGCGACGATCGTGGTGCTCATCGCCGCGCTGTCCGTCCTCACCACGATGGCGAAGTCGGTGAACGAGCGGACCCGAGAGATCGGCACGCTCCGGAGCCTCGGGTTCTTGCAGCGGCACGTGGTGACGCTCTTCGCGCTGGAGGCGGCGTTCCTCGCCCTCGTCGGCACCGTGGTGGGCGCCTGCCTCTCGCTGGTCGTCACGGTCCTGGTGAACCACGCGGGCATTGTCTACGACGCCGGAATCCTCTCGGTGCCCATCTCGGCGAAGGTCGCCGTCCGGCCTGATACGTACCTGGTGTCCGCCGCGTTCCTCGCCACGCTCGCCGCGCTCGCCGCGGTGTTCCCGGCGCGGCACGCAGCGGCGAGCTCGATCCCCGACGCGCTGAGCCACGTGTAGGTGCGTCTCCGGGAGTTCGACGGCGTCAAGCCACCCGTCGCCTGCGCGCCTCCGGCCTCCTTGGCTGATGACGTGGCGGCCGACGAGGAGGAGGACGTGGCGCTCCGTGAGGCGAGGGGTTCCCCACCTCGGTGAACGTCGCGACACCTCCCCGCGAGCCGAGCGGGGCCGTCACGTTCGCCCGGACGGCCTCCGGGCGGCCTCAGCTGCCCGAGCCCAGCACCAGCGGGAACTCGACGTCCATCGCCTCACCCTCGAACGGAGGGAAGACGATCCGTCGAGCCTTCTCCTTGAGGCACACGCCCATCCTGGTCCCCTCGACGTCCCGCGGCTGGACGGTCGCCTCACTCACCACCCCGGAGGGCTTGATCCGGAGGCCGAGCACGACTCTCCCGCCCTTGAACCGTGGGTGTCGCAGCAGCTCGGTCTCGATGCAGACCCGGAGCGGCCTGGCGCTCCTCCCGATGGTCTTGGAAATGACGCCGGGGTCGAGACCCGTGGCCTGATCACCCGGCTCGCTTTGGCCCGGCTCGGCTCGGCCCTTGGGGGCCGCGATGATCGCCCGCCCCCAGACCCGCGGGGCGCGGGCCACCGGCTCGCCGAGGTCGAGTCTCCCGCTGGAGGCTCGCGAGTCACCGAGGTCAATCTTCGCGATCGAGCCCCGCGAGTCGCTGAGGTCAATCTCCGCGCTCGAGCTCCGCCGGTCGCGCAGGTCGCGGCTCGGGCTCGCGCCCCGCGAGTCGCCGAGGTCAACCTTCTCGTTCGAGCCCCGCGAGGCGTCACCTCTCGGCTGGTCGTCGACCGCGAGGCGCTTCGGCTCCGGGCCCGAGGCCCCCTTGAGCGCGGCCATCTCGGAGCGCGACCGCTCGACGGGCTCGCTCGCCGGGAGGGGGGCCTCTCCGCGCTCTTCCCGAGCGTGACCGGTCGACGCCTCGTTCAGCTGGGCGCTCACTGAGTCGTCGCCAGGGTCGCGGGGCTCTTCCGGCGCGTGCCGGTCGCCGTCGCCCAAGGCCGGCTCCGGCTGCCAACCAAGGGAGACAATGAAGCGCGCTTGCGGCGAGCCGATCGCGTGCAACAACCCGACGCCGGCGCCGATCCCGAGCCTCACACCCGCCGGAAGTCGCAGGTGCCCGCCGAGGAGGAGCTCCATCGGGGTGTTGGAAACGGTGAACACGGCTCCAGGCTTGGAGATCACCGTGGCCCCGAAGAACTCAGGGCCGATGAGCAGCCGTCCCCCCACCAGACGCACGCCGAGGGCGCAGCCGACCTGCGCCTCATTGCCGATGGTTCCCGCGCCGAAGTCCTGAGCCACGGTGCGGTGCTGAGCGCCGAGCTGTACCGCGTAGGCAAAGACGCCCAGCTCGCCCGCGACCATGAGCCGCCCGAGGATGCGGAGCGTGCCGTCGCTGGTGTACCGGTCTCGACTCCCCGACGGAATGAAGAGCTGCACTCCGGCCGCCAGCGAAAAGGGGTCACCGCCCGCGCCGAACAGCCGCGCGTCGGCGCTGAAGCGGATGTCGCCCTGGGCGGTCGGGCCCGCCGGCGCGGCGTAGGCCGTGCTGCCGCGCTCGTCGTTCACTCCGTTCTGGTAGACGACGACCGGCAGGCTCAGCGACAGGCGCACCTGGTCATGGAGCACCACGCTCCCGTTGACCTGGAGCGTGGCTTGATTGTCGACCACGGCGGTGCGCAACACCCCGCCAGCGCCGTATGTGGCGAGCGGCCGATGGGCCAACTCGCCCACCAGCGACACCGCTGGCTTGAGGGGGCTCTTGAGGTCGAGGCTGTCGAGCGCGAACCACTCGCTGCCCGCCTCCGCAGGGTTGAAGCGATCGAGCGCGAAGCCTTGCTGTGCCCAGGCCGCCGGGCCAACGGAGAATACGGCGGCGACGACGAGCCACGTGCGATGGACCACCGAGAGTCACCTCGCTGAAGAGTTCCGAAGAGACCGAGAGCCCAGGCCGTCGCCCCCTACCAACCGTACCTATTTTGCCTACCAATTGGAAGGCAAACTCCCCACGGCCTTCGCCTCCTGGTTGGCCGGCGCCAAGCGCTTCGGGGGCCCGGCGGCCGAGAGCGCCTTCGCGGTGTCGACGTACTTCTGGAGCCGAACCATCTTCATCATGTGCCGCAGTGACTCGAACGGGATCCGCGCGATGGTGGCGTTCGCGATGTCCACCGGCAGACCTGGCCCGAGCTCAGGGTCGATGAGGTACGTCACCCGGGTCTGGCCCTCGTCCATCTTCTCCAGCACCCACTGGGCGTGGAAGGAGGGCATCCGGATGAACCCCTTGCCTGAATCGGAGGCGACCTCCGTGGTCACGTCGGCCTCGACGACCCGATGGGCCTCCTCGTTGACGGTCAGCTCGCTCCTCAGCACCATGTCGCGGTCCGTGAACACCGGAATGTGCTGGCGATACCAGAAGACGTAGACCTCGTGGCTGCGATCGACGACCTTCAGCAGCGTCGTCTGCGTACAGTCCTCCATCCACTCGGGGTACCGCTCGATGTCGCGGAGCACGGCGCCGACGACCTCGATGTTCGCGGGGAAGAGGCAGGTGGACTTGGCGGCGACGTAGTCCTTGCCGGCCACCTGGCTCGTACTGAGCTGACACCCCGCGACGTTGTCCTCGAGCTTCCAAGAATACCTGCCGGGCCCCTGGCCGAGGGCCGAGGACCACACGAGCCAGAGCGCCAGTCCGACCATTCTCCCTCCGCCTCGCATGGGTCAGGGAATGTAGGCCCAGATCTCGCTGAGGTCTGGCTGCCCGCCTCCGAACATCAGGAGCGTTCCGTCGGGCTTCAGCCAGCTCACGGCGCACCGGCGCGCGCTCGGGGCGTTGTCCGGGTTGGGTTGGCCCTTCGTTCCGTAGTGGCCAGGCCGGGAGATTGCCGCGTCGCCGCTCATCCAGGTCCAGCTCGTCCCGTCGAACCTCCAGAGGTCGTTGAGCTGACCTGAGGAGGACCCGCTGGCGTAGCCCAGCCCACCGAAGAGCCAGACCCCTCCGCCACCGTCGCTCCAGGAGACCGCCCCCTGGCGCGCGCCTGGCCGAGCTCCGCTGCCGGGGGTCGCCTTGACGCCGTAGCTCCCCAGCTCGTTGGCGGCGTTGGACCCTCCCATCCACGCCCACGTGGACGGGCCCGGATCGAACCTCCAGAGATCGCTGAAGAGCGCGTCGTGGCCCCCGGGGTCCTTCCCTTGCCCGCCGAAGAGCCAGAGCTTCCCGCTCGCGTCCACCCAGGCGGCTCCGTCGCCGCGGGCGCCCGGCACGTTGGTGGCGCTCGGCTGGCCCAGAGTGCCGTAGCTGGCCTGCTGCCCGACGCCGTTCGACCCGGCCACCCAGATCCAGTTGGTCCCGTCGAACTTCCACAGGTCGTTGAGGCGCCCGACGGCGCCGATGGAGTCGACGCCGGTTCCGCCGAACAACCAGAGGGTGCCGTTGCCGGCAGTCGTCACCCACACGACGGCGCCGTCGCGGGCGCCTGGCCAGTTGCCCGGCCCGATGGCGGCCCTCGTCCCGTAGACACCCTTGCCGCCGATGGTGGCGGTGGCCCCCCCGCTCAGCACCGACCAGATCTTGGCGCTCAGGTTGAACCGCCAAAGGTCGTTCAGCTCGCCCAGTGTGCCCTGAGAGTCTCGCCCGTACCCACCGAAGAGGTAGAGGTTCCCCGAGGCGTCGGTCCAGGTGGCCGCCCCCTCCCGTGCACCGGGTCCGTCGCCCAGCGTGGAGGCGTTGTCTTGGGTGTTGACCCCGGCCATCCAGGTCCAGTTGCCGTTCTGGTCGAACCGCCACAGGTCGCTGAGCTGATGCGTGCTCGTGTTGCCCTTCACGGCGCCGCCGAAGACGTAGAGGCCCTGGTCCGCGCCGAGCCAGCTCATCGCCCGCTCGCGGGGAGGAGGGATGTTCTTGGCGTCGGCGGTGCCCTTGATGCCGTAGGTGCCCGTCCCCGGGCTCGACGGATCGTACCCGGTGACCCAGGTCCACGTGTTGGACGCGGTCGGCGTCGCGCTCGCTGGCGGGCTCGACGGGGGGCTCGACAAGGTGCCGTTGTCGGCGGTGACGACGAAGTAGTACGTGGTGCCGATGGTGAGAGGGCCGAAGGGTATGGAGGTCACCCCTGAGCCTGCCGGCGTACGGAAGACGGTGGTGTAGCTCGTCGGCGAGACCGTCGGCGAGCTCGAGGCGTAGACGCTGTAGGACCAGGCGCCGTTCGTTGCCGCCCAGCTCACCTGCGCCTGTGCAAACCCACCCACGGCCTGGACCGCGGCGGGCTTCGCCGGGGCCACGGGGCTCTCGACCACGCTCACCACATAGGTCGCCGTCGAGCCGTCGACCGCGGTCACCACATAGGAGACGGGGTGGGTGAAGTCGTTCGTGGTCTTCTCGCTCACCTGCGGGACCCCGTTCACCGTGACGCTCTGGCCGGCGAGGACGAAGCTCGCGACCAGCGCCGTTACCTCCATCCCGTAGGGGGCCTTGGCGGTGATCGTCAGGGAGGCCTCGTCGGTGACCGGCATCGCCGGGACCGTGGTGAAGTGGAAGCCGAGGAGCTGCTTGGTCGACTCGGGCATCGTGGGGACGGCGCTCACCGGCGGGCTCGACGGCGGGCTGACTAGGGTGCCGTTCTCGGCGGTGACGACGAAGTAGTACCTCGTGCCGATGGTGAGGGGGCCGAGGGGAACCGACGTCACCCCCGAGCCTGGGGGCGTCTGGAGCACGCCGTCGTGTTTGGTCGGCGAGACCTCCGCGGAGGTCGAGTAATGGACGCTGTACGACCAGGCGCCGTCCGACGCCGTCCAGCTCACTTGCGCCCGCGCGACCCCGGCGACGGCGGTGACCCCGGTGGGCTTCGCCGGGGTGACGCCGGACGCGGTCACCGTCACGACGTAGGTGGCGGTCGAGCCGTCCATCGCGGTCACCACGTAGGAGACGGGCCGGCTGAAGTCGTTCACGGTCACCTCGCTCACCTGTGCGACGCCGTTCACGGTGACGCTCTTGCCGCCGAGGACGAAGCTGGCGACGAGCGAGGTCAGGTCCGTGCCATGGGGCGCCTCGGCCTTGATGGTCAGCGCCGAGTCGTCGGTGACGGGCAGCGCGGGGATGGTGGTGAAGTGGAAGCCGAGGAGCTGCTTCATCGACTCGGACACCGTGGGGATGGCGCTCACCGGAGGGCTCGACGGCGGGCTGACAAGGGTGCCGTTTTCGGCGGTGACGACGAAGTAGTGGGTGGTGCCGATGGTGAGCGGGCCGACGGGCACGGAGGTGACGCCTGAGCCCGGCGGCGTGTGGATCGCGCCGTCGTTCTTCGTCGGCGAAACGTCCGGAGTGGTTGAGGAGTAGATGCTGTACGACCAGGCGCCGTCCGACGCCGTCCAGCTCACCTGCGCCCGCGCGTACCCTGCGACGGCCTGGACGCCGGTGGGCGCCGCCGGGGTGACGCTCGACGGGGTCACGGTCACGACGTAGGTGGCGGTCGAGCCGTCCATCGCGGTCACCACGTAGGACACGGGCCGGCTGAAGTCGTTCACGGTCACCTCGCTCACCTGCGCGACGCCGTTCACGGTGACGCTCTTCCCGGCGAGAACGAAGCTGGCGACGAGGCCCGACACGGCCATGCCGTGCGGCACGGCGGTGGTGATCGTCAGGTGCTCCTCATCGGTGACTGGCATCGCCGGGACAGTGGTGAAGTGGAACCCGAGGAGTCGCTTAGTGTCGGGGCGGAGAACGAGCCCGCCGTCGGGGATCGGCGGAAAGGCCCCCGACAGCGGATCCTGGCAGAGGTAGCCCGCCGCGAGGTATGACAGGCTGGCGTCGGCGCTGAGACAGTCGGTCCTCCCCACCCCGTCGAGGAAGGTCCCGCTGGCCGCCACGCACACGTAGCAGCCCGAAGACTCCTTCGCCTCCTCGCAGCCGCTCATCGCCAGCGCCACCGTGGCCAGCATGAACGGGAGGTGCCATTTCACGGACCGCTGGATCGACGTACGCATCTTCGCTCCCCCGCCGTGTCGTCGCGAGAGCCGGGCGCCCCCGCCGCACGGCATTGACCCTACCATATGGTAGTTCAAAATAAACCAATCGGTAGTGTTCTCTGAAGGCCACCGACCCGCGCGCGGGCGCCTCGAGGTTTGATCGCCGTCGATTGCGCGTGAACGACCTCTGGAGCCCGCAGCTCGAAGGGGCCAGTGGCGCGATCGGCGCGAGCGCCAGTATCGCTGAACTCAACTCACCCAATCTTCGGCCTCGGCTCCCGTCTCACGTGATGCGTTCCGGTGCTCCAGCGGGTGCCGGCAGCATCACCCGCGCCGGACGCGACGCTGCCCGGCGACGCCTGGCGTCTACCACCTCGTCGCGTCGAGCCACGCCGACTCGACCAAGACGGCGACCGCCACCATCACCGTCACCGGCGGTGAGGGCGGAAGCGCCACCGTCGGCGGTTGGGTCGACGCGTGGCACGGAGGCGTGAGCTGACCGCCTCGACATCCTCGCCGCGACCCGCGAAGCGCTGTGACAGACCGGGCCCGGCGACGACCATCACTGTGGGTGCAGCACGTGCTGGGCCACCCGCGGCACCACCTCGTCCACCCACTTGAGGCTGGCTTTCATCAGCTTCGTCAGCTCGGCCGAGAAGACGGTGACCTGAGGGGCCTCCTGGTAGGCGCGGAGCAGGAACAGGCCCTTGTTGCTGGGCTGGTATTCCACGTGACCGCCCCCGCAGTCGGTGCCGGCCTGCTCCTCGGCGGCGTAGCCCTCCACCAGCCCCGGGCGGGGCTCGGCGCGGAACCGGTACACCAGCGCCCGGCACTCCAGGTCCTCGGTGCTGGGCTGGTAGAAGAAGGAGATGCTGGCGGTCTCCACGGCGTAGGAGGCCCGGCCGTCGGCGTCGAGCCCGGCCTTGAAGCCCCACACCTTCCCCAGCTCGGCCATCAGCGTGTCAGCTTCGCGTCGTGTCATCATGAGGGACCTTACTTAAGGGCTGGTGCGGTGGTTGAGGTAGGTGGTGTTGAAGGCATGGTTGGCTTGTATCCCCCCGGCCTGGTCGGTGAAGTAGTTGACCTTGGCGCCCCTTCCCGGGTGGACCAGGAGGTGCACGTCGGCGAGCACCCCGAGGCCAACCATGGAGGGCACCAGGTCGCAGCGGTTGATGTTGTGGGTGTATTGGGGGCCGTCAGGGTAGCTGGCGGCTGCGGCCCCGAAGGTCTCGACCTTGATGCGGCTCATCAACGTCTCGGCCTGCTCGGTGGTCATCCCGTCTTCCGAGGTGAGCCGGGCCTTCAGGTCGGAGAGGGCGCGGGAGGTGATCAGCCCGCCCTGGCTGTGCCCCATGAGGTGCACCTCTTTGCCCTGTCTCAGCTGGTCGTGGATGGTGTCGGAGAGGGAGTCCACCGCCGGGTTGCGGGCGAAGATGTTGTTGGACTTGTCGTTCACGCACTGCAAGAGGTCCTTGATCGCCCCCTCGGTGCTGTTGTGAACGCCGATGACGTTGGAGCCGGTGACGTTGGCGATGGCCTGGAGGCTGGCCTGCTGGCCCTTGAGGTCGGTGAGTATGCCATTGGTGTAGATGATGGTCTCGGTGTTGCGTGGCACCCTGGAGCTGGCGTCGGGCTGCACCGCCGGCACCTCGGAGAGCGGTGTGCCGGTGCGGTACACGTGCCCGCCGGCGCCCACCAGCATCCCATCGTACTGCTTATCGGGGCCGCCCACCGGCAGGTCGGTGACCGGGGCCACCGCGTTGAGGTGCACCGGGGCCCTGGCCTCCGGGGCCTTCTCGAAGCCGTCGGTGGCGAGCCGGGTCGCGGAGGGGGCGTTGGCCGCGGCCGGGCCGACGACCGGGGCGCCGCCGTGTCTGCCGGGGAAGGCACCGACGCCGCCGCCGCCGGAGAGGGAATTGAGCCTGCTCATGGAAAGACTCCGATTTCTGGAAAAGGAGGACCGCTGTAGGTCATTGTCGGCGGGCGGCCCCAGAAGGTGCTTGCCCTCGCGTTTTGCGACTGCAACCGGCCGCTGACTCGAGAGTCAACCGCAACGCGGTGCGACGAGCTTCTCGTCGGGCGCCCGAGGAGCTCGGCTCACCCGTGCAGGTGGGCCTCGCGGCGCTTCCACCGGGCCTGCGCCTTGTGACGCTCGACCTCTCTGTCGCGAGGTGGGCCCTGGGCCTCGAGGGAGCGAAGGAGCACCTGCGTGGCGCGGGTGAACACGTTCGGTTCGCACCTCGACCATGAACCGACCATTCATATCAGAGGGAGCAACTTTCGAGCACGGCTCATCCTGAGCCGACCTCGGCGAGCTCCTCGAGGAGCCCATCGATGTCGGAGAGCTCGGTGGCCGGGCTCATCAGCGCGAGGCGGAGCCAGCGGCGCCCTCGGAAGGAGGCGGTGGAGATGTAGTACCGGCCCCGGGCGACCAGCTGACGTCTCACCTCGAGCTGTCGTTCATCGCTCCCTCTGACGCGGAAGCAGACGATGTTGAGCTCGGGCGTGACGGCGAGCTCGAGACCGGGCACCTGGGCGATGCGCGCGGCGGCGGCTTGGGCGAGCTCGGTCTGGCGTTCGACGTAGCGAGCGAGCGCGGCTTCGCCCTCGGAGGCCAGTACCAGGAAGAGCCGCAGCCCCAGCGCCGCCTTGGTGCACTCGACGGTGCGGTGAATGAAGTCGAAGCCGGGTTGATCCTTCTCGTGGAAGAGGTAGCTGGCCTCCTCGCGAAAGGCGGCGTCGAGGTCGCGGGAGTCGCGCACCAGCACGGCGGCGCAGACGGTGGGCGTGCGTAACAGCTTGTGCGCGTCCCACACGACCGAGTCGGCCAGGGCGATGCCGTCGAGGTGGTGCTTGAGCCGGTCCGAGAGGAGCGCGGAGGCGCCGTGGGCTCCGTCGACGTGGAGCCAGAGGCCCTCCTCGCGGCAGAAGGCGCCCATCTCGGCGAGCGGATCGTACAGGCCCGCGCCGGTGCTGCATGCGGCCGCCACCAACGCCATCGGTCGCCGGCCCTCGTCTCGGAGGCGCCGCAGCGTCTCGGGGAGTCGATCCGGCACCACCCGCCCGTTGTCATCGACCGGCGCCGGCCGGAGGGCACGTTGGCCCAACCCCAGCACTCCGACGGCGCGGGCCACCGAGTAGTGAGCCTCGGCCGGTGCGAGGACGACGAGGTCACGGCTGGGGCCATTCTCCCACGCGTCGGGGTCGGCTCGGCTCCGTGCCGCGGCGAGGGCCGTGAGGTTGGCCAGGGAGCCGCCGTGGACCAGCACGCCTCCGCCGCTGGGGCCTGAGGCTATCGCGGGAGGGCAGGGCGGTGCGGTGAAGCCGATCTTCTCAAGCATCCACCGGATGAGCTCGAACTCGATGGCCGTGGCGGGTGGGCCCATTTCGTAGATGGCCATGGCGTTGTTGGTGAGGCCGTCGACGAACGACCCGATGGCGCCAGAGGGGTGGGGCACGGCCACCTGGTGAGCCATGTAGCCCGGGTGGTGCAGCCGGGTGACGCTGTCGAGGTACCGTTGGAGGAACTCGCCCAGCGCGGGGCCGCTCAACCCACCCTGCGTCATCCACTTCCGCAGCTCGAGGCGCTCGACCAGCTCGCTGAGCGGCGGCTGGTGAACCGCGAGGCCCACGCCGTCTTGGCTCTGGCGGAGAAAACCGACGAGGGCATCGACCGTCAGGCTCGCGTCGCGCTCGAAGCTCATGACCGACTCCTTTGAGGCAGGGGCCCAGGGGAGTCCATCAGATTCAGCCAGGCTCCCCAAGCGGTGCTTCCCCTGCCTCAGCGCGCTGCGTCACTCCAGGACGAGCACGGGCCGGCGTCAGAAGGAGAAGGCCTGCTTCGCCGCTTGGGTCTTGGCCGACTCGATGAGGGCGTCGTCCATCGTCTTCGGGCCTTGGGTGGCCTGCTTCTTCATTTCGGTCTGCACGTATTGGTCGCGCTCCTGAGCGAGCTGGGAAATCTTCGCCTGGAGCTCGCCGCGCTCCTTGGTCTTGGTCTCGACGAACTTCTCGCGCTCGTCCTTGCTCAGCTTCCTGACTTCGGCGGGCAGGGCCTCCTCGGCGACGGCCTGGCCCTTCTTCTTCGCGTCGACCAGGTCCCAGCCGGAGTTGTCGTAGAAGCCGCTCGACTTCGAGGCCGCGCGGGTCGCCAGGCTCGCCGCCGACATTCCAGTGGCGTTCTTGTCCTGGGCAACCTGGCGCTCCTTCGCTCGGCCGCCCTCGCTGCCGTAGCTCACGTAGGTGGCGTTGAGCGCGTCGTTGAGCCGGGCGATCTCCAGGTCCATCGGGGCGTTCACTCGAGCCACCGCGCGGTTCTGGTCGATGGTGATGAAGTTGCCGTCGGCCAGGAGCGCCGCGTCTTTCCACTTGCCGTCGATGCCCTCTCGCTCGCTGCCTGCGTGAATGGTGTTGACCACCACGCCGCTCGAGATGGCCTCCTTCACCGCTTCCTTGTAGTTGAAGGTGCCCTGGGTGAAGGGCTCATTGCCGGCGATGTAGATGAGCTTCAGGTCACCTTTGGCTCGGCTCCACTCGAGGTGGTGGATGGCTTGGTGAATCACCAGACCGCAGTACTCGTCACCGCCGTTGGTCTTGAGCTTGAAGAGGGCCTCGGACACCTTGTCGAGGTCGGTAGTGAGGGGGACCAGGCGCTGGATGTAGCCGGACTCTTGGGAGAGGCCGCTGTTGCCGTACTGGTAGAGGGCGAGCTCGAGCCGGGGCGACTTGCCGTTGCGCTTGGCGGTGGCGAAGGTGTTGACGATGCGCCAGAGCTGCTCGCGGGTCTGGTTGATGAGGCCGTCCATGCTGTTTGAGGTGTCGAGCAGAATGGCGATCTGAATCTTCGGCTGGGCGTCTGGGGCTTCGGCGGCCAAGGTCGCCGTGGCCAACAGCGCGGTCGTGAGGGCGGCGACGACGGAGAAGTGTTTCATGTGGGCTCCCGAGTGGGTGACGCGCCCGTGGGCGCTTGGAGCCTTTGAACGCCCCGACCGCCTGGAGGATCTGTCGACCGGTTCCCCGAGGAACCTCGAGCCCTTGCGCTCACCGCCCGCCGGTCTTTTGCCGCGACTCTGCTCGCGAGCTCAAGCGGTGTGGCCTCACCTGGGTGCCTTCGTGCTCGTCCTCCCTCTCGAGCGCCTCGGCGCCATCGGCGCTTACCGCCGTCGGTTCGTCTTCCTGCGTACCGTCTATCGACCGCTGGCCCACGCTGCGCCACAGTGCCGTCATGAGCGACCAATCGGCTCACTGGGACGCCGTGTACCAGAGCAAGAAGCCGGGCGAGGTGAGCTGGTACCGGCCGCACCTCGATCGCTCCCTGGCCTTCGTCGAGCACCTTGGCCTCGCGCCCGCAGCGGGCATCATCGACGTCGGCGCAGGAGCCTCCACCTTCGTCGACGATCTCCTCGACCGTGGGTACACTAACCTGACGGTGCTCGACCTCGCGGCGGCGGCCATCGAGACCTCGAAGCAACGCCTGGGGAGCCGCGCCGAGCGCGTCAGTTGGGTGGTGGGAGACGTCACCGGGGCCGCGCTGCTCGAAGCGGGCTACGACTTCTGGCACGACCGAGCCGTCTTTCACTTCCTCCGCGAGCCCGAGGCGCGGCAGCGCTACGTCGCTCAGGTGCGGCGGGCCCTCAAGCCCGGTGGCCACATTCTCGTCGCCACCTTCGGGCCCCAGGGCCCTGAGCGTTGCAGCGGCCTGGACGTGGTGCGCTATGACGCCGCCGGGATCCACGGGGAGTTCGGCCCCGACTTCGAGCGCCTCGACAGCCTCACCGAAGTCCACGCAACGCCGTGGGGCTCCGAGCAACAGTTCGTCTATTGCCTCTGCCGGGTGGGCACGCCCAGCCCAACATAGACATCGCGACGCTCGCGCCCCTTCGCCGCGCAGCCCTGTGCCGCGGCAGCGGGTTCACGTGTCCTATTTGTCAGGCGGCAACAAACACAACAATGACACAGCGACTACGTCAGCGTCTTCCTCAACCGCTCCAAGCCGCGGTAGGCGCCCGTGCGCGTCGCGCGGGCTACCGTTTCGACGTCTTCTTGAGCTCGAGCCCGGAGTAGGAAACGATCGCGTCTTCGCCGACCGTCCTGAAATGGATGGTCTCGCCGAAACCACGACCAAGGCCGGCGATGACCGCCTCGTGGCTCGAGACCGGAAGAAGGACGATTTTGGAGAGGTCCTCCGACGACTTCCCGGCCACGTCAGCGAGCAGGAACCCGTCCTGGTATTCGATGCGGATGCTTCTGACGAGCGGCCACTCGCCCACGCCAAGGTTCGCCAGCTCATAGGTGCCGAGGTAGCGATCCAGCTCCGGTGGGAGGGGAGACGGAGCGACCTTCTCTCCGAAGAGGCGCGACTGACCGTTCTTGGTGCCGATCAGCACCTCCCGACCACCGAGGTTCGCTACCGAGAAGGCCACGGAGGCCAGCGGACCACTCTCGACAGGAATGAACCCCCACAACTTGAACTTTGGCTTGAGGTGGCCGCTGGGGAAGTGCGCCAGGTGGGACACCTTGCCGGCGATGGAGACACGGAGCTCACCCGATTCGTCGGTGACCCTGACGAGGCCCGCGCCCGTCACGTAGGCGCCGACGACGGCCCGCCGCTCCTCGGCCGATGGCGGAGTCTCGTCCTCGCTCGGCGCGTCCGGCTGTCGCGGTTGGCGAATCCCGGTCTTCGTCTCGAGGGCGAGCTTCAGGGACTCCGTCGCAACGCGCCGGACGGTCTCTGCCGAGGAGGCCGAGTTCGAGAGCACAATCACCCCGAGCTTGTGCTGTGGCAAAGCAACCAACTGGCTGTGGTAGTTGATGACGTCCCCACCGTGGCTCACGACGGGTCCCGCGTTCTGTAGGCCCATCGGCATCAGAAACCAGCTCAGGCCGATGCGGAAGTCGAGGTCCAGCGGGACGTCGGCGTTCTGTGGGCGGAGCATCTCGGCGAGGGTCTCTTCAGTGATGAGCTGGTGCGCACCGAACCGTCCCCCGGCGAAGACCATCGCCAGCAAGTGACTCAGGTCGAGGACGCTGGTGTTCAGGCCCCCGGCCGGAAGGTTGCGAATGCCGGGCTCCTCGACGGGCTTGCCACGGTCGTAGGGCTTGGCCATCATTGGCGCCTCCGCAGCGGAGGAGAAGCTGGAGTGCTCCATGCCCAGGGGCTGGAGGAGCTCCCGTTCCACGTAGGCGGAGAACCCCAGTCCGCTGACCTGACCCACGGCCTCCCCGAGGAGGGTCATTCCGAGATTCGAATAGGCGAACAGGAAATTTGGCGGGTAGGCGACGAACTCGTCACTCAGCTCGGGGACAACGCTCGAGAACGCGACGGGGTTCCTGCCCCGAGAGCCCTTGAGGCGGTCTGAAGGGAGCCCTGCGTGATGGGTCATGAGGGTGCGGGGGGTGATCGGCCCAGCCTCGGAGAACCGGCTCTTGATGGAAAACCCGGGGAGATAGGTGGCCAGCGGGCGATCAATGTCGAGCTTTCCCCGCTCCGCGAGTTGCATGGCGGCGGTGGCGGTGAACAGCTTGGAGATGGAACCAACTCGGTAGACGGTCTCTGCCGCGGCGGGGAGGTTCTGCTCCTTGTCTGCGAAGCCGAAGCCTCGAGCCCAGACCAGCTGCTGGTCGTCGACCAGGGCGATGCTCAATCCAGTGACGTCGTGCTTCGACATCTCCTGCTCGATGAACCAGGTGAGGTATCGCTTCGCGTACGCGTAGTCGTCATGGGCGATCTCCGCCGGCCTGATGGGGGCGGTCGCGCAGCCAGCCAGCGCGCCCAGGACGCCCGCGAGCGTGACGAGAGACGAGGAGGTGCGGCGGACCGCGGCGTCACCGGGTGTCTCGAGCGTCATCGTCACGGTTGTGGCCCACAGCGCGCGCGATGGCCGGGGACGCGCCAAGAAGCGGCACCTGAGAGAGGTGAGAAGAAGCACCAGGATGATCTACCAGGTTCCCAGTCGGCCGCTATCGTCTCCGCCCGTCACGGCGGGGCCGCTGCCCGGCCGTGTACCTCCCGTCTCCGGGCGGACAGGTGTGAGGTTGGCCAGGCAGATTGTGCGACCTGGCTCGAAGGTCATCTCAGCCGTGCAGGTGGGCCTCGCGGCGTTTCCACCGGGCCCGCGCCTTGTGACGCTCGACCTCTCTGTCGCGAGGTGGGCCGTGGGCCTCGAGGGAGCGAAGGAGCACCTGCGTGGCGCGGGTGACGTCCTTCACCGCTCGATCGAAGGCCGCCTGGTTGGCCGTCGATGGCTCGTTCATGCCGGAGAGCTTCCGCACGTACTGGAGAGCCGAGGCCTGCATCTCCTCGACGGTGGCGGGCGGCTCGAAATGGTGGAGCAATTTGATGTTGCGGCACATGGCGCTTGGCTAACGCGGGGCGTCCTGGGCCGCCGCTCGAGCAGGCGGGGCCTGGGTCGCTTGACGACGGGGAATGGGTGACTTAGCCCCTCGACTCATGGACATGACGTTCAGCCCCGAGCACGTCGCCTTCCGCGAGGAGGTGCGCGCGTTCACCCAGGCGTCGCTCCCCGAAGACCTCGCCCGCATCGCCTCGGTCGACGGTCACTTCGAGCTCAAGGACATCATGCGCTGGCACCGCATCCTCGCGGCCAAGGGCTGGGTGGCGCCCTTCTGGCCCAAGGAGCACGGCGGCCCGGGGTGGGACGCCACGCGGCGCTTCATCTTCAACGAGGAGCTCGAGCTGGCGGGCGCGCCCAGCCTCTCCCCCTTCGGGCTCTCGATGGTGGGGCCGCTGCTCATCCAGTTCGGCACCGAGGCCCAGAAGCGGCGCTTCCTGCCCAGAATCCTCGCGGGCGATGAGGTGTGGTGCCAGGGCTACTCCGAGCCCAACGCAGGCAGCGATCTCGCCTCGGTCAAGACGCAGGCCGCGGACGACGGCCAGGGCCACTTCATCGTCGACGGGCAGAAGACGTGGACGACCTACGCCCAGTACGCCGACTGGATCTTCGCCCTCGTGCGGACGGACCCCAAGGCGAAGAAGCAGGCGGGCATCAGCTTCCTCCTCATCGATCTCCACTCCCCAGGCGTCACCGTGAAGCCGTTCCTCACCATCGGGGGAACCCCGGCCTTCTGCGAGACCTGGTTCGATGGAGTGCGGGTGCCCAAGGAGAACCTGGTGGGGCAGCTCAACGGCGGCTGGGCGCTGGCCAAGGCGCTGCTCGGCCATGAGCGCACCGGCATCGCGGCGGTGGGCCTCTCGCGCCGGGCGCTCCGCCGCATCAAGCTCATCGCCGGGCCACTGCTCGACGAGCCGGGCCTTCGCGCCAAGGTCGCGCGAATGGAGGTGAAGCTCAAGAGCCTCGAGGTGGCCAACTACCGGGCCCTCGCCGGCGCTCAGCTCGGTCACGCCCCTGGGCCGGAGTCGTCGATCCTCAAGATCCGCGGCTCCGAGGTGCTGCAGCAGATGTACGAGCTCGCGATGGAGGTGATGGGGCCCAACTCGATGACCTGGTTCAACCCCGAGGGCACCGTGCCGGCGGACCAGGAATGGGTGCCGTCGAACTACAACTACCTCCGCGCCACCACCATCTACGGCGGATCCAACGAGATCCAACGCAACGTCATCGCGAAGATGATCCTGAGGCTCCCCGGCGCATGAACTTCGATCTCTCGGAAGAGCAGCGGCTGCTCGTGGACACGGCGGCCACCTTCGTCAAGCGCGACTCTCCGGTGAGCCGGGCGCGGCGCCTGAGAGCCGATGCCCGCGGCTGGACGCCGGCGGTGTGGCAGAGCTTCGCCGAGCTGGGCTGGCTCGCGCTCCCCTTCCCCGAGGAGGTCGGTGGCCTCGGCGGTCGCTTCATCGACATCGCGCTCCTCGTCGAGCAGCTCGGCCGAGCGCTCGTCCCCGAGCCCTACCTCGCCTCGACGCTCCTCGCCGGGACCGCACTCGTCAAGCTGGCGCCCGCGGAGCAAGCGAGGAAATACCTCGCGCCGATGATCGACGGCCGCACCTCGCTCGCCCTCGCTCTCACCGAGCCCGGCGGCCGCTTCGAGCCCACCGTCGCCGCCACCGTCGCCCGCCGCGTCGGCGCTGCCTACCGCCTCACCGGACACAAGGTGTGGGTCCTGAACGGTCACGCCGCCGACGTCCTCCTCGTGAGCGCCCTCGCCCCCGAGGGCCTGTCGCTCTTCGCGGTGGCTCCCGGGGCGCCTGGCGTCACGATTCGCTCGGTCGCCACCATGGACGGCCGCCGCGCCGCCTTCGTCGAGCTCGCTGAGGCCGAAGGAGAGCTCCTCGGCCAGGAGGGCGCGGCACCGGGGGCGCTCTTGGCCGCCTTCGACGTCGCGGCGGCCGCGACCTGCGCCGAGGGGGCGGGCGTCATGCAGGCCGCGCTCGAGATGACCGTCGACTACCTCGGCCAGCGCGAGCAGTTCGGCGTGAAGATCGGTAGCTTCCAGGTGCTCCAGCATCGCGCGGTGGACATGTTCATCGAGACCGAGCTCGC
>PMBV01000043.1 GCA_003153055.1 Myxococcales bacterium
GCCTCATGATCGCGGATCAGGCGTGATGGCGTGGTGAGCCCTTCTCGTAGTGCGACTTGGCGCTCGCGGGTGCACCAGACGCTCCGAGAGCGGGGCTGAGGACCACGATGAGCACGGAGCGCACCACGAGACGGAGCATCGAGCCGCCAGTCAGGGAGGGGGAAATGGAGAGTCGCTGTTCCAACTGGCCACGTGGCGCGCCGGGGCTGCGCGGCGCCTCGCCTCGTCTCCTTGGGGCAGGGCTGGGCCCACGGGCCGGGGACGACTGGCTGGAAGCGTGGGGAGTGGAGCCAGATCGAGCGCGTCGTCCTCTGGTGGCGGCGGAGAGACCTCGAGGGGCAGCGCGAACGCCGTCACCGGCACGGGCTCCTCCGCGGCCTTCTGCTCGGCTGGCGGCGGCTGTCTGCCCGTTCCACTCACGAACCTGATGCCCACGCCGATGGCGAGCAGCCCGATGATGGCCGCCGCGGCCCAGCTTCGCCGATGACCGGGCCGCGCTCGTCGCGCCAACCGGGGAGTGGCTCGTGGACCCACCGGCACGATGGCCGAGGGAGGCGGAGCGGTCGGCGATGGGGTGTCCAGCCCGGCCACGGCAGGTGTCACTCGTCGCGCGCTCATGGCGCTGGGCGTCGGCGCCGCGTCAACGAGCTCTCTGACCGCGAAGTCCGCCAGCTCCTGCCCTGCCGCCCTCGAGCCGCGGAGCGCGTCGAGCTCCTGTGCGAAGCGCGCCTCCATCAGCTCGCTCAGGCCGAAGGAACTCAACGGCCAGTGGCGACGCACCGCGACCTCCGCGAGCGCCAGCTGCATCTCCTTGGCTGACTGCCAGCGATCGGCCACCCGTCGTGCCAGCGCCTTCATGACGACGGCCTCGAGGTCCGACGGGTACTCGGCGACCGCCAGCGACGGCCGCGGCGCGTCTTTCTCGGCGATGGTGACCAGCGCCTCGTAGCTGTTCTGGTTCTTGAACAGGGCTCGTCCGGTGGTCATCTCCCAGAGCACCACGCCCAGCGAGAAGATGTCGCTCTTGGCGTCCATCGGCTCCATGCGGCACTGCTCGGGAGACATGTAGCGGATCTTTCCCTTGAGCACGCCTTGCTCGGTGTGAATCGACTGGTGCGCCGTCTTGACGATGCCGAAGTCGATCAGCTTCACGCCGCCTTCGTAGGTGATGAAGATGTTGGCGGGCGACACATCTCGATGCACGATCCTCAGGGCCTCCCCGTTGGGGCTGAGGCGCTGATGAACGTGGTGCAACCCAGACAGGACCGAGCTGGCGACGAAGATGGCTTGGGGGAGCGGGAATGCCTGCCCTTGGCGCGCGCCACGGAGCATGAGCCGGCGGAGATCTTGCCCGACCAGAAACTCCATCGAGTAGAAGTAGCTGCCGTCCTTGGCGACCCCGACATCGTAGATGTGCACCACGTTGTCGTGCTGCATGCTGGCGAGCACCCGCACTTCGTCGAGGAAGCTCCTCACGTTCTCGTAACGGGCTGCCACGTCGGGCTTGAGCCGCTTGAGCACGACCAGCCGCTCGAAACCCTCGATGCCTCTGGCGCGGGCCAGGTAGAGGTTGCCCATGCCTCCGCTGGCGAGCGGGCGGAGGATGGTATACCGAGGAGCCCGCTCATCGGACCGCTCGTGCAAGGGAGCAGGCTGCATCGAGGTGGTGTCCTGTCGAGGCCTACCCATTGGCAAGGTGAGACCTACCAACTGGTAAGCCAGGGCGCAAATGAGTTCGATTGAGCCGAGCGCCCGCGCGCTGCAGCCGTGCTGCTCAGAGGAACTGTCTTATCTGACGCGTTGCGTTGCCCTGGTGATGAGAATGGAGCAGCATCTTTAGAGTCTCTTCAGCTCGAAGGCCGAAGGCGGCACGGCGACGTTGGGCCGCAGATCCACGAAGGCGTACTCACCGTACAGCCCTCCGTCGAAGTCGTGGAGTCGGAGGTGCAGCGGCAGCTCGCTCTCGTGCTCGAAGAAGAGCTCGGTGCGGGGCCACCGGAGTCCGTCTTTCGGGTCCTTCGACAGCTCGCAGTCGACTCGGGTCGCCCGCTTGCCCAAGAGGGGGTCGTCGAGAGGCTCCACCTTCGAGACGCTCAGCGTGCCTTGGGCTCGGGCTTTGGTGACGAGCTCGATGGCCAGCCCCACGAGGTGGTGGACGCTGGTCTCGTTGGTCCGGAAGTGATGGGGGTACATCGAGTCGACGAGGGGCGAGCGATGGGGCAGGGTGATCGCGCCCACCAGCCCTTTGAGACCCTTCTCTCTGGCCATGAAGTTGCTCGCGCCATCGCGCTCGGGCACGTACGAGGCCTGCAACCCTTCGTGAGGCCCGGGCAGCCAGCGGAGGTACACCGACCGCGGCGCCCGGAACAGCGACTGGATCCGCTCCTGCTTCCTCATGGTCCCACGGAGTCGGTCCTGGCACAGCACCGTGCAGGCGTAGGTGCTGAGGCGCTCGAGCTTCGCGGCCGCCGCGCGCAGGAGCAGCTCGGCCTGCTCCTCGTTCGAGATGGTCTCCGCTGGCTTCAGGGCCCGAGAGGTCGACATCAGCGCTCCACGATGGCCACGACGCCCTGTCCACCGGCGGCGCAGATGGAGATGAGCCCGCGCCCGGACCCCTTCTGGGCGAGCATCTTGGCGAGCGCCGCCGTGATGCGCCCGCCGGTCGCCGCGAACGGGTGCCCCGCGGCCAGGGAGCCACCTTTGACGTTGAGCTTCGAGCGATCGATGGCTCCCAGCGGGGCGTCGAGGCCCAGTCGCTCCTTGCAGTACGCCGGGTCCTCCCAGGCCTTGAGGGTGCACAGCACCTGGCCCGCGAACGCCTCGTGGATCTCGTAGAAGTCGAAGGCCTGGAGCGTGAGGCCAGCGCGCTTGAGCATGCGGGGCACCGCGTAGGCCGGGGCCATCAACAGGCCTTCCTTCTTCTTGAAGAAGTCGACCGCGGCGACCTCGCTGAACGTCAAGTAGGCCAGCACGGGCAGGCCGCGCTCCTTGGCCCACGCCTCGCTGCCCAGCAGCACCGCCGAGGCGCCATCGGTGAGCGGCGTGGAGTTCCCCGGCGTCAGCGTGCCCTTCCCGGGGGCGACCTTCTTGTCGAAGCAGGCCTTCAGCGAGCCCAGCTTTTCGAGGGTGAGCTCGGCTCTGAGGTTGTTGTCTTGGGCGAGGCCCTTGAAGGGGCTGAGGAGGTCCGAGAAGAAGCCCTCCTGGTAGGCCCGGGCCAGGTTCTGGTGGCTGGCGAGCGCGAGTTGGTCTTGCTCCTCGCGGGGAATGTGCCACTCCTGGGCCATGAGCTCTCCGTGCTCGCCCATCGAGTAGCCGGTTCGAGGCTCGGAGTTCTTGGGGATCGCCGGCTTGACCAGCATGTCGGGGCGAAGCTTGGCCACCGTCGAGAGGCGCTTCATCATCGACTTGGCGCGATTGGCGTCGAGGAGGATCTTCCTCATCTTCTCGTTGATGCCGATGGGCGCGTCGGAGGTCGTGTCCGCGCCGCAGCCGATGCCGCATTCGATGTGGCCCAGGGCGATCTTGTTGGCGACGATCATGAGGGCCTCGAGCCCCGTGCCGCAGGCCTGCTGAATGTCGAACGCCGGCGTCTCTGGCGCCAGGGTGGTCGACAGCACGGTCTCACGGACCAGGTTGAAGTCTCTCGAGTGCTTCATCACCGCGCCGCCGGCGACCTCTCCCATGCGGAGGCCGTGGAGGTTCAGCCGATCGACCAGCCCCTGAATGGCCGCGGTCAGCATCTGCTGATTGGTGGCGTGGGCGTAGGCCGTATTCGAGCGGGCGAAGGGAATTCGGTTGCCACCGAGAATGGCGACGCGACGAATGGAGCTCATGGAGGTGCCTTTCTTCTTGCTCACGTTGGTCACTGGCCGATCAACGCGCCACCGCAGACCCGCAGGTGACGGCCGGTGAGCCCGTGGGCCCCGGGAGTGACCAAGAAGGTGATGGCCTCGGCGACGTCCTCCGGCTGCCCGCCCTGGCCGAGCGCCGAGAGCCGGCGCGCCGCCTCCCTCACGAACAGCGGCATGGTGGCCACCATGCGGGTCTCGATGAAGCCGGGCGCCACCGCGTTCACCGTGATGCCGCGGGGGGCGAGCTCGGCCGCCGTCGCCTGCACCCACCCGAGGACACCGGCCTTGGAGGCCGCGTAGGCCGTCTGGCCGACGTTGCCCGCGATGCCCGCCACCGACGAGAGGCACACCACCCGCCCTTCGTCTCGGAGGAAGGGTGAGACAGCCGCCTGGATCATGCCCAGCGCCCCCAGGTTGACCGAGATGACGTCTCGCCACTGCTCGGGCGACATCTTGGCCATCGTCTTGTCGCGCGTGATCCCCGCGTTGTTGACCACGAGATCCACCCCGGAGGCACTCTCCGCCGCGCGCGCCAGCACCTCCGCTGCCCCGGCATCGGCCAGGTCGGCGAGCACCGGTGTCACGCCCTGGCCCAGCTTCGCGGCGAGGGCCTGGAGCGCGGGCTCCTCGGTCGGGCGATCGACCGCGAGGATTCGCGCCCCTTCCCGAGCCAGCGCCAGCGCCGTGGCGGCCCCGATGCCGTTGGCCGCGCCGGTCACCAGCGCCACCTTCCCCGCCAGCGGCTTCTCGTAGGGCACGCGGCTGGTTTGCCGAGCCTCGGCCGTCACCCAGAACGGCTGGGCGCTCACGAATACCGAGCGGGGCGAGAGGAGAAACCGCAGCACCGGGGTGAGTCGCGCCTCGGCACCGTCGGCCACCCACACCAGGTTCGCGGTCGAGCCGCGTCGCCCGAGCTCCTTGGCGAGGCTGCGCACGAAGCCGTCGAGGGCCGCCTGGGCCGCGACGACGTCGGGGCGCTTCGAGCTGGCGCGCTTGGCCAGCACCACCACGCGGCCGTTGCGGTGGAGCCGGGGCATCGCCGGCTTGAAGAACTCGTGGAGCGCGCTCAGGCTCGCGGGCGAGTCGAGCTCGCTGGCGTCGAACACCAGGCCATCGACGCCCTCGGGCCCGACCTCGACCAGCTCGGCCCCGGCCTCGAGCAGCCCGCCGCGCACCACGCCTCGCAAGGTCGCCCCTCCGCCCTCGGCCACTCGCACGCCCGACAGCTCGGCGTCGCGGTAGGGGGCGCCAGTGCGCGCCAGCGTCGCGGGCAAGGGCATGCCCAGCATCGTGCCCAGCTTCCGAGTGGTGGGGTTCTCGCTCAGCTTCACCAACATGTCGCTCATTGCCGTTTCTCCTCTTGGTACGTACCGAGCAGATGCGCCGGAGCTCCGGGGCCTTTGCCCAGCCAGAATTCATGGCCACGCGCGTATACGCCGACCTGGGCGGGCAGCACGAGGGGCCGCGAGAACTTCACGTCGACGCTCTTCAGCGAGCGGACCTTGCCCGGGAGCGCCGCGCCGAGCGCCTCGACGGCACGGGCGTGCATGGCGAACCCGTGGAGAATGCACCCGTTGAAGCCGGATGCCCAGGCCGCGGGGGGCAGCCAATGAATCGGGTTGAAGTCACCAGTGAGCGCCGCGAACACCGCGCCGGCGTTCTTGGCGATGGTCAGCCGGGCGACCTCCTCGGCGGCGGCGGGCACGGTGGAGGGCTCCTTCTTGACCCTTTCGTCGCCCCCGTGCTTGGCGCTCTTTCGCCGCTTGGACAGTGGAATGAACACCCGCATCTCGGCCTCGAGCCCGCCGGGCGCAGTGGCTGTGCCGGCGACGATCTTCACCGTGGCCTTCACTCGAGCGCCATCGTCGTCGAGGGCCTCGAGCCGAGCCCGCACCTCGAGTGGCTCGTGGGCGGGCAGGGGCGCGTGCTTGACCCAGGCACACCCGGCGTTGAGCGTGCGCTGCACGGGGTAGGGGAGCCCGGCGATGACCCGCATAGCGAGGGGAATGCCAAACTGGGCGAAGAGGTGCGGAGGCAGCTCGTTGCCCCAGACCAGCGGGTCGCCGCCGTTCTCGAGGAGATAGTCTCGGATGAGCGCTGGGCGCCGGGGGGCCAGGGAGGCCTCGAACCACCGCCCGGGGACTCCCGGTGCCTGGCCAGTCGATGGCTTGAGAGCGCTGAGCGCCAGCCGTGCAATGGCGGCGGCTCCCTGCCCTTGCTCGATGATGTGTTTGTACAGACCGACTCTCATGGCGCCGTGACCCCCTTCGAGTCGGTCGGCAGTGTGGCGCTCGAGAAGAGGCCCGCCCGAGAAAGTGGTGCGAACGACTTGACCATTGGTAGCCATTCGCTTACCACGTGGTAAGCATGAGCGCAAGACACGTGAGCTGGGTCGATCTCGCCCGAGGGGCGGTCTATGGGGCCCCCCGAGTTGGCGCGTTGACCAAGGGACTCTGGCACCTGGTCACCACCCGGCCCACGCACAAGGGAGGCATCGCGGCGGTCTTCGAGCGCTGGGCGAAGCGAACGCCCGAGCAGATCGCGGTGCGCTTCGAGGGGAAGGATCTCACCTATCGCGCGCTCAACGAGCAGGCGAACCGTTACGCGTCGGTGCTCAAGGCCCAGGGCATACAGAAAGGAGACGTGGTGGGGGTGCTGTTCGACAACCGCCCAGAGCTCCTCGCCGCGGTGCTGGCGACCATCAAGCTCGGCGCCACCGCGGGCATGATGAACCCCCAACAGCCCGGGGCCGCCTTCGCCCGCAGCGTGAAGGCCGTCGAGCCGAAGCTCATCTTCGCCGGGGCAGAGCACGCCGACCAGGTGCGCGAGCTGTCGCTGCCGCTCGTGGTGCAGCGCGAGAAGGGCCCCAAGGTCGAGGGGGCCATCGATGTCGACGAGGCGGCGGCCACCGCTTCGCCCGAGAACCCAGAAGGCTCGGCCGCGCTCGAGCTCAACTCGACGGCGTTCCTGATGCTGACGTCGGGCACGACTGGAATGCCGAAGGCGGCGCGCATGTCGCACTACCGGTGGCTGAGGTGCTGGTCGGGCGTGGGCCTGATGAGCGCCCGGCTCAAGCACGACGATGTCCTCTACTGTGCCCTGCCGATGTTTCACAACAACGCGCTCACCGTGTCGTGGAGCTCGGTGCTGGCCGCGGGCGCGACGCTGGCCATCGCTCGCAAGTTCTCCGCCTCGGGCTTCTGGCGTGATGCCAAGGCCAACCGCGCGACAGCCTTCGCATACATCGGAGAGGTGTGCCGGTACTTGCTGCAGCAGCCCCCGGGAGACGGCGACCGGGACCATCAGGTGCGGGTCATCATCGGCAACGGGCTGCGCCCCGAGCTGTGGGACGCCTTCAAGCACCGGTTCGGCATCGAGCACGTGGCCGAGTTCTACGGGGCGAGCGAGTGCAACCTGCT
>PMBV01000372.1 GCA_003153055.1 Myxococcales bacterium
CCCAGGCGACCTGTCGACGCTCGCCGACTGAGGTCGCATCATCTGGGGTAACCGACTACGGGGGAGGGGACTCCGATGGCGTGGAGACGTCGTCGGGCAGGTCGCGTGCGCTCCCGAGCACGAGCCTCCACTTGCCTTTGCGCCAGATGAGGTGCTCAGTCCACGCGAGCTCCTGGGCATCAGGGCCCGTCGTGCGGATCGTCACCGCGAGGATCTCAGGCGACGGCTCCGAGGAGATCCGCACCGCGGCCTTCGACGCGCTCGCGCCACCGAAGCGCCCCAGGCGATCATCGATGTCCACCTCGCCATCGTAGGCCGCGGCGAGAAGGTCGGCGATCTGACGCGGGTTCTGTCCCTCGAGCGCGTGGAGGTAGTCGTAGATCGTCCCTCCGGCCGAGGTCCGGTCCGGAGGGCTGTCGGTGGCCGCGCGTCGACTCAGCCAGAGCGAGACGGCCCCTGCGATCATCAAAGCCACCAAAGGCATCACAGCGTGACGTCGTGAAGTCATCGTCGATTCTCCATATCGAGGGCTCGGCGAACCCACACGGCCCTGACAGGCATTCGATGCCTTCTAAAGAAGACACTGAAAGCGCATGTACTCCAAACTCCGACCTCGCACCGAGTAAGGCGTGCAACGCGCTGCAGCCAGGGATTCCCTCACACCTGGAACACGCGCCGCCAACGCCGAAACCCTGTAGACGATGGTCATCTCACTGTCAACAATTGCAGACGCCAGGCTTTCCCCGCGTCATTCAATGTCTTGCCTGNNCGCCGAGGAGTCGGTGGCTCGGTCGCGTCGACGATGCTCCGGGCGAGCGCGAAGGAATAGCCGGCCCGGGCCAGCGTGGCGAGCTGCCGTTGCCTCACCTCTCGTGCCACCACCGGCGTGCGCGAGTACGGCCCCAGACGCTTCTTACGGGCCAGCACCCAGGCCGCGGCCTCTTCGTCCTCGGCGGAGCTCCGCGAGTGCGCCGCCACCAACGCTCGATCGAGTCCCTTCTGCTGGAGCTTCTGGGCGATCGCCCGACTGCTCCTTCCGCCGCGGCGCAGCGAGCCTGCCTTGGCCTCGGCGAGCCGGGCGTCATCGAGGTAACCCGCCCTGATCAGGCGCTCGAGCACCTTTTGCACCAGGGCCCGCGCCGCGTCGAGGTCGCCACCCTTGTCGCGAATCACCCGCTGGCACTTCCGCACCAGCACCCGATCAAGCTGCTTCACCGAAGGCACGTACCTGCCCAGGTAGAAGAGGGCTGAGTTCATCAACGATGTCTCACAGATGCGACGCATGCGCGCCCCTCATAGCAGGGAGAGCCGACGTACGAGGCAGGGCGAAACGGATTTTTCTTGCTCGCCAGCGAAGCATCGAAGAAGTCGCAGGGACCATGCACAAGTTCATGCTCGTCGTGATGCTTGCTCTTGCCGCCGCCTGCAACCCGGCCAGCCCCGAGCTGTACAACCTTGCCATTGATCAATTCTCGTTACCCGACGCCTGCTACACGAGTGGTGGGAGAACCGTGCCGACGTCCAGGACGACGGCGGAGCCTCCGAAGTTCCTTCAGGTCTCGGTGTGGGACGGGTCCAGCGGCGAGGCCTACATGACAGTCGAGTCGTCGGCGATCTCGCAGTCCATGGGCGCCGCGGAGAGCGTCTCGATCGGCGGCATGCTCACCGGGAAGAAGGGCAGCGGCGGATGGACCTTCGATTCCGAGACCGTCACGACCCAGACGATGGGCAGCGCCGTCCTGACCACCGACAAGAAGGTCTCCCTCACCTTCGACCGCGGACTCGCGTTCAAAGGCAAGGGCACCCTCTCGTCCTCGACCTCATGCACCGGCACGGGCTGCCCCACGAATGGCGACCCATCGTGCTCGGTGGACCTCACGGTGCATGGCACGCAGATCGAGGTCACCTATCAGAAGGCGCCCTGAGATCGACGCGCCTCACGGCACCGTCACGCACGTGGCGTCGGTGGCCGGACACTTCGAGCAGTCTTGGTCCGGGTCCATGCACCGATGCACTGAGAGCACCCCGGTCTTGGGCTGACTCGATCGGGCCGAGTCGAGGACGAGGAAATAGGTCCCCGGCGAGAACTTCCGCTGGACCATGAACCCCGCCGAGACGCAGTTCGCGGCGTCGAGGCTGTTCTTGAAGAGCGCGACGGAGACGTGCTGGGCCTTCGCGCACGTCGGCTCCGAGCAGTCTCCCGTGACCGCCAAGGCCCTCAGCGAGACCTCCGAGGCGACGTCGAGGCGAAAGACCGTCTCGTTGCCGTCGAGGCCCGACTCCCCTCCGCACGCGGTGTAGTCCGAGAGGTGCCCCGCCTCCGGTCCCGACGTCGGGGAGGCGTGGGCGAAGGGCACCGAGGGGATGACGATCGGAGCGCTCGCGGTCCCCTGTCCTTCAACGCGCGGCGGATCCGGATCGATCGACACCGCCCCCTCGGCGAAGACGCGGCGGAGCTTGTCGAGCACCTCGAGCGTGCGAAGGCCCCGCAGGTTGCGGCCGTACTGGAGGTTCGGCGCGGTGAAGACACACTCGCCCTTCGGCGACGCGGCGGGGTGGATGTCGTCCCAGAAGGCGGGAGCAGGGTTCGGGGTACCCTTCGCGAAGGTCTCGGAAGCGGTGATCGCCAGCCCCTCCAGCTCGGAGTAGGCGTCGATGGTCGGTAGCCGCTTCGCGACCGCGATGGCACGCACGACGGCGCCCGCCGCGGGGCTGTACCAGAGGCTCTGGGCCGAGCGCCCCGGAATCGGCGGGATGTAGGTCAGCACCGGAACGATGCCGCGCGCGGAGAGGTACTCGGCCGCCTGCAGCGCCTTGCCCGCGAAGTCCCTCAGGACATCTCCGGCGTGCCCGTTGTGAATGCCCGGGCTTCCCCCGATGTCGTTGCTGCCCAGCATGTAGACGGCGAAGCGAGGCGGGGCGGCCGTCATCTCGGACAGCTCCTTCTCGATCGGCGTGGCCCCGTCGTACCCGACATCGTTGTCTGGTTTGAGCGGCCAGAAGGAGTCGACCGACACGACCGCCGACCACGAGTTCCGGTCCCACGAGGTCGTCGTACCAGGGTGGTCGGGGCGCCCGCCGGACATCGTCACGGTGTCGAAGTACGAGATGGTGGCCCCGAGCTCGGAGCGCCCGCCGAGGTCGATCGTCGCCTTCTCCGCCGCGGCGAAGCACCCGAGCGCCCCGCTCGCGCCGCCGCCCGCGGTGATCGAGTCGCCGATCTTCATGAAGGCCTGGTTCGAGCGCGCCGTGTCCAGGGCGGCGATCGCGCGGAGGTTGTCGGCGACCTCTCGGGTCACTCCCACGACGTTGTAGGCGCTCATCGGGCCCCCGTCGGTCGAGGACCGGCCGGTGTCAGTGCCGCCGTCTCGCTGCCCGACGCTGGTCGTCCCCGAGTCAGAGGAGGCGCTCGTGCCCGAGTCAGAGGAGGCGCTCGTGCCTGAGTCAGAAGAGGCGCTCGTGCCTGAGTCAGAAGAGGCGCTCGTACCTGAGTCAGAAGAGATACTCGTGCGGGAGCCAGAAGGGGTCGTCCCCGAGTCGGCTGGCGGGTCGACCGCCAGGAGATCGGCCGCCAGTCCAGCGCCACAAGAAGACGCTCCCAGCACGAGGACTGAGAGCGTCAGGATTCGTCGTCTGAGTATTGAGGGTTTGCGCGTCATGTTTCAGTAGTACGGCATTGACGACGCTCACGCCACGAGAGACTCCCTGGCAGGACAGGGCGATATCAGAGCACAACAGCTTGTGCTGTCGGACAATGGATCAATACTCGCCGCATGTGTGCAACGGACCGAGAGGTGCTCCCTTCGGCGCGGCGCGGGCCAGCACGGTGGCTCGAGGCGCTGGTGCTGGCGCCCGCGGTGCTGGTGACGCTCTGGTTCCACGCTTCGGTCTTCTTCCTGCGGTGGTCAGACGAGAACGTGCACCTCTACGTCGCGCGGCGCGTGGCCGAGGGGGCCGTACTGTACCGCGACATTCACAGCGCGCGTCCGCCCCTGGCGCTGGCGCCGCTCGCTCTTGGCCTCTGGGCCGGGGTACCGCCACTGTGGGTGGCCCGGGGCTCGCTGGTGCTGGTGGTGCTCGCGACCGCGGCGATGTTGCGGTGGGCGGGCCGGCGCCTGTTCGGCCCGTGGCAGGGCGTCGCCGCGGCGGCGCTCTTCCTCCTCGCGCCTGAGGTGTACGCCCGGAGCTCGTGGACGGGCATTCACCTCGTCGCCCTGGGAGGCCTCGTCTGCGCGGTGCTCGCATGGAGAGGGCGCGCGCTCGGCGCCGGCCTCGCAGGAGGGCTGGCGCTCGCCGCCGGGCAGCACGCGGCGGTGCTCGTGGCGGGCGCGGCGTTGATCGTCATGCTCCGCCGGCGCGCGGGGCTCGTCCGCTTCGTCGCGGGCACGACGCTGGGCTTGATCGGCCCACTGGGTTTCGCGGCGCTCTTCTCCGGGCCCGGCGCCGTCTGGGAGGATCTGATCGGCCGTCACCTGTACCACCTCGAGGCGGCGACCTCGGCGGCCGAAGGCGACCTGGGCTTCTTTCTCGGCTCCGCGCTGCTCGAGAACCTGCCCTGGCTCGCCCTCGCCGTGGCGAGCGGGCTGATGCCCGAGCCTGGCGATGGCGCGCAGGACGCGAGGCGCGCGCGATGGGTGTTCGCCGCGCTGGCTGCGGCGCACCTCACCACCGTGACGGCGATGACCGGAGGCCTCATCCTCTACGCGTTTCCCGCGGTACCACTGGTGTCGCTCCTGGCGGGAGACGGCCTCGTGCGCCTGGTGAGGTGGGCCCGTTCCGGCGTGGCATGGCCGCGACGTGGCCTTGTCGTGGCGGCGGCGTTGACCATCGCCCTCGCGATGAGCTGGCACGTCGCGCGCCAGCGGTACCGGGAGCGCGACCATCGCGTCTACTCGCCCTTTCCGTACGTACGTCAGGTCCAGATGTCACGGCTGCAGCGGCTCACCGTGACTTCGCGGGTGGCCGAGCTGGTGACGCCGCGCTTGCGAGAGGGCGACACCCTCTCTGGCTACCCGACGCTCGCGAGCGCCGTCGCCCTCGAGCTCAACCGCCGGCTCGCTGGCGAACTGGCGGATCTCGCCCCGCGGTGGATGCAGCTCGGCCTCGTGTCGCGGGAGTCGGTCATCGAGCGCATCGAGGCCGACCACGTGCGCGTCTTCGTGGCCCAGGCTGGCTCGCTCGAGGCCAACCCGACGTTCAAGGGCTACCTCGCTCGGTGCTACGAGCCTCCCCAGGTCATCGAGCGGACACGGGGCGAGGGCGGGGGCATTCCCCGGGTGAACGTCTTCGTCCACGTCGACGGCGAGTGCGGCACGCCAACTCGTCAGTAGGCTCACAGCCTGAGGCCCCAGGACGCTGAGAGCTGGAAGTTGGGGCCTGACACGCCGACGCCGCCCGTGCCGTCGACGCGCCCGCGCACCCCCACGAGGACGCTCCCGCCCTCGATGCCCACCAGGACGACGAGCCGATCCCACTGTACGCCGAACTGACCGAACGCCATCGGCCCGAGCCAGACGCCGGCGACCGAGGCCCCCGTGGCGAGCGCGGAGTCCCTCGGCGCCCCGGTGACCCGCGCGGAGCCCATTCGCACCCCGATCCCCCCCTCGAGGACGAGCCACGGGTGCGAGAGGCCCACGACGCCGTAGAGGCTCCCTCCGATGGTGTCGACGGTAAGGAGGCCCAGGGCGTTGGTCACCTCGGCGTGCTCGGCCCGAAGATCGACCCCGACGCCGAGCAGCCCTGGCCGCCAGCCGAGTCGCGCGCCGCCGCCCCAGAGCCACAGCGCCATCGAGGGGAAGCGCCGCCCTCCCCCGATGACCTCGGCCCTGAATGGCATCGTTGTCTTGCGAGCGACCTCCGCGACGACCTCCCTGGCGGCGATCGTGGGCAGGTCCTTGGTGGGCGGCACGCGCTCGTCAGTGAGCAAGAGTTCGCTCCAGCTCGCCTCGACCAGCTCGACCAACGCCAGCGCGACGGTCCGGGCGCGCGCGGCGGGGGGCACGCCGGTGAGGTCGACGCGGCGGACGAGCGTCTTCCGGGTCAGCGGGTCGTCCACCGAGACGACGCTGAGGGAGCCCCGGCACTCGACCATCGCCGAGAGCTCGACGTCGGACGGCGCGCGGGTGAGCTCCAGCGCGGCGATGCGGTGGATCTCCTCGGCCGACGGGGCGGGGCCACACTGCTCCACCGAGACTCTGAGGTTCGCTGCCGAGAGGAGCGCGACGACGGCAACCTCGATCATTCCAGCCCGCCGTGGCGCCGCACGGCCCGGAGCCGAGTGCCGGCGGGGTAGGTGGCCTCGTACTCGACGGCAAGGGCCCGGGCGTGGGCCACGTCGCCCGCGCGCGACGCCGCCTCCACCTCGCGGGCCAAGGCATCTTCGGCCAGCGGCGCGGCAGGCGCGAGCTTGCGGGCCCGAGCGAAGGCGTCGGCGGCCTCGCGCGGGCGGCCCAGCTCGTCGAGCAGCACTCGACCCAGGGTGAAGGCAGCCAGCGCCGCGCGAGGGTCTGCCGAGTGAGTCTCCACGACTCGCTCGAGCGGAGCCAGGGCCTCGAGCGGGTGGTGGCTCAAGCGGGCCACGTCGGCGGCGAGGAGCAACTCCTGCGTCTCGTCTCGGGGCGGCTCGCGGCTCGCCTGCAGGGCGTCGAAGGCCTTGGCGTAGTCACCCAGCTCGGCGAGCCGTCTCCACTCGGGCGGTCGCCACTGCTTCTTCGGGCGGCGCACCTCGTGACCGTGAGACGACGCGGCCACCGAGCCCGCGTCGTGCGATGGCGCGGCCGGCTCAACCGCGAGGTCCGGCGGTGCGGGCTCCTCGGGTGGTGCCGGCTCTTCAGGGCGGGCCGGAGGAAACGCCTCGCGCTCGCCGTCGGACAAGAGGCGCTCTCCTCCCGGCCAACGGACTCGAACCCGGCCGTGCTCGACGGCCACCCGCACGCCGTCGCCGGTGTCCTCGACCAAGAACCGCGTACCCACCACCTCGACCACGACGTCGCGCGCGCGCACCCGGAAGGGGTGACCAGCCGGCTGGGGCGGAACGTCGAACCACGCCCCGCCACGCTTCAGCGCGACCTCGGTAGCGACGGAGTCGTCTTGCGCCGTCACCCACTCGGAGTCGGGCGAGCTCGGCGTCACCACCAGGTGAGGCGAGGCGAGCTTCAGCGCGACGGCCCCGGCGCCGACGAGGAGCACCACCGTCGCGGCGACACCGGAGGCCATCGCTCGCCGCCGCGCGGCGCGTTGCTTGGGAGCGATGCCGCTTCGAACGTGGCTCGCCCTGGCCTCGCTCCACCGGACCTTGACGTGCTGCCCGGCGCCCGTGAGGCGCCTCTCGAGCTCAGTCGGCATTGACGCTCCTCTCCACGTGCGCTCCGGCCCGGGCGATCCGTCGCTTGACGGTGGCCAGCGAGCAACCACAGGCCTCGGCCACTTCTTCCAGGCGCATGCCCTCGACGTGGCGGAGGGTCCAGGCGAGGCGCTCGTCGACCGGGACCTGCTCGAGCAGCTGGTACACCTGGGTGAGGAGCATTCGCTCTTCGGGGGTGGCCTGGGGCGAGGCGAGATCCTCGTCGGGGACGACCGTGTCATCGAAGCCGAGGAAGACGGCCAGCCGCCGTCGCTTGAGCCGCTTCCCCGCCAGCCGCACCGTCACCCTCGCCAGCCACGCGCGAACGGCCTGGGGCTCGATGATCACGTCGAGCCTGCGGATCGCCAGCACGAAGACGTCCTGCACCAGGTCGTCGACCAGGTCGTCACGGCCCAGCATGCGGTAGGCGAGCGAGGCGACATAGGGGGCATGAGCGGCAAAGAGATCCCCCGCGTCCAACCGGACGCCGACCCCTGCCTCTCGAAACGAACTGGCCTTCACGCCGTACAGAGTGTGCCTCAGGCGGGCGATTTCGGCTCATGGATCCATTCTGGGTGGGTCGCGAAAGACGTAGACTCGGGGAATGAGCCGCAAACCTGGAAAGCCGGCCGCCCTCCCCCGCTTCGAGGGCTTCGCCGACACGACGGCCTCCTTCTTCGGACAGCTCGCCCTCAACAACGAGCGGAGCTGGTTCGAGGAGCACCGCGAGCGCTTCCAGGGTGGTTGGCTGCGCCCCATGGAGGCGCTGTTGGGAGAGGTTCGCGAGCGGCTCCTGCGCACCTACCCTGGCGGCGCCCTCGGCCAGCCGAAGGTCTTCCGCATCCACCGCGACGTGCGCTTCAGCAAGGACAAGAGCCCCTACAAGACGAACATCGGAGGGATCCTGCCGCTCGCCCGAGAGGCCGCCGAGCGCTCGCAGATCGAGGTGCCCGCCGCGCTCTACTTCCACGTGAGCCACAGCGAGCTGTTCGCCGCCGCCGGCTCCTACGGGATGGATCCGCCGACGCTGGCGCGACATCGCAAGGCGCTCCTCGACGAGCGGAGCGGTCGTGAGCTCGACCGGATCGTCAAAGCCCTGCAGCGGCGATCGATGACCCTGGCGGCCAGGGAGAGCCTCAAGCGCACTCCGCCCGGTGTCGACCCCGCGCACCCCCGCGCCGAGCTCCTCAAGATGAAGGGGCTCATCGCGGTGACGACCAAGCTCGACCGGCGACTGTTGACCAAGCGGGCGCTCGTCGATCGCCTGGTCGACTGCGCTCGGGCCTGCGCCCCGCTCAACCGGTGGCTCCTCAAGAACTGCTTCTGAAGCGCACCCAAGACGAGCACGGCTCGGTGCTCACGGGCCCTCGTGGCAGCCGTAGCAACCGATGCGCTCGCCCTTCTTCACCACCACCTTGACCCCGTCCTCGACGGTGAAGGTCCGGTCGGCGAACGCCCGGGACAGGGCAGTGCCCTTGAGGTCGAGCCCGTGGCAGGGCTTGCAGCTCGCCCCTTGAGAGGTGGAGTACCGGTAGTGCTTCTTCATCCACTTCGAGCTGTTGACGGGGTGCATCCCATGGGGGCCGTCGAGCGAGCTCGCGAGGCCGTCGCCGTGGCACGCCGAGCACTCCCCGAGAAAGCCCCCGTGCCCCTGGAGCTCGGTGGGAGCCACGGAGTCGTTCGTCTCCGGCTCGCGGTTGCTCCACAGGGCGTGAGTGCTCCCGTGGCAGCCCTCGCAGGCGATGCCGCCGTGTCCCTTGCTGGCGCGGAACTGCCTGCTGGGCTCTTCGGCGAAGCGCTGGTTGGCTGAGCGGATCGGCGAGGCCGACGGGTCGCCCGTGCGGTACGCGGTGAGGAAGCGCAAGCCGGAGGAGTCCATCGGCGCGAGCGCGGTGAGGTGGCTCTTCGCGTCGCCGGTGTGGCACGACTGGCACCGGGGGACGTCGACCCACGGGCGGCGCGGAGCGCGGTCGGCGGCTCCGTCGAGGCTCCCTCCGTCCAAAAGCGGCGAGGCGCCCCCGACGGCCGCCATTCCACCATGGCAGTTTTGACAATCAACCGTGTCGGTCATCGCGCCGCGGAGGCACTGGGTGCGCGCTCCTGGGTGACATTGGTAGCAGGCCTGCTGGCTCGGGGGCGGAGGCGTCTTCCCCGGGCCGACCGGCGCGTCGACGAGCCCTGGCTGTTGGATGGCCTTGGAGTGGAAGGCGTGCATCACCGCCGACATCGACCGTCGGTCCCTCTGCTCGGCTGTCGGCCCCGCCCCTGAAAGATCGAGCGCGACAGAGTAGTGGCAGCGCGCGCACAGCACCGGAAGGGAGGAGGCGAGCCGAGTCCCCTCGTCGAGATCATGGAGGAGGATGATGTTCTTCCGGGCCTGGACCTCGAGATCCGCGTCGTCGGCCCAGCGCACGCCGGCGTCGCTCGCCGCGGCCTTCCCGGTGGCGTGACAGTTGCTGCAGCTCGTCTCGTCGGACACCGGGAGCACCGTGTCGACCGAGCCCAAGAGGCGGTTGGTCGCCACGTCGTAAGCCGACACGCGCACCAAGGGGTAGAAGTTCGTCCGCCCCTTGTCATCGGTGGGCGTCACCGGGATGCCCTCGGCCCGGAACATTCCCAGCGCGGGGCTCCAGGTGAAACCGGGAGGGTCCGAGGCGGGGGCATCGGCCGGCATGTACAGGCCCTTGAGGCCCTGGCCGGGAGCGAGGCTCACGCCGAAGAGCTGCGCGGCGTACTTCCAGAAGTCCGTCTTCGCCGAGCTCTTGCTGTTGATGGAGCCGGCCCTGTCGGCCACTGGAACGTACGTCAGACGAACGGTCGTGCCGTCGAGGCGAGTGGCCTTGCCGCTCGGGTCGCTCTTCACCACTTGGGCGTTCACCACGTTGTACGGAGGCAGGATGGAGAAGACCGAGAAGGTCTTGTCGATGCAGTGCATCCCGAGGTCGTTGTTGGCGAGGACCTGGTAGCCGGTCTCGTTTGCTCGAAGCGGTTGGCCTCTCCTGTTGGCCGTGAGGTCGGCCACGCCACAGCCCGCCATCAGGAGGAGGAACGAAGGTGAAGTGAATCTCATGGGGGACCGGCGCTCGGCGCAGCATAGAGCGAGTTCGGTCGGGCGGCACGAGGTCCGTCAGGGCGTCGGCTTCGCCCGGTACGTCCCGGAGCCGATGAAGTGGTCGCCGATCTTCTGGATGTAGCTCGTCTTCGGCTCGACGGCGCCGGTCTTTGGGTTCTTGAACTGGTAGTCGATCCACCCGTTCTTCTGCGTCTTGGCGAGCTGAATCATCTCCCGAAACACGAACTTGCCATCGGCGGACTTCCAGTCGAGCATGTTGGTGCCGACGAGCTTCGCGTCACCTCCGTGCGCCAGGCACTTGCCGGTGAAGTCGAAGACGAAGACGTACAGCTCCCCGTCGACGAAGCCTCCCGCGCGGTCGCTGAACGCGGCCAGCGCCTTCTCCGTGCCGTGAAGCTTCTCGTACTGGACCGCCTTGTCCACCATGGCCATGGTCCGGTCGTCCCCGGTATCGGCGAACGCCGGCAAGACGGCGAAGGAAAGGGCGAGCGCTGCAGCCGGGCATGGGATTTTCATGGGCTCCCTCGTGAATAAGTCGATGCCGCATGGCAGGCGGGGATGGGGGGCTACTAGAGCTCACGGTCGCGCTGACCCGAAGGTGTCGTTCCCATGCAGAGGGGATCTATCAGCCTGTGCGCCTTGACGCCCGCGACTCCGCCCGACAAGCCTCCGGCCCCGTACCTCCGCCGTTGAAGCCTGCGCCGCCCCCGGAGGAGTGCTCAGTTCACCATCGCTTCGATGACGCCCAACATCTCCGGGGCAGCCTTCGTGCCCGGGGCCCACCATCTCGGCAGGAAGTCGCGCCACGCGGCCTTGCCCCAAGGCCCATTCGGCTTCGTCTTGCGGAACATGTGCCGAAACGCCTTCCAGGCCTCTTCCCTCAGCGCCGGAAGATCGCCGGAGTTCAGCTCCAGGGTCTCCTCTACGTCGACGCGCAGAGCGGCGTCGTCAGAAGTGATGTACAGCCCCTGGGCGCCATCGCGACGCTCGTACCGCAATCGCCTGATCGAGGCTTCCATCGAAGGATCGACGGTCAGCGCGCCTTGACCTTGTGCGGCGTCGCAGGTCCAGTAACGCCCGTTTGAGCGCTGGCCACCGTCGCACGAGCCGAACAAGTTGCTCCATGCCAGCGCTCGAGCCGAGTCCACGCCAATGGGCGTTCGGTGGGCGATCTTCATGGTTGGCTCGCCGCGCCCATCCCTCGCGTTCTCATCGATTCGACGCATGCAGAAGACGCACAGCCGCGCTTGGTCGGTGGCAAGGCGAGCGCGCAGTTCTGCTTTGTCGAGCTGGTCAAACGCTGTCCGGGCCGCGCTTGAGCTTTCGATTTCAGTGGTTGGCGCGCACCGAAGCGCGGTCAGGCTCGGCGGCTCCGCGCCCTTGCGTACCCATCTCATCGATGGGTCTCCACGCCGTCCTCGGGGGGCAGCAGTTGCTCGAGGAAGAACACGTCAGGGTCTTCGCCCTCGATCATGGCCCGCAGCTCGCCCACGAGCCGTCGAGCCTCAGCGTTGCGACCCTCGTCGACGGCGTCGCGAAGCGCGTTGAGCTTCGTTGCTGTCTCCGGCGGGCGCCCCGGATCGGCGAACGCCGCCTCGAGGATTCGGTTCGTGTCTCGACGCCACGTGCCGCGCGTGAGCGGGCGCTGCTCGAAGCCATCGAGGAGACGCACGCTTTCCGCGTGAACCGACGAGAGCACCTGCGGGGAGTGCGTGCTGACCACGAACTGCGTGTTGGGGAACACCTCCCGCAAGCGCGGGAGAATGGTGCGCTGCAGCCCTGGGTGAAGGTGCAGTTCGAGTTCGTCGATCAGCACGACGGCCTCCTGCTGGAGCGGATCGTCGGCACCTGGCGAAGCAAGGACCATGCGTCGCGCGAGGTCGCCGACCATCGCCAGGACGCACTTCTCTCCGTCAGAGAGCTGCGCGACATCGAGGCGCACACCTCTATACAGCAGTGTCATCTTCTGCGGCCGGCGCTCGACCCGAAGCTCTGAAGAGCCGGGGAACAACGCCTCGATCGCCTGTCGGATGCGCGGGAGTCGAGACCTCTCAGCCGCAGGTGTTTCGCTGAGGACCGCCTGCTCGTTGAAGAGGTCCTCTTCTTCTCGAAACCACTCGAAGAACCCACGAAAGTTGCTCGCACCACCCTCGAGCGCGCCCTCGTAGGCGCTCACCGCGTTGAACTCGTGCGGCGTGCGGATGCGGGCTGGAATGTCGAGTGCACTTCGGTTCGTCGGGAAATACACAGCGAGCGGGAGTTGCGGAGTCCCTCCAGCGATTGAACTCTGCGCAGCCACGATGGGAGCGTCGAGTGCTTTGAGTTCGTTCACCTGAGTCCTCGGGTGTCCAGGCAGGGCGGTGACCACAGTCCATGTCGCAACCTGGCCCCCGAGTTCCGCCGAGAGCGTAACCGACGCGCCGTGGCCGCCGACCCGCACGTCGCCCGGCATCAGCGAGGTGCCCCTGGGGCGGCCAGAGGATACTCCCGTGGTAAGCCATGTCAGCATGAGCGCCGCAGCGTCGAGGAGAGAGGTCTTCCCCGCGCCGTTGACGCCGACGAGTACCGTCACTTCGCGCCCGAACTCGAGGTCGAGTTGCTCGAAGCCGCGAAAGTCCACGAGGGTGAGCTTGGAGAGTCGCATGGCGATTGGCCGACCATATACACCTGGTGGCCCAATGCCACTTCGACCCATGGAGCGCGAGTACTTGATCGAGCGTTGTCCCGAGGCCCCGGCGGTGGTACTCCCGATGGCGCTGAGCCACCCGACGCCTCGATTGCGGCCGCCTCCCCGGCCATAGAGCGTTCGAGGGTCCTTGAGCACCTCCGCCCGAGCCAACAGGCGGAAGTACCCGGGCTCCTCGACGGCGAAGTTCGGTCAGCCCGTGCACGCGCCGGCTACGCCGGGCCACCCTCCTCCGGCGGCGAGGCCCCGCCCGGCACGAAGCCACGGGCCGGAAACGAAGGATTCTCGACCGACGCGATCACCTCGCCGGTGGAGAGGCGCGCGCGTCCAAGCGTGAACACCTGAGGTTCGTAGCCGGGGGGCAACGCCTCCGCAGCGATCCAGGTCTCCCAGGTCTCCTGAGGACGCAGCCTCTTGGGAAGTGGGCGGGTGGGCTCGAGGACGTGGAGCTGGGGAGCGCACTCGAACCAGACGTGCGTCACCTCCACGACCTCCGTGCTGGATGCGTTGGTGAGGTTGATGAAGAAGTGAGGGCGAACGTCTCCCTCGAAGAAGACTCTGTGGACAAGAACCCGAAGGTCCTCCGACCCAGGTGACCGGGCGGGTGGCGGATCGCCACCTGCGGCGCGGTACACCAGGATGATGTCGCCCATGTGGATGTGATCGCCGTCGCGCAGCGACTGTCGCCCGACCACGTGGCGACCGTTCACGTAGGTGCCGTTGGAGGACCCGAGGTCTTCGACCGCGTACCCGCCCGCTTCTCGAACCAGCTGGAAGTGGTACTTCGACACCCTGTTCGAAGCGAGGTGAAGGTCGCAGGACGTGGACCGACCAGCCAGGAATCGATCCTTGCCGAGACTCCAGGTCGTGCCCTTCATCGGCCCGCTCACGAGCTCCAGCACCGGTTTCCGCTCGCCCGCCTGGACCAGAGGGAGCGCCTCTGCGCGCTCCACCGATTCCGGCTCCGGGCGCGCCGCCGCCGCGTGGGCAGCGACCCACGGCTCGATCGCGCGGATGACGTCGTCGGCGTGACGACCAAAGTCGCGCCCGGGGTCGACGGCGATCGCGTTCCGGAACGCCAGCGCGCGCAGGCTCTCGGGCAGCTCCTCTGGAGCCGGAATCTTCGCGGTGCCGATCAGCAGCGGGAGCACCGGGATGGCATGCGCGAGCGCCGTCTCGAGCTCAACCCGGACAGAGTCGCGGGGATCGTCGAGTCGCACCACTCCCTCGGAGGTCTTCCGCCACCAGGGCCCGATGATCGCCACGACGGCGGCGGCGCGGGCGATGGCGCCCACCAGGAAGGTCCGGAAGTCCGCGCCAAAGGGGACCGAGTCCAGGTCGATGAGGACGGCGCCTTCGCCGAAGCGCGCCCGCAGTCGGTCGCAGACGCGACCCGCGAAGCCGATCGCCTCGTCGCGCCGATAGGAGATCACGACCTCGTGCATGCGGGCCCCCGCGAAACCTACCACACGGGCCCCAGGGCTTCGGCGCTCAAGGAGAGAGAGAAGGGGCGGCCTCACGGGCCCTTCTGTCGGGGCTCCGCGAGCTTGGGAGGAATGGCTCGACGGAGGGCGCGGATGACGGCGACGATGGCGGGATGAGCCTCGGCCCCACGGCGGTAGGCGACCCGCGTCCGTCGGCTCATCGGCATCGGCGTCAAGGACACGCCCCGCGGGAGATGGGCGGTGGCCAGCTCGGGCACCAGCGACACTCCCTGGCCGGCGGCGACCAGCGCGAGCACCGTGGCGTACTCGTCGACCCGGTGCCGCACCTGGGGCTCGAAGCCGGCGGCCTGGCAGGCGCGAACCGTCATCGCGTGGCACAGCGTCCCGGGAGTGGCGACGATCCACGGGCTGTCCTTCCAGTCGGCGATGGACTCGCGCCGCGCCGCACGCCCCCTGGCCCACGCGAGATACATCGCCTCGCTGAACAACGGCTCGGTCGCGAGGCCGGGCAGCGCCGCCGCGGGCACGAAGTCGTATTCGTGAATGAGCGCCACGTCGAGCGCGCCCACCCGGAGCGCATCGGCCACCTGAGCGGGATCGATCTCCGAGACGAACGACTCCAGCGCGGGGCAGTCAGCGGCCAGCGCCTTCAGCGCCGCCGGGACGATGGCCTGCGCGGCGGTCGGGAACGTGCCGATCCGCAGCGGGCCCGAGGCGCCGTCGCGCGCCTCGGCGAGCTCGGCCTCGGCTCGCTCCAGGCGCTCGAGAATGGAGTCGGTGTGACGCACCAGCGCCCTGGCCGCCGGAGTGAGCGTCACCCTTCGGCCGGAGCGCTCGAGCAGCTCCACCCCCGCCTCGTCCTCGAGCGCGCTCAGCTGCTGAGACACCGCCGACGGCGTGTACGCCAATGCCTCGGCCACCGCAGCGATCGTCCCGCGGTGCGCCAGCTCTCGCAGGAGCCGGAGTCGTCGAACCTCGAGCATCATTCCTCCTTAGTAATAAGCGTACAAACGTGAACTAGACCTGAAGCATGCCACGAGGCGAGGCTGCTCACCATGAACCCTCACGCACCGCTGGCTGGAGTCTTCGTACCGCTCATCACCCCCTTCACTACCGAGGGGCACGTCGCCCTCGATGCGCTCGAGGCGCTCGCCCACCGCGCGCTCGACGACGGCGCCACGGGCCTGGTCGCGCTCGGGACCACGGCCGAGGTGGCGACCCTCGACTCTGACGAGAAGACCCAGGTGCTCGACGTCTGCGCCCGGGTGTGCCGCGCGCGAGAGGCTCCACTCGTCATCGGCGCCGGGAGCAACGACACGAGGGCGACCGCGGCGGCGCTGGCGGGCCTCGACCGCTGGCCCGAGGCGGTGGCGGCGCTGGTGCCGGTGCCCTACTTCACCCGCCCCTCGGAGCGCGGCGTCATCGCCCACTTCGCCGAGCTCGCCAAGGCGACCCCGGTGCCGCTCATCGCCTACCACATCCCCTACCGGACCGCTCAGGCGCTCAGCGCAGCGGCGTTGCGGGCGCTCGGTCGGCTCCCCGGTGTCTGCGCTGTGAAGTACTCACCTGGCGTCATCGACCCCGAGGTGGTCGAGCTGTTCTGCGAGCTGCCGCCTGGCTTCGCGGTGTTGGTTGGGGACGACGTGCTCCTCTCACCGCTCTTGGCACTGGGAGCGACGGGCGGCATCCTCGCCTCCGCTCACCTCGCCACCGGCCGCTTCGTCGAGCTGGTTGAAGCGTGGCGCCTTGGCGACGTCGCTCGAGCGCGCGCGCTGGGTGCGAGGCTGGCCAGGCTCTCGGCGGCCGCTTTCGCTCAGCCCAACCCCACCGTCATCAAGGGCGTCCTGCACCAGAAGGGGCTCATTCCGACGGCGAACGTGCGGCTTCCGCTCCTGGCTGCCGAGCCCCCCCATGTGGAGGCGGCGGTCAAGCGACTGGAGGCGCTGTAGCTGCGTGCTTTGCGCCGTGCCCGTGCGCGTAGCCTTCCCAGTGCGGGTTGGCTTGCGGCATCACCCCCTTGACCTCGGAGACCGCGATGACGGGGAAGAAGCGAACGAAGAGGAGGAAGAAGAAGAACGGGCCGAAGGTCCCCAAGAAAAGTTGACGATGTCCCAGGCCAGCACCATCTCGGTGACATCGTGGAAGGAATGCGACCCGCGCACGAGCAGCTCGCGTCCCGAGACTGTCTCGGGAAGAACGACATCACCCCGGATGGGATCGATTTCCACGAAGCCCCCTCGGAGTACGTGGCCTACTTTGGCCTGCCACTCCCCTTCAAACAAGCAGCGCGAAGGCCGCACCTTGGGGGTCGTCGCAGATGGCGAGCCGCTCGCCGGTGGGCAAGGTGAATGGGCCGACGACGACACCGCCACGAGCCTTCACAGCATCGAGCGCCGGATCAAGCGCAGCCACGCGCAGGTGAAACAGCCAATGTGGATGCACACCTGGGCGGAGGTCGCTCATCGAGCCGACCGGTGGTCCATCAGGCTCCCACGAGAACGGGTGAAAGACCCCGAGGCTTCCGAGATCGACCGGGGCCTTGAAGTGCCAGCCGAAGAGCTCGCCGTAGTCAGCCTTGGCGCGCTCCACGTCGGCCGTGTTGAGTACGTACCAGACGACGCCCGCGGCGCTCTTCGCGTCCTGAGCGACGACGGGCGATCTCGCGAGGGCGACGATGGCGCCTCCGGGATCGCGCATGACGGCTGCCTCGAGGCCCTGGGGGTTGACCCACTTCGGGCCGAGGGCGATCGCTCCACGGCTCGCGAACGCGGCTGCGGCTCGGTCCACGTCGCCGACGTCGAGGAACCCGAGCCAATGCGGGCGGGCGCCCCGCGCGACCGCTTGCTCATGCAGCAGCACGATGTCGAGGACGCGCGGGCCGAGCACGGACTCGTAGAAGCCACGAGCCGCCTCGACGTCGCTCGTGCGAAGGGTGATCCGAGAGAAGGGCGTCATGGCTTTCACCGCGACAGGACGATTCGCGGCACTGTAGCGACGAACGCGCCGAGGAGACAACGAGATCAAATGGGCAATTGGAAAACTACATGATGTACCAATTTGGATACGAGCGCCGAGCCGCCTCGGCTGGAAGGTCATCCTCGCCCGGTGCGCGCCGGACCGAGAGCACGTCCGCGACCGACTGGGCGCGATCCCCTCGACAGCGACGCCGAGCTGACGCCGGACGACGCCCGGCGCGTAGACGAGGAGGGCAGCTGCCGGCAGGCCAGCGCGCCGACCTTCTCGATGGCCCCCTCCACCTCGGGGGACCAGAAGCTGGCGTTGAGCCGGATGAAGTTGCGGAAGTTGTCGGTCGTCGAGAACAGCGCCCCCGGTGCGACCGAGATGCCCGCCGCCAGCGCCTGCTCGTGGAGCGCGAGGCCATCGACGCCCTCGGGCAGCTCGACCCACAGCACGTAGCCGCCCTCGGGGCGCGTGACCTGCGTGCCAGGAGGGAAGTGACGCCCGACCGCCTCGCGCGCTTGGGCCACCCGCTCGGCGTGGATCCGGCGGATGGTGCGGAGGTGGCGATCATACCCGCCGGTGTCGAGGAACTCCGCCATCGCGAGTTGGGTGGGCGAGGCGGTCGCCAGGTTGAAGAGGGACTTGAGCTGCTCGATCCGCGCCTGGAACCGCCCGGGGGCGATCCACCCCACGCGGTAGCCGGGCGCGAGCGTCTTGGAGAACGAGGAACACGTCAGCACCAACCCCTTCTCGTCGTACGCCTTGGTCGAGACGGGCCGCCGGGGACCAAAGCCGAGGTCCCCATACACGTCGTCCTCGATGAGCGGGATGCCCTTGCTCCCCAAGAGCTCCACCAGCTCGCGCTTGGCCTCGTCGGGCATCACCGCGCCCAGCGGGTTGTCGAAGTTGGAGATGACGAGACACGCGGCGACGCGGTTGTGGCGAAGCGCGTACCGGAGCACCTCGACGCTCAAGCCGTGACGCGGTGAGGACGGAATCTCCAGCACGTTCAGGTTGAGCCACTGGATGGAATTGAGGAACGTGTAGTAGCAGGGCGAAGGCACGGCCACTGTGTCGCCCGGGCGGCAGATCGCCTGGAGGGCGAGCGACACCGCCTCCACGCAGCCCGAGGTGATAACGAGCTCGTCCGGCCCCAACCGGCAGCCCCAGTCGAGGGAGCGCTTGGCCAGCTGGACCCTCAGCCGGCGCATCCCCCGGGAGCTGGCGTAGCTCGCCGCCTCGCGCGCCCGCTGGCGGGTCGCGGCCGCCAGCATCCGGCTGAGCTTCTCCGCCGGCAACAGCGATGGGTCCGGCACCCCTCGCCCGAGCGGGACGAGGGATGGATCCGACAGCCGGCTCATCACCTCGAGCGGGCCCTGGCCGAGCTCCACCGGGCCCGCCACCAGCGCCCTCGCCACCTGCTTCACCTCGAGCACCTCGTCGGGCTCGGCCAAGCGCGAGGTCACGAAGTAGCCGGACTGGGGCCGTGGCTCGACGAGCCGCCGGTTCTCGAGCTGCCCGTACGCGCCCAGGATGGTGTTGATGCTGACCCGCATCTTCTTGGCCAGCTCGCGGACCGAGGGCAGGCGATCGCCCGGGCGATAGGTCCCCTCGTC
>PMBV01000316.1 GCA_003153055.1 Myxococcales bacterium
CAGGCTCCGTGCCAGGCGGCTTCGTTCAACTCGACGTTTGCTCGGCACCCGTAACGGATCGCCGTTCCCTCATCTTGTCGCCGCGCAAACGCCTAATGGTTTGAAAATACTTAATCTCGAGCTCGCTCATGATGCCGGGCGCCACCGCAATGATGTTCTCCCGATACCGAGCCTTCAGCACATCCAGGGTGTACTCATAGAATCGCTGCAAGAACCTGAAGTGATCCGGCTCGAAGTAGTCGAGCTGCGATGCCTCTCCACCAAAGAAATCCTTGGCGAGTGCCTCGGGCGCTTTGTCCACCAGCCAGCCGGGAAAAGCCGGGGTGGCCGTCACGGCGCGTTGAGCATTCAGCATGCCGCGGCCCGAACTATCGAGCACCACGATGAGGCGGTAACCCTTCGCGACGAGACCGTCGAGGAAGGGAAAGTAAGGCGCCAAATCGAGCTTCCCCTCGACGGGCTCGACAACTCGCCAGGCGATGGTGGTCGAGACGGTGTTGATGGGTGCCGCAGAGAGCGCTTGCACTACCGACTCCACGCTCGCCGTATTCCCATCAGGCACGAACTTCGAGAAGATTGGAACCGAAGGAAAACCCGGTGGCCGCTCAAGCACGAGGGACGGCTGCGCAGCCACGGGTGGCGTCCGTGAGGTCACGACTCGCGTCTGGACCGAGGGGACCCCCGCGTCTGGCTTTGACTTGTGAGAAGTACAGCCGTCGGAGAGCAGTGCCAAAACCAACCAAAACACAGAAGCCAACTCGGAACGACAAGTCATCACTCTGAACATCTTAGCGTGCCCACTTTCCGATCCGAGCTATACGTGCATTCATCACAGTTTCTGTGCACCACATCAACCGGCCCCTGATACTCGCGCCGCCATCGGTATCACGGCCCCCGTTCGCCTCGCGATCAGCTCCTCGGTGCTCGGTCGCTCCCTCGTCGATCAGCCAGGTGTCCGGGTCCGACGGAGCGCGCGCGACTCCCTCAATCCGATACTAGACGCCGGGGGACTCTCATGGAAGCGCGAAAGCAGCGTCTGTGCCACCGAGCCCGTGACGACGAACAGCCAGCCAATGAGAATCACACGCCCCAACGCAACGAATGGAGTCCGGTCCGTCCCTGGGCCTCGACCAAGTGCGTAGGCCGCCAAGAGCGCGGGAAGAAGGAAGTAACGCCCCTGGACCCCCTCAACAAGCACCGCAGGATGGCGCGTCCAAGTCGCGAGTAACGACAAGAAGATTATGAGCACCGAGACGACAGCGCTGGCGAGAAGGAACAGCCGAGGTCGGAGAGTCGATCTGAAGTCGCGCCAAGAGAACGAGAGCCCCAACAATACCGCCAGCGTCCAGCCGGTTACGAGGTACACCCACGACTCGAGCTGGGTATCGAGCCACCCAAGGACCCCGATAAACGAGAACCCGTAGAACTCCCTGAGTCCGCGATGAGCTACTGTTGCACCCAGGACTTCCACCAACGCGTCCGGATGCGCGACATAGTGAGCGACCACCTCACCACTCGTCACTCCACGAACAACCCGGAGGTCTTTCGTGGCGGTGAGAGCATAACCATACCACGCCATCACCGCGACCGACAGCACAGCCGCTCCAACTCCCGCCACCCGATTTCGGCGTACCACCGCAAGGACAACCAACAAGCCGAGCAGCGGAGCGAGATGCAGGCGACATGTAGCCAAGACAAACGCGCCGGCAGCCAGTGCGAGCTGCTCGAGAAGACTGACCGGGTACGACCGCTCCATGGCTCTGAGCCAGGTTGAGATCCACCACACAGCAAGTGCCGAGGTGAGGCCGTCAATCGTCGGAGAGACAAACTGAAAGAGACTCATCGGAAGCAAGAGCAGTGCTGCGGCTGCCTGACTCATCGGCCAAAGACGAACCGCCAGCCACAGGAACAAGACGCTGATTATCAAACACAGGAACCGCACCAATCCATATGTTGTCTCGACCGTGAAACTCAGGGCGCGCCCGATTGCCAACCCGGCAGCATGTGGTAGCCAGATCGCAGGGAAGTAGTACCCCGGGGCCATGATCTCGAAGTGCTCCACGCCTGACCAGCGAATCTTGCGAGCCTCACCTCGAATACTGGCAGACAGGGCCTGCTTTCCTTCGATAAGAGGGTGAAGGTAGGCTCCTATATAAGCCATCAACCCATCATCTACCCAACCACCGTAACTCTGGCCTGGTGGTGTCTCCAAAAACAGCCGCCCCTTGGACACGAGGTAGGCACGCTTGAGATGCTCGGTCTCATCAGGAGACTGAATCGGAGGCACGAGCGCAGAATAGAGCGCCGACCCAAAGGCCACAGCACAAGCAAGCACAAAACGCGGAGTCGCCTGGCCGCCGATCGTCTCCGCCACAAGCCCCATCCAAGCTCGCCCCGACCCTATCGTCCGATCAGACATGAACGGCCGACCGTTTCTGCGCGGACCGCATTGCAAGAACGCGAACGAGCGCCGTCATCCGATCACTCTCCGACCACCTCAGGTGGCGAGCAAGGATGGATTCGCGCACGAGCCAGATGATTGTTGGATAGGTAACGAAGTCAACACCGCGCCCGATACCAACGAGCGAAGCAAGCCAGAGCGATACCGATGGAATCGAAATCATGATGCCACCGGCTGAAAACACCAACACCTCTGCCACGATGGCGCGCATGCCCCACTTGCGAAGCGTTGCGCAATCGACAAACAAGACAACAGAAGACGCGAGAGAAGAAAGATAGATGGAGTAGTCATTCGCGCCCAAAGAAGAACCGGAACGCCAGATCCCGGAGAATACTGACCATAGATCGCTACCGCCATTTGGGCCCCTTAGGTAATTCTCGTCGCGTGTTCAAGCCCCATGACGGACCCAATGGGCGGCGGGCGAGCGGGGCCTTGGTGGCGCAGGGTATTGCGTTGCGCGCGTAGATGTGCTAGCGGAAATGATTTTAGAGACCGAATTGGCCGCCCGCCGGAGGGTCGAGCGAGACGCCTCGCCGATCCGCCGTCGGAGGACTCGATGAACTGGGCGCACGCAGGCCCCGGTCGTCAAGGGCATGAAAGTCGACCGCTCGAGACAGCACGGAAGGATGGGGAACCAGATCAAACTGGTTCAGCCAATCGCGAGATGGCGTATCTCTCAGACTGCAGAAAAGTCGGCCTTGGGTTGTGTCGCTGGCTCCCAGCCCCTTTGGGCTGGTCCTGTTTGTATTGGGTCGCTCGATCGACGCATCGAGTTCCGGTAACTGGGAGCTACGGTTCGACTCCCGGGTCGACGGCCCCGGCAACGACGCTGGCTTCTGGGGCCACAGCACGACTCGACACCGACCAGCGATGCTCGGGACGAACGGGCCCTGAGGCAACGTCAGCGGTGGCCGCAACGACCAAGCTCGCGCGCAGTGGAGCGGTCTCTCTGTGGTCGCGAGGGGCCAAGCGCGCCAAGACCTCATACGCGCCTTCACCCAGACTCAGCCGTGGCAATTCGAGAGTGGCAGTGCCCTGCCCAGCCGGGGTCTCGGCGGTGAGGGAGGTGCCGAAGAGGAGCCCACCATCGGCGCTGCGAATCTCGACGGCGAAGGCACTCGCGCTCGTCTCTCGAGCCACGTAGTCGAGAAGCACATGAAGTCGGCCGCTGCTGCTGAAGGCGGACGGCGAACCCTCTTCGTGGCCGTTGCGAAGGCGAACGGAGGAAAGCGTCACTGGCATTGGTGGGGCTGGGGCGAGTTCAGGCAAGGCCAGTCCAGGGCTGGAAAGGGGTGATTGACCTGAAGCCTGGGCCTCAGCGGAGGAGACCGCCCGGCGGTATTCGCGGACCACCTCCTTCGGGTCCCCCATCATGCGCACCCTGCCGCCATCGATCCAGGCGGCGAGGTCGCACCATGACTCCACGGTACCGAGGTCGTGAGTCACGAGCACGATGGTGCGGCCGCCATCGCGGAACTCCTTCATTTTCGCACTGGATTTGTGCTGGAAGTGCTCGTCACCTACCGAGAGGATCTCGTCGATGATGAGGATGTCTGGGTCGACGTGCGTCGCCACCGCGAAGGCGAGCCGCATGAACATGCCACTCGAGTAGGTGCGCACCGGCTCGTCGATGAAGTCGCCCAGCTCGGCAAAGCGAATGATGTCTTCCACCCGATCCGTGAGCTCGGCGCGACTCATCCCCAAGATGATGCCGTTGATGAATATGTTCTCGCGCCCAGTGAACTCTGGGTGAAAGCCCGCGCCGAGTTCGAGTAGCGCCGAAATCCGCCCGTTGACGCGAATCGAGCCTTTGCTCGGCGAGTAGATGCCGGTCATCAGCTTGAGGAGCGTGCTCTTACCCGAGCCATTGCGCCCGATGATGCCGATCGTCTTCGCCCTGGGGATAGAGAGGTTCACCTCGGAGAGGGCCTCGATGACCCAGGTCGGCTCCACGACCTTCCGCCGACGGAGCAGGATCCTGATGAACTCGGTCTTGAGTGTGCTCGAATCCTTCCGTCGCGAGGACTTCTTGAACGTCTTCCCGACGCCCTCCAGCACGATGGCCATCTCAGTTGGGGTCAAGTTCATGGTCACGTCAGACGAGCTCGGCGAACTCCTCACGACGTCGCTCGAACACGCCGGAGGAGACCCAGAAGAGTGCCAACGAGAGCAGCGCCACCGCGCCGAGCGGCTCCCAGGCGGGGGTCTGGTGCAAGTAGAAGATGTCGCGCCATGCGGCCATCACTGCCGCCATGGGGTTGCAGAAGAGGAGCAGGTCCCGAGCCTGCTGCGCCGACAGATCGAGACCAAATCGACTCACATCGCCTACGGAGTCGAGGTTCCACAGGACCGGCGTCAGGAAGAACAACATCTGCACCAGGTTCGCGACGATGTGCTGGAGATCGCGAAAGGCCACGTTCAACGCCGACAGAGAATATGTGAGACCCAGAGTGAAGGCCGTTTGAACGACCAGCACGATGGGTAGGAAGACGATATGCCAGGTGGGTAGGTCTTGGTAGAGCGTTCCGAGCAGGAACAGAAGGGGCAGAGACAGGAGGAAGTTGATGAGGTTCGTCAGCACGACCGTCGCGGGCAGCACCTGTGCCGGGAAGCGCACTTTGGTCAGGAGGTCCCTCCGGTCGCTCACGGAGGTCGTGCCGCCAACCACGGATGACGAGAAGAAGATCCAAGGGAGGAGACCGCAGAACAAGAAGAATGGATAGCGCTCAACGGGCGAGGCCATCAACACGCCGAACACCAGGACGTACACCACCATGTTCAGCGACGGATTGAGGAACGTCCACAGAAAGCCCAGCACCGAGGCGCGATACCGGGCGCGTAACTCCCGTGTCGTCAACGCCCACAACAGCCCACGGTACTGCCATAACTCACGAAGGTTTCGTCTCATGACTGCGCCGATCTTGGATATCATGGTCCGTTCGAGCACCACCGCCACCAGGTACAGCGGACGCGTACCACCGTCCTCCCCCAATGCACCAGGCCTCTGTCGGTTCAGCACCCATGAGGGCAGGGCCGCAGGATGCCACGAGCGGCGCTACGTCGGCCAGTTGACGATGGACTGTCGGCACGCTCCGAACGACCGGTAGAAGACGAGTCGACGGCGGACGGAGTGCCTCTCGGTATCGAAGCAGAAGCCCTCGAGTTCGCCGAACCGAATGGGCAACGGCGCTGGGTCGAGTACACCCGGTTGCCGGAGCGGAACTCGGTTCGCGTCGGTCGCGACAGCGCGTTTTGCAGTGGTCGGGATGCAGTTGTCCCTTAGGGTGTACGGCGGCATGCCATCCTTGGGCGACCAGCGACGTCGCCAGCCGACTGCCGAAGGCGGCTCGGCCACGCTGCTTCGCGGGGTTCGAGGGTCCAGGCAACCCTCGCCGAGCGTATTGTCAGTCGCCGTGCACCATGGCCACGAACTGGAACCCGTCACGAGCCCCTCAATGCACTCGCGCAGGTCATCTTGAGGGCCGACGGAGGGCCGCGATCGTCGTGAGCACGAGGTGGGCGAACTCCTCAGGGTCTTTCGGGGCAAACGCCTGTGACCATTTGAGCTGCTCCACCAGCCGCGGGTCTCCCAATGGCGTTCGCTCGGTCACGAGGGTGATGACGACATTCGAGCGTTGTCTCGGCACCGGCCCCGTGACGCATTCTACGTCGGGGTCCTCGCCCCCAGCCAGCGGCAGGCCAGCCTCCCGACACGCCGTCCCCAGCGTCCGGGTCACGACCTCCACCTTGCACCGAGGCGCCAGGGCCTTGGCGTACTCCAGCTCGTCCACGGTCTCGGCGTGCACCCACACCCGGAGCAGCCCCAGCTGGGCCCTCACCGCCCGGGCCGCCACTCGCGCCATGGGGCTGGCCTCGAACCGAGCGTTGTCCTCGAGGTACGCCGGGTAGCGCGCGACCAACCTCCGCTCGTTGACCACATCGAGGCGCTTCCGGGTGCGCTGCTCGAACGACGCGCTCCCGTGGTGGTACACCAGCGCCCGGTTGGCCCGCCCGATGAGGTACCCCTGGGCTCGAGCACGCTGGCACCAGTCGTTCTCCTCGTTGTACCCCAGGCCATACTTCCGGTCGAAGAGCCCTAACTCCTTCAGCACCGACCTCCGCAGCACCATACAGAAGCCGTTCAACGTGGGCATGTCGGTGATTCGCGGCAGCCCCCCGAGCTCCAGATGTCGGCCCTCGAGCGCGGCGATGGGCACCGCCTTCCCGAAGTCGGGCACCGAGCACATCGTCGCGTTGTTCGACAGGGGCGCCAGCGCGGCGTGCTGGGGCGACTCGGCCAGCGCCCCGGTGAGCTCCTCCAGCCACCCGGGCGTCACCCGCGCGTCACTATTCAGCACCACGCAGTCGAGCTCGCTCGCCGCGAGGCCCAGGTTGGCCGCGGCGACGAAGCCCAAGTTCCGCTCCGTCTTGAGAACCCTCAGCCGAGGCTCCTCCCTCCGGAGCGCCACGAGCATCCGCTCCATCTCCGGCTCCGGCGACCAGTCATCGACCACGAAAATCCGCCCCAGCGCAGGCCCCGAGTGGGCCATCACCGACCGCAGGCACTCCAGGGTCAGCGCGGTGTCGCGATAGACGGGGACGACGACGTCAGCGCTCATGACCCCATCGAGCCCGGACAAACCGATGGAGCGGCCCCAGCACGCCTTTCACCGCGTCGTTGAGCGAATCAGCCACCACGTACCGAAGCGGCGGAGCGAGCCCAGGCGCCGCGCTGTCTGGGTACAACGGTGGCTCGGGCTCTCCTCTCCGCTGGAGCGCCAGCCGCAGCGCGTCCAGCTCGGCCCGCACCCGAGCGCACTCGGTGAGAGCCTGGTCACGCTCCCGCACAGCCTGCTCGAGCCGAACCTCGAGCTCATCCACCGACGACATGGCGCGCCCATAGCACACCTGCAAACACTGCGGCCGGCCGAAACTGGCCTATGGTGCGCCCCGCATGCGCCACGACCCCTTCGAGCTCGGGTCCGTCATCGCGGGGAAATACCGCCTCGACGGCTTCCTCGCCTCCGGTGGCATGGGCGCCGTCTTCCAGGCCACCAACATCACCATTGGCCGCAAAGTCGCCCTGAAGCTCCTCACCCGCTCCATCGCCGACCGCCCCGACGTCAAGCGCCGCTTCCGGCTCGAGGCCCAAGCCGCCGCCGTCATCGCCCACCCTGGCATCGTCGACGTCCTCGACATGGGAGAGACCGAAGGCGGCCAACCCTTCATCGTCATGGAGCTCCTCGAAGGTGCCTCCCTCCGCGCGCTCTTGAAACGCTTGGGCCCCTTCACCGCCGCCCAGGCCGTCGCCGTCATTGACCCAGTGCTCGACGCCCTCGCCGCGGCCCACGACGCGGGCGTCATTCACCGCGACGTCAAGCCGGCCAACATCTTCGTGTGCCTCCGGCCCCAGCGCGCCATCAAGCTCCTCGACTTCGGCGTCTCCCGCTTCGAAGGCAGCACCGGCCTCACCAACACCGGCACCACCCTCGGCACCCCCAAGTACATGTCACCCGAGCAGGTCCTCGGCGAGAAAGGCCTGGGCCCTGCCGCCGACCTCTACTCGGTGGGCGCGGTGCTCTACCACCTCCTCACCGGGCACCCGCCCTTCGAGGCCGACTCCGACATCGGGACCCTCGCCCGAACCTTGACCGCCCAGCACCAACCGCTCGGCGAGGCGAGGCCAGACCTCGACCCGACCTTCTGCAGAGAAATCGACCGCCTCCTCGCCCGCGCGCCCACCGAGCGACCCCGCGACGCCAGGGAATTGCGCGCCACCCTCGCGAGCCTCGTGCCACGGAGAGACGACGACACCCTGTACACCGCGGCCGCGGCCGAGGCGCAGGCCACCACGACTCCGCCACGGGCCACGCCCCACCCTCCATCCCGCCCCTTCACTCCCGCCCCCTTCGGCGTCTCCGCCTCACTCCGACCGCGCGAGGCCCCCCCACCGCTCCCGCGTCGGCGAGTCGCCGCGGTCATCATCGTCGCCCTGCTCCTGGGCGCCGGCCTCGCCGCGTGGCTCCGCGCCCAACGACAACCCCGCGCCCCCACTCCGCCGCAGGTGACAGCCGAAGCCATCGAGGCTCCCGCGCCCGCCCCTCAGCCGATCGACCTGGTACCCGTCACACCTACGTCCACCTCCCTCGACGCGGGCCGCGCCGTCACCGCCCCCAAGCGACGCCCCAGCGGCCTCAACATTCAGGAGCGCAACCCCTACCAATAGCGACCGAGAACCCGACGCTCGCTACAATGGGCGGGTGGACTGTCTCGTAGTCGTGTTGTCGGCAGCAGTGGCGTTGACCCCCGGAGCACCCGACGACTCGCGAGCCACCGCCAAGAAGGTCGCGGCCACCCACTACCAGCGCGGGGTCGCCCTCTACAAAGAGACGGACTACCCCGCCGCGCTCGCCGAGTTCCGCGCCGCCTACGAGGCGCTCCCCCACTGGGAGGTGCTCTTCAACATCGGCCTGTGTGAGCGAAGACTGTTCAAGTACGGGCCCGCGCTCACCTCGCTCAACCGCTACCTCTCCGAAGGCGGAGCTCGCGTGCCGAGAGACCGACGCACCGCGGTCGCCCAGGAGCTGGAGCAGATTCGCGGGCTCACCGCCTCGGTGACCATCGAGGTCGACGGTCCACCAGCCGCCCTCTTCATCGACCAGGAGCCCTACGGCGAAACCCCTCTGCCACAGGCCGTGCCCCTGGGCTCCGGGAGACACCTCGTGCGAGCCGAACGCGAAGGCCACGTGCCCGACGAAAAGACCATCGACGTGGTGTCGGGGCGAGACCAAGCGCTGAGGCTCGCTCCCCGCTCACTCACCGAGCCTGTGAAAGTGACGGTCGAGACACAACCCGCGGGAGCGATGGTACGCGCCGACGGCGCAGCTCCCGTGGCTGGCCCGACGACGCTGGTGCTCAACCCCGGCACCCACGAGGTGCTGGTGAACGCCGACGGCTTCGCCCCACTTCGCACCGACGTCATCGTGCAACCGGGTGAGCCGCGTACGGTGACGGTGGTGCTGGTGCCACTGCCCTCGGCACCGGCACTGACGGTGACGCCCAAGCAGCTCCCCGTGCTGGGGGTGTTGCTCTTGGCTGGCGGCGTCATCGCGGGCGGGCTGGGCCTGTACTTCGGGCTCGAAGCGCAGGCGCAGGGCCAGAAGGTGACCAGCCTCTCGGCGTCCGGGGGCACCTGGGACGACCGCTGGGCGGCGATCGAAGCCCAGGGTCGCCGTGACTCCGCCCTCGCGTGGGCCTTGCTCGCGACGGGGACCGCGGCTGCCATCGCCGGCGTCACGGTGATGGTGCTCTCCTTGGCGCGCACCGCCGAAACGCCCAAGTCCTCGCTCATCGTGGTGCCCGGACCCAACGGAGCCCTCGCCACGTGGACGGTGCTCTTTTGAGACGCTGGTGCCTCGCCTGGCTCGCCGTCGGTGCCTTGGGTTGCAGCTTCTACGCGCCCGAGCTCGGCGACTGCACCCTCAAGTGCTCGGCCAGCGCCGAGTGCCCTGAGAACATGACCTGTCGCGGCGGCGTCTGCCGGAGCGGCACCTCGACGGCCGGGTGTGGATGCGTGCCGGGCGACACCCAGACCTGCGGAACCAACGTGGGCGAGTGCCGAGTGGGGACCCAGACGTGCCGAGCGGGCGGAGTGTGGAGCGAGTGTACCGGCGGCGTCGGCCCCTCCGCCGAGGTCTGCGACGGCAAGGACAACGACTGCGATGGCCTCATCGACCTGGGCCCCGTCGTCGAGCTGGCGAGCGATCTCTCGTCGACCTGGCGACTCCATGGCTGGGACGCTGGCTACGCTCTGGTGCACACGCGAGCCGCCGGCGGAGCCGAGGAGCTGGTCGTCACCTGGCTCAACCGCTCGCTCAGTCCACTGGCGACGTCAGCCCCGCTCCGCAGCGGCCCGACGGCCGACGCCGTCACCGCCTCGGTGGGGTCGACCATCTTCGCGGCCTTCGCCACCGAAGACGGAGGCCTCTCGGTGCTGAGCGCCACCCCCGCTGGGAGCCAGACCCCCTTCGAGCCAGTTCCCCAGGCTGGGCGGCCACTGAAGCTGCACCTCGGAGCCTCCCAGCTGCTGGTGGCCAATTGGATGACCACCGCCACCAGCACCGCGTCGCCTCACCCACGCCTCGCCCGCTGGAACCTCGACGGCACCCTCCAGCAGGTGGTGGACCTCGACGTCGTCGACGGAGGCCGCCTCGGGGTGAGCCCCTACGGTTGCAACCTCTCGGTGCAGGGCCACTACAGCATCTACCTCGCCGACCCGTCGGCCGCGACTCAACGGCGCATCGTTCAGGACACCCGCACCCTCGAGGTCTTGCGGACCGACGCCCCCTACTTCGGTGAGTCTTTCGCCAAGGTCATCGAGCAGCCTAGCGGCGCCATCAGCAGCACCTACACCTACGCCAACGTCGGCCAGACCTGGAGCGGCGTGTACTTCAATCCGGACCTCCTGGGGACGGTGGCCGAGAAGGTGCTCGCCGAGTCGCACGCCGACTCGACCGTGTGGGGCGACTCCGACGCGACGCTCGACGCCGATGGGCACATCGCCATCGTCTACATGGACCGAGCGGCCGGCCGCCTGGTGCTCGCTCGCTCCGTCGGCGGTGGAGCGCTGGCCGCGAATCCGAACACCGTCACCCTCGAGCCCGGGAGCGGCTACGGCTCGCCACGCCTGGCCCAGTCAGGCAATGACGCGATGCTCGGCCTCGCCTGGGCGACCGGCTCGCACATCTCCGCCCGCCGGGTGTGCGGGGCGAAGTAGGGGCTGGGCCTCGAGGTGACCGGGCCGCGATGGAGCCTGACCCCGGGGCTGGACGATCAGCTCCTCCGCGCCACGGCTCGGGTGCTCGAGCGTGCGGTCGCGATGGCAGGGTCCCAGGGACGAGGGTCGCCAGGAACGTCACCAATGGTTTCATCGGACCGTCCACGTCGCCCAGATTGGGCATCGGCCATGGCTGCCCGCTCAGCCGGCCATACGAGCCGTCAGCGTGACCTCGTCGCGATCATGGTACAGCTGGCGGATCGCCACATGCCGCCACCCGGCCCCCTCGAGAATCCCACGCACCGCCGCCACCACCGGCAGCTTGTCCTTCATCGGCAGCTTGATGTTCGAGACGACGTGCAGGGCCCACCGCCGCCGCCCCCACTTGCCCAGGAGCTGCGCCACCTCCAGCGGTCGCCAGGCCATGTCACAGAACAACCAATCCACCGGCTCCTCGGGCGCGAAGTCAAAGGCGCTCAGGGTGATGTGCCGCACCTTCGGGTGCTTCTGGAGGTCCGGCGCCAACTGCCCCGGGTCGATGCTCAACACCCTCGCGCCGCGCTCCACGAGGCGCCGGGTCCACCCACCGGGAGCGCTCCCGAGATCGACACAGTGCTCCCCGCGGCCGGGAGAGATTCCGTACCACTCGAGGGCCTCGTCAAGCTTCATCGCCGCACGCGACGGCGCGTCTTGGGTGCGCTTCATTCGCATCCGTCCGCCAGGCGACAGGCTCACGGCCTCTCGGGCACGAACCTGGCCCACCGCCGCCACGCCCTCGCCCAACAGGCAGACCTGCCCGAGCCACGCCCCCGTCTCCCGAGCCGCCCAGCCGTTCGCGGGGTCGACCTCGCCTCGCCGGGACCGCAGCACCTCCACGGTGCCTTTCCAGACTGTGCACCGCCCAGCCCTTGCGTTCCCCGCGTCGGTGTCGGGGCTCCACACCTGAACCAGCGTCGGCTCGCCAGGGAGCACCTCGACGACCTCCTCCGGCGTGGACACCACGTGTGACACCGGGAAGCCCATGCGCGCGAAGGTCGGCACCCGCGCCGGCTGAGCTCCAGACGCCACCAGCGCCGCGCCCAGCATCGCCGGCCGAGCCCGTGCCCAGGCCAGCTCCTCGAAGAGCTGCGGCTCGAAACCGGCCCGGCACGTCCACAGCCACTGACCCGGCTCTGGCGCCAGCGTCTCAGAGGGAACCGGAGCCGGCTTGACCCGTGGGGGCAGCCTCACCTTCGGCGTGCTCGGAGGCCCAACGGGTCGCTCCGGGCGATGCTCACGCTTCTCTTTTCGGTGCCCCTTGCGCAGGCCCAGGCGCGTGTCGGTCATACGCGCGCCCGTGGAATGCTCACCCTTCTCTTTTCGGTGCCCCTTGCGCATCTCTGGCGGCTGGCCTCAGCCCTCCACCGACACCTTGATGTCTCCGTCGGCCAACCCCTGGGCGATGCCCTCCATCAGCCCCGAGGTGATGGCCGTGCCCTCCTCGGTGTTGGCGATCCACCCGGCAGCCTCGAGGCGGGCCAGGGCGTCTTCGGTGGCCTCGCCCTCCTTCCCCGCCGACAGCAGCTCCATCACCGTGCGCTCCTCCGCGTTCATCGCCGTCACCAAGATGCGCAAATACGTCTCGATGAGCGTCGCGCCTTCTTCGTTCTCTCCCAGTACGTCGAGGCTGACCAGCTCGTCGATGGCCTGGGGCCCGATGGTCCCGGTGAAACCGGGCGCCAGCTTCGACGCGGCCACGGAGCACAGCGTGAAGAGCTCCCACGGGCGATTGCCGGTCACCTCGGCCAGCGCCCCCAGCGCCTCGTTCTCGAAGGTCACACCCAAGGCCTGGGCGGGCGTGTTGACCAGGTGCACCAGCTCGTCGTCGGCGATGGGGCCGAGCATCACGGTGGTGACCAGCGGCCGAGCCACGACGAGCGACTCGAAGAGGGCGTCCATGTCGCGGTGCCGGTGACACACCACCACCACCTTGACGTTCTTCGGGGTGGTGAGGAGCGCCTCGATGACCTGCGTGGCCCCAGCGACGCCCAGCCTATTCAAGGCGATGAGCTCGTCGAACCCGACGAAGAGCGGCGCGGCCAGCTCTCCCAACACCTGGAGCGGCGCCTTGGGGTCGGCCTTGAGCTCGGTGGCCCCGACGCGGGCGAGGAAGTCGTTCACCTTGGCGGTCACCCGCCCGAGCACGGCCTCCACGCTCTGAGGCACGCCGTCTTCGCGGTCAGGGTCTCTCAGGTCGAGCACGAAGGCCGCCCCCGAGGTTCGCTCACAGGCGCGCTTCAGCACGCCCTTCATCAGCGTCGTCTTCCCAATGCGCCAGAAGCCGCGAATGCACACCTGATGACCGCCGGTCAACTGGGCGGCCAGCGTGTCCTCCAGGGTGGTGCGCACTCTCAGCTCGTCGGGCAGCTCATACAGCGCGTCGAGGTAGCGCTCGGCCAGCGGGTGGAGCTCTGAAGCCATGATCCGTCCCTCTTACCCGAAACCACCGTGACTTCAACGCGTGGCGGTGGCCTTCGTCTTCATTCGCACGATGCCCTCGAAGAGGTGCTTCTCGGTGTACAGCGCCCGGTGCGAAGCCCGCTCCCCGGGGAGCCAGCTCTGGGGCTTCTCGAGCCACTGCATCACCCGCACCTCTCCGTCATAGGTGAAAGGGGCGAGGACTTCGGGCGGGAGCGTCTTCCAGCACCGCCGCTCCACCGGCCGGAAGGTCGACTCGAAGCCCTCTCCCGCCTCGGAGTGCCGCCGCTTGTGGTCCAGCGTGCCGTCGAACTGCACCGCGATGTGGAACAGCTCGTGCAGCACGGTCGCCACCCGCTGCCTGGGGGTCGAGCGCCTGAAGAACAGCGGCCTCAAGGTGATGCTGTAGAGCATGCGCTGGCCGTGCATCTTCACCATCGGCTTCTTGCGCCCGATGGAATCTTCCCGGCGCCCGTTGCTGAAGCAGAGGGGCTTCGCGGTGCCGCGCGAGGCCCGGCGAGCCTCTCCGCCCACCACCACCACCCGGCTGGGGTCGATGTGCCGGTACTCCTCGGTCGTGCGCACGACGTGCTCGATGAGGGCGCGCACCGCCAAAGTGAAGTCGGGACGCCGACGCAACGTCGCCACGGGGGCGGATTCTACGCCCAGCTCCGCTGAGACACGAGAAATCGAGCAAACAAAGGGCCTTCGCGCCTCGAAGTGCGTCAGAGTGAACCCGACGGGGTACACTCTGGCTCGGTGTATTGGCCGGAAGCTCTCGTTCACTGATGCGTTTTCTAGGAACCGACCCGACCAACTTTCCGCCCGTCGACGAGGCCGACGAAGACGGGATCCTTGCGGTCGGAGGCGACCTTTCCCAGAAACGCCTGGTCGAGGCCTACCGGAGGGGCGTTTTCCCCTGGTACAGCGAGGGCCTCCCAGTGCTCTGGCACTGCCCCGACCCACGCTTCGTCCTCGAGGCCTCGAAGCTGCACGTATCGCGGAGCCTCCGAAAGGTGATGAACCGCGGGGTGTACGAGGTGCGCCTCGACACGGCCTTCGAGCAAGTCATCGACGGCTGCGCCAGAACCAAGCGGCCGGGGCAGCGGGGCACCTGGATAACCCGGGACATGCGCCGGGCCTACCTGGGCCTGTTCGACGCCGGGCTGGTGCACAGCGCCGAGGCCTGGAGCAATGGCGAGTTGGTGGGGGGCCTCTACGGCGTGTCGCTGGGCAGCGCCTTCTTCGGAGAGTCGATGTTCGCCCGGGCCGACGACGCCTCCAAGGTCGCCTTCGCCACGCTGGTGGAGTGGATGCGGAGCTGGGGCATCTCGCTCATCGACTGCCAGCAGGAGACCGCCCACCTGGCGCGCTTCGGTGCCGAGCCGTGGCCTCGACGTCGCTTCGTGGACGAGCTCGAACAGTGTATGCGCTCGCCCACCCGGCAGGAGCGCTGGACGCTCGAGACCCCGGGGCCAAAGGAGCCCTGAATGGACGCGGCGCTGTACGAGGCCCACGAGCGACTCGAGGACACCCACTGGTGGTTCGAGGGTCGACGGCGAGTCATCCACCAGGTGCTGAAGGGCCAGCTCGCCCCGCGCGGCGACCGGCGAGTCCTCGACGTCGGGTGCGGCACCGGCGGCATGTTCAGGCTGCTCAAGGACTTCGGCTCGGTGGAGGGCGTCGAGTCGTCGCCCGATGCCCGCGCTCGGGCCCAACGCCGGTTTCCCTCCGAGCGGGTGTCGAATGGGGCGCTGCCGGGAGATCTCCCCGAGGGCCAGTGGGAGCTCATCACCTTGTTCGACGTGCTGGAACACGTCGACGAGGCGTCCGCGAGCCTCGAGGCCCTGCGAGCCCGGCTCACCCCCGGAGGCCAGCTGGTAGTGACGGTGCCCGCCTTCCAGTTTCTCTGGAGCCGCCACGACGAGGTCAACCACCACCAGCGCCGCTACACCGAGGGTCAGCTCGTCGCCGACCTCGAGGCGGCCGGGCTCAGAGTCACCTACTCGAGCTACTACAATACGTTCCTGTTCCCCGCGGTGCTGGCGGCCCGCGCGGCGCAGCGGTTGGTCCCGGCGCTGGCGCGAAACGAGAGCGCTGACTTGGAGCCCACACGAGAGCCGCTCAACCGGGCGCTTGGGCTGTTGTTCGGTGCCGAGGCGCTCCTGTTGCGGCGGGTTCGGCTGCCGGTGGGCGTGTCGCTCATCGCCGTTGCCCAGCCTCGATGACGGGCGCGGAGCTCATGGAATGACGACCAGGAGTTCCTCGGGCGCCCGCTCGCGGGAACCACTGCCCACCATCGACCTGGGCTCCGACGTAGCTCGTCCCCTTGAGGGTGAAGAGGAATTCGACCTGAGCGCCCGAGGCAGGAAGCCCAAGGCGGTAGGCGGTTTGGTCGGGGCCTTGACGCCCCAGGCGCTCCCCTTCACTTCCACCTTCGAGGTGTCCCACGTCCGCTTCGGGGAGAGGTTCGTTGCATCGAGTACCAGCTTGAGGTCTGTGTGACTGGATGAGCCCAGCAGGAGCCCTGGAGCGATGACCATCGTTCCCGAGCACCTCCCTGCGCTTCAGCTACTCCGTTGCGGTCATCAGGCCGCGTCAGCCTGACATTGCTTCGCACGCTCGAAACACTGGATGTTCTCGATATGCGGCGCAATCCGCTCAAGCTGCGGCCGCGGGCAAAGACGACCGTGAAGGTCGTGCGCTGGCCGATGTGCCGGGGGAGATGGCTTCGCAATCGCGCCCGAAAACCTCTTCGGCATGCTCCTCTCGCCCCGCGATCGCCAATTTGCGACAACCTGGTTGTCGGCCCGAAGGGGACACCCCTCACCACCTCTGTTCGTGTTCCATGGACCATGCGAGCGAGTGAGGTTGCCGGGTTCTCCGAGCGGGCAGGACGGTGCGAGCGTGCCTTGAGGTGCGAGGGTGGGGCTGGTGCCC
>PMBV01000175.1 GCA_003153055.1 Myxococcales bacterium
GTGCCGTAGGTGAAGCACACCGCCCAACTGCCCTCGAAGCTGCCGTCGGGGCGCTGCTGTGCTCGGAGGAAGTCGACGCCCTTGGCGCTGACCCGGGCAAGCTCGCTGCGCTCTGGGAAGCGCTGTCGTGCCTTCGCCAGCGCCTGGAGGCACGCGCTGGTGCACTCCACGAAGGAGGAGTCGATCATGATGTCGCCGAAAATCTGCGAGGGGTTGAGCTGCTCGAGCCAGGGCCCTCCGCGGGTCTTCTCGTAGCTCGCCCAGCCGCCGTCGTCGTTCTGCCACGACACGATGAGCTTCACCGACTCGCGCAGGAGCTCGACGGGGATGCCAGGCCCGAACCGCCCCTCGAGCGCCAGGGCACACGTGAGCCCCTCGGCGGTGCAGTCGGTGATGGGCCAACCATGGGCCCGGGTGGAGAACGGCCAGCCTCCCTTCGAGGGGTGCCGGTAGTGGGCCTCGTGCTCGGGCACGTCGTCGAGAATCTGATTGTCACGGAGGAAGCCGTAGGCCCGCTCGAGCACCGGCTCCATGGAGTCGGCCGTGACGGGCCTCGCCTCGCGGGCAGCCAGCACCGCCTGCACGGCGAAGGCGGTGTCCCACAGCTCGCTGTTGTTGTACCCCTGCATCTTCAGGCCGTCGTGGCCGTCCCACAGGTAGGCCCCGTCGAACTTCGGCCAGCCGCGCTCGAAGTCGGCGGCCCCCTCGGCACCGCGAAAGTGGTGCACGAGCATGTTCAGCACCGCGTTGACCGGGCCGATGTCCAAGTCGGAGGTGACCGAGTCTTCGTAGCGAATGTGGTGCAGGCACTCGTCGAGGGCCTTCTTCCGGAGGGGGTTCCACCTGAGCCCCTCGAGGACGCCCTGGGCGCGATTGGAGGCTTTGAGGGCCCAGGTCGAGGGGCGATAGGCATCGACCTGGCTCAGCGTGTCCCGGTGCTCTTCCCAGCGAATGCGCCCGTAGTCGCCTCGGTAGAGCTCCTCGCGGAGGGCCAACACGAGTGGGTCCATCGGCGCGGTGGACTTCATGCCGTAGAGCCAGGCCATGGGGAGGTAGACCTGCCGCGCGTGGCACCACAGGCGCGAGGGGTGCATTGGCGCCTCCTTCGGCAACAGCCACAGCTCGGGCAGCACGGGGTGAATGCCGCGCCAGTCGTACAGCCCCAGCACGCAGAGCATCAGCTTGCCCCACGACGCCGAGGCGAGGGGCGTACCGTTCTCGTGGATCCACCGGCGCATGCGCGCCAGCCGGGCGTCATCGACTCCAACGCCGAGGAGCCGCAGCGCCACGTACCCCAGCGACGTGGTGAACATGCTCCCGGTGCTCGACTCGGCGTGGAGCCCGATGCTGCCGTCAGGCCTCTGGACGTTGGTGTAGTACGTCACCAGTCGCGCGATACGCTCGGGCGGGGGCAGGCGGTGGGCCAGGTAGGCCAGCTCCACGTACATGGGCAGCAGGAACATCGGCCCGCCGTAGTCACCCGGCCAACTGCCTCGCTCGGCCTGGAGCGCCGCGAGGTTCTGGAGCGCGCGGTCGACGGCTTGGTCGACGGTCTCGACGAGCTCAGGAGGCGCACCGATGGGTGCCGCGGACGAGGCCGCTGCGGTCATCATTGCGGCGGGAAACTAGCACGGCCGACGGGGCCCTCGGGCGCGAAGAACCAGGGGAAATCCGTGCTCTCGTCTCACCCAAACTCCGCTCTCCGACGGCTCCAACGCGTGCCTCAGGGCGGCTGAGTCAAGCCCCTGCCTGGCCGAACGGCCTCCGTCGCAGCGCCGGTGGCCGTAGCGCGTGACGCGCCGTCCTCCTATCGAGCGAGCCATCGAGCTCGCGATGCCCCCGCATCGAAGAAGCAGTGCACGCCGTGGCGCTCGCAGTTACGGGCACCGCGAGAGAGCCACTAAAGCGGCCGAGGAGCTCGTCATGGAAAGAGTGAAGCAACTGAGGGAGCTGGTCGGCACCCACCGCGACCTGGCCTTCGAGCTGGTGCGCATCTACCTGGGTCTCGGGCTATTCGCCAAGGGACTGTACTTCGTCACCCACGCGTCGGATGTCACCGCACTCCTCGGGCGGAGCACCGTGCCGCTCTCCATCGACACGATGCTCATCGGCCACTACGTCGCGATGGCCCACCTGTGTGGCGGCCTGATGGTGGCGGTGGGCCTGGTGACGAGGTTGGCGGCGGCGGTTCAGGTCCCCATCCTCCTCGGCGCCGTCTTCCTCGTGCACATGCGTGAGGGCTTCTTCGGCACCGAGCAGAACCTCGAGCTGGCGGTCCTGGTGCTCTTCCTCCTCGGCCTCACGGTCGTGCACGGCGGAGGTCGGCTGTCAGTCGATGCCTACCTGGCCCGGAAGTTCGAGCTGCAGAGCCCCGAGCCTACGCACGCCTGAGCAGGAGCGGTCGCCGGACAAGTTCCCCGGCCCATGGTCGGTCGATGTCCTCAGGGCTCGCGAGAAGTGCCGGCGTCAACTGAACCAGGTGCGCCTCGCTCCCAAACGAGCCGCTCGTTGGTCGCGTCAGAGGCGAAGGTGGAGCAGCGCCCATCACCCGCCCCCGAGATTCCGCCGCTCGGCGCGCAGATGACCTGGCAGGTGGTGCTGTCGAAGACCTGATTGTAAGCATCGCAGCACCTCGCGGAGACTGAGTAGACGAGCCGCCCATCGTAGGTGAACTGCGAAATCCTCTCCGGGGACATCTCGTCAGGCTGCGAGCCGGAGATGAGCTGTGAGAGACAAGCGCCCGCTTCGGCGGTGGTTGCTCGCCCGCATCCCGCCAGTGAGACAACTGCCGCCATGAGTCCAAATCTGATCAGCTTCGAGGTCATGACTCGCCCGACAGCAATCACTGTGCCCACTCCCAAGGGCCTGGATACAGGCGAGCGAGCCAAGGCCTGAAGGCTCAGGAAACTGATGACTGGCTCGTGCGCTGAGACGGGGCCGTCGCGCTCTGCGTCGTCCGAGCGATCGACCTCTGTCTGGGATTGCGACTTCGTACCGTGGGAGGCCCATAAAGGCGACTGGCGCGAGACGGCCGCGACCAACTTCGGGCTGCCAGCGATCGACCGGCGCGGGCCTCGCGGGAACACAGGGATGGGGCCATCGAGCACCGACTGACTCGCCAGGTTCTGGTCGATCGCGGGCTTCGCGAGCAGGCTCCTCACTGCAGGGAAGGTGGGTGGGCTCCTGGTGGGCGCCACCCGTGCCCGAGACGATCAGCTCCTTGGCGCGGGCGAGCGGCTCCACGCAAGGCCGCTCTCGGCGGCGCTGGACCGGCGCTGGCTGGGCACGGGTCTCCAGGTGCGTCATCACGGTGTACAAAACTGTAATCCGTGATGACAGGGCCGGGGAGCGACGAGGCCTCGAGGTCNNGAGCTGGCTCGGCCTGCTCCGTCAAGGCGCCCGCGCCTGAGGGGCTCGTAGCGTTCGCCCGGAGCCCCGATAGCCCAACCCCACCGACTCCGCCTTTGCGCTCCGTCCGCAACCGTGGGCATCCCGCACCCTCGACCTAAAGGACCACCTACCAACCGGGCACGGGTCTCCAGGTGCGTCATC
>PMBV01000294.1 GCA_003153055.1 Myxococcales bacterium
CCCATGATGTTCTTCTTGTTGTGGAACAGCGGATCCCCCAGTCGGCAGACGTTCTTCCCCTGAATCTTCACAGTAAATGAGTACATCATGAACTCCGCCTCTCCCTTGGTGGAGCTGCTGATGACTCCTCCGGCGGTGCCCGCCTCGTCGCCACTCGACTGGCTGTACTTCGCACCCTTCACCATGGGCATCTTGCCATCCACCTTGACGGACGTCGGCCCACCCGACGTGTCGGAGGACATCGCGATGTTCGGGTAGGGGATGGGGACTGGCCCGCCGGGGGTGGGCGTCTTGCACACGTCCGGAAAGACGATGCTCTGCCCGTTGCTGCCACCGTGGGCGATTCCTCGGCCGTTTGCTGTGACTGCCATGCGTCGCTCCTTTCCTCCAACTCGGTCTACCGCTGCAAGAGGGCAGCTGCTCGTGGCGCCCTGTCGGAGGCGCACCATACCAGGCAAGGCCCAGGGTCGCCCTCAGCCCAGATTGGGCGGGGCTCGGGCAGGTACCCCTGACTGATGGCGACCGCGGCGAGGCCCAGCATGATGGGCCCCAGGGCCGCTCCGCTGTCGCCGATGCAGTCAGCAGGGTGCTCGACTTGAACCTCCTCCGCGAAGCGCTCGGAATTGCGGAGACGCGCGACACCCCATTCCTTTGCCGGCATCTCCTCGCCGTTGAAGCCAGCGTAGACGCAGCGCACCTTCGGCTGTGTCGAGGGGATGTGCTGGAAGAGCGCTTCGAATGCGTCCGCCAGGCCCTCGCCTCGGTAGGGCTCCTTGCTGTAGCGGTGCCCCTTCTCCTCTCCAGTTCCGACACCCAGGACGCGCGCCATTGCGGGCGGGCCACTCGGTGAGGGGGCTCCCCGTGCGCCGGGGCCATTTCCGCGAAGGAGAAGGAATGCCGCGCCCTCGCCAGGCAGGAAGCCCAGGCGCGAACGCGAGCCATAGGTGCGTCCCTCCGCGTCCAGCCGCCCAAGTCGCATGAGGTCGAGGAATGTGTCGACACCCCCGACCAGGACCTGCTGGACGGCGCCCGTGGAAAGGAGCGCCAGCGCGTCGGCAAGCGCGTACAAGGCTCCGGCACCACCCTGACGGTAGGTGGCGCTCTTGCCCACATCCAACTCAATGCCCGCCTGGATGGCGAGATGGGCGAGGAGGGACGGAGCAACCCGTCCCTCGGGCGCCTCGGGCAGAGCCAACAGAAGCGGAAGAGGCGTGGGGCAGCCGGCCGAGGCCTCGGCAAGGGCTCGTCCGCCGAGTCGAACCATGCGACGATGGGCCGTTCCGCTGATGATTGATTCCAGTTCCGGCTTGAGTGGCTCGAGGTACTTCTCCTCAAGGAGGTGCATCGCAAGCCTGTCGCCCGCCCTGTTGACAATGTCGCCCCTCATCGCTCGACTCCTTCCGGCCGCAATGGCAGCGGAGGACGCCTCGGCACAGAGGCCCACCGGAGTGACGAGCCCCACCGAGACGATGTCGGCCGGGGACAACCTGGCGGTTTGGCCATCGCGACTCACGGCACCACCCCCTCAAGGCGCTTCAATTCGAGACGAACGCTCTCCAGCCGCAAGGCCTGTTTGTCGCACGGCTGGGCGCCTCGCCAAAGGAGAGAGAAGCGGCCTTCGTCGGGCTCAAACACCACCGTCTCCATCCTCATCTCCACGCGATGGGCCACGTCGGCGAGGCGGGCCTCCACGTCGAACTCGACGACTGGCAGGGCAAAGCGCACGAGGCCCACCGGGGACACATTGAGAAGCTCGACGGGCTCCCCGCCCTTGAGGTGCGATGGCGTCACCAAGTCCTCATGGGCCACCTGGAAGTACCTGGGGCTGAAGTCCTTGGGAAGGTAGGGCGCCCGCTTCTTCTGCCATTGGGCACCGTACGTCCCAGCGTAGCTGAGCCGAGGCTGCCAGTTGGCGGCCACGAAACCGAAGCCCGCGGGGCGAGGCGTTTGCCCGGGCTTCTCCAGCAGCTCCGAGGCGTCCTCGATGTTGGGGAGAGGGAGGCCCACCAAGTCCTTGGGGGCCCGCTTACCGGTGAAGCCAACCCCCACGGGATTGCGGGCCTCATAGACAGTCGTCGACTCGTCCACCCTGTGCACCCCGCCGAAGGCCTTCTCGTACACCAGCGGCACCCTCTCCACGGGTTGGGTCGCAGAGGGGGCGACCCCCTTCCCGTCCCTCGTCCGCGTCCACGTCCTGTCCCCGAAGAGGCGCAGCCTCTTGATGACGCGCCCCACCGACACCGAGGCGTCGAAGGAGGGCGAAGGCCGCCCCCGAGGCGCATAGGCATGGCCGATGACGACGATGTCCGTACTCGGCTTGCAGAGGTGCGCTTCGCTGGCGCGCTTGAGACTCGAGGCGCCCGGCTCGCCCCAGTACTCCTCGGCCAGCACCAGAGGCGCCTGCTTGGCCGCCACCCGGACACCGTCCGGCCCCACCTCGAAGGTGGCCTTCAGCACGAAGTACGCTGTGTCGATGCCGTCGGCGTCGGGAAAGACGAAGAGGCCGGGCACGAAGCCCGTCATGTTTTCTACCTGCAGCATCCATCACCCTCAGTCAAGAAGCGCTCCAAACGGAGACATGACGGGAGGCGCCACCGACGCCGCCTGCATTGAAAGCTGCGCTCGCGCCCATTGCCTTGTCTCCACGCGCCACTTCCCACGAGTCCGGATGGCCAACTCCAGCCCCAGCCCCGGACGCCGCCGAGCCAAGCCTCCCCGGAAGCCCTCGAGCAGCCTGGCTCCGTCGAGCGGCACTCCTCCGAGGTAGCGCGCGTCAGCCGAGAAGCGCGACTTGTTGCCCGCCCACCATTGCTTGACGGCACCCACCTCGGGCACCGGAAGCTCCGCCTCGAGCCCGGGGACAAGGTTGGCATCCAAGTCCTCCTCCTCAAGAGGGAGGACTGGCCCACCCGGCTTCTTCCTGGCTTCCGCCCTGGAGTACTGGCCCACCATCTTCAGCCCGGTGATGGCAGTGAAGGCCTCGGCGGCCACCCTCGCACTCCTCGCCTCCGCCATGGCGGCGAGGCACACCTCCAAGGCCAGCGGACTGCCGGTGAAGCCCAGGGCAAACAGGGCGGCGGGACGGTGCGCGTCGACGTCAGCCAGCTTCACCAGACGCAGGACGTCTGAGCCATCGCCGCTGATGGCCAGGGCGAGGAGTGCCACCCCGGACGAAGCCTCTCCGGCATCCACCACCTCCCGCGCTGCATCCCAGGCCGGCTTCGAGCCATGGATGAGAGCCACCTCGATGGCGGCAGCCCGCACCCCGGCATCCGCCGCCTGAAGCATGCCCTCGGCGAAGTTGCACGCCAATACAGACGAGGCAGAGCCATGGGCCACCCAAAGCGCCGCCGCCGCCACCCGGGGACTCCCTCCGGCCGGCAGGCCTCGCACGTCCACTCCGGCATCTGCCCTCCTGAAGGCCAACACCTCCAGCGCCATCGCGAGGCGGGTGGCGTCCTTCTCCTCGGCAACGAGGCTGCGCAGCGCCACCTCGACTCGCGGGTTTCCTGTCAGGCTCAATGCCCGTAGGAGGGGCGGGGGGGCTTCGGGGCTTCCCAGCCTCTCGAGGAGTCCCGGGACGACGTCCCCGCCTCCCTCGAGGAGGGCCAGTGCTGCGACGAAGGCCCGGGCATCGTCCGCGTCGAGCGCCGGCCGCAGCAACTCCTCCCTGACGACTGCATCGGCACGGGCGAGGCCCCGAAGGTTGGCCAGAAGCCGCCTCTCGGAGCCCTCGGCGACTTGGGTGATGGTGAAGCTGGGCGAGGCGAGGGCGCGCTCCCAGCTGCGAGCCTGTCCTGTCGCGGCGTCGAGGGAGTCCTCAAGCACGGACAGCATGACAACCGAAGGAGGCGACTGTGTCACGGCGGCCCTAGTCCAGCTGAATGTCGACGCCTCGAATCCAATTGGCGCCCAGTGAGTCCGACTCAAGGTGCGTGCCGCGGATGACGACTCGGCCGTTGCGCCTCAGGGTGATGCTGGCCTCGCCGCACGAGAGGACTATTTCGTCCCTCCCCTCGATCCGAACGCACTGACCATCCACGACAGCCGTCTCTGGCAGCGAAGTGGGGCCGCGGCTCGGCGGAGCTACCGGTTGGAGGATGCCGGTGATGACGGGTCGCAACACGTCATCACCCTCGAAGGCCAACAACACCTCCTGCTGGCGCTCCGCAAACGACGCCAGCGTCTCCGTGGACATGGGCACCACGTACCTGGCAGCCAGGGAGCCGCTTTCATTCCCGGCGAAATCCACCAGCGGGTGCCCGTCCTCCGCCAGGCCGACGATGCGCCCCACGGCCACCCCAGACGCCTTTGCTCGAGACGAGAAGGCCACAACGGCCGCAAGCTCTTCGAAGTTGCTGAGTTTTTGACTCACGTTCTTCCTCCAGACTCGTGTCGCACTTACGTGCCTAGCTGCCGATGTCCACTGCGGGTGAGGCCAGGGCGGCCTTTGAGCCCGTCAGCGTCAAGGAGGAGCCACCCGCGTCGAAGGTTATATTTTGGCCACCGGTAATCTTGATGTCCCCGTTGGCGGAGACTTCAATCACACCCTTGCCGTGGGCAATCTTGATGGCCCCGCCGGCCTGGAGGGCAACCTTGCCTCCCTCCAGCAACAGCGTCGTCCCGCCCTGCGTCAACTGGTACTTGTTGTCGGTGGTCAGCTCGTAGGCTTCTTTGATGTGCTCCTTCTTGCCCTTGGCGGAGAAGTCCTGCTGCTCAGTCACATGACGGGAGTGCGTGTTCTTGTACGTCTGCGTCACGGCCTTTGCCACGGTGATGTCATGACTGTCGGCAATGTCGATGGTGTCGGTCTTGGTAATATTGAGCTTCCGGTCGCCGTCGACGTTCTGCGTCAACGTCTCGCCCACGTTGAGCGTCTCGTTGTGCTTCACCGTCTTGGTGCGGTTGCCCCCAATCTCGATCGTCTCGTCGTTCT
>PMBV01000517.1 GCA_003153055.1 Myxococcales bacterium
AGCAGCACCCGGAAGGTGTCGCGAATGTAGTTCGCCCGGAAGTCGCCGAAGCTCTCGGCGCAGTCTCCGCCCTGAAGCAAGAAGGCGTTCCCCGCGGCCACCTGCGCGAGCCGGGTCTTGAGCTGCCGGGCTTCACCGGCGAACACCAGCGGCGGGTAGGTCGCCAGGCGCTGCTCGACCTCCTTCAGCTTGCCGGCGTCGGGGTAGACCGGCGCTTGGGTGATGGGCCGGCTCCTCCAGCTCGACGGTGTCCAGGGGGTCATGTCGCGCTCCGTCGCCGGCGTGGCTTCGTCAGCGATCGCTGCACCGCGAGCGCTTCTTCGTGAATGAGGTGAAAGAAGCCCTTGGTGAAGGTGTCGTCGAGGCCGAGCTTGCGGGCCAGCGCGACCCGGGCGGCGAGCACCTCTTCCCACCGCGAGGCCTGGTAGGTCTCGAGGTCGAGCTTCTGTTTCAGCTCACCTATCTGCCGGACCACCTTGAAGCGGTCGGCCAGCGCGCTCAGCACGCGTCGATCGATGGCGTCGATGCGCCGGCGGAGTCGCCGGAGCTCGGCTGGTGTTTCCTTCATGTCTTCGTCCCTCGGGTGGCCATGGAGTCGAGCGCCCGCCGGATCCGGTTGGCGTTCTCGATGAGTCGGAAGTTCTCGTCGGTCGACGGCCCCTTGAGGCTGTCGCGAAAGGCGCGCAGGTGATCGAGGTAGGAATCGAGGGCGTTGAGCACGTGCGCGCGGTTCTGCTCGAAGATGGGGGTCCACATCGTGGGCGAGCTCTTGGCCAGGCGAACGGTGGACTCGAAGCCTCCACCAGCGAGGTCGAAGATGGTATTCACGTCTTCCTCTTTCTCCAACACCGTATTGGCGAGGACGAACGAGATGACGTGCGAGAGATGCGAGACGTACGCCGCGTGGAGGTCGTGCTCCTTCGCGCTCATGTGCACGAGCCGCATCTTGAGCGTGCGGTACATCGACTCCACCCGCTCGACGTGAGCCGGGTCAGACAGCTCCTTCTCGCAGATGACCGCCGTCTTTCGCTCGAAGAGCCCAGGCACGAAGGCCCGGGGCCCCGAGTTCTCGGTGCCCGACATCGGGTGCGACGGGACGTAGCGGCGGCGGGTGGGGTGCCCCTCCACGGCCCGGCAGATGAGCTCCTTGGTCGAGCCCATGTCCGTCACCGTCGAGGTCGGGTCGGCCAGGCTCAAGACGCGCGGCAACAGCTCGATGATGGCGTTCACGGGGATCGCCAGCACCACCAGATCCGCCCCCTTGAGCGCCCCCTCGAGCGGCGCGGTGGCGTCCACCAGGCCCAGCTCCATCGCCTGCTCGCAGTGCGTGGGGCTCGCGTCGACGCCGACGATCCGCCGGACCATGCCTCGCTCACGCAAGGCCGCGCTCAACGAGCCTCCGATGAGGCCCAGACCGATCACCGTCACCTGCATCATCGCTCTCCGCGCGGGTAGTCGCCGAAGTGGGTGACGTGCGTCGCCGCCTTCGCCAAGGCTTTCAGGAACTCGGCGTAGCGCGCGGAGTCGTCCCACTCGAGATCGACGTGGAAGCCATACTGGTACGGCCGCCCGAGGATGGGGAGCGATTGAATCTTCGTCATGTTGATGTCGTAGGAGCGGAAGACCTCGAGGACCTCGACCAGCCCGCCCGGCCGATGAGGTACCTCGAAGCGGATGCTGGCCTTGTCCGAGGCCTGGGGGGACGCCCAGCGTGGGGCGTCGGCGCGGCGGCAGAGCGTGAGGAACCGGGTGTAGTTCTTCTTGTTCGTCTCGATGCCGTCCTCGATCACCTCGAGGCCGAAGGTCTCGCCGGCCAGGCGGGCGGCGATGGCTCCGTGGCCCTTGAGGCCGGCCTCGGCGACGCGCTTGGCGGAGAGCGCGGTGTCGGCGCCCTCGACGACCTCGATCCGCGGGTGCCGCGCGAAGAAATCCTCGCACTGGAGCAGCGCCATCGGGTGCGACTGCACCGTGGTGATGTCCTCGAGGCGCTGGCCGGCGATCGCCAGGAGGGCGAGCTCGATGCGCAGGTAGACTTCGCCGNNCCCACGATGTGCAGGTCGCGCTCGCGCAGCACGTCGTACACCTGGTTCATGCTGCCCGCGATGGTGTTCTCGATGGCCATCACCGCGACGTCCGCCCGGCCGTCGCTCAGCGAGGCGCAGGTGGTGCGGAAGGTGGGGCATTCGACGACCTCGAGGTCGCGACCGGCGAAGTACTTCCTCGCCGCGACGTCGTGGAACGAGGCGCGAATCCCCTGAATGGCGATGCGAATGGGCTTTTGCATGGCCGTTACGGACGCGGCCACGCCGCAGAATGGACGGTGAATTTCACAACCCGTCTAGCATGACGCTGTGCGTCCTCGACTGCAACCGTCGTCGCTCAAAATCGAAGCGGTTTTGGACCATCGAAACCCGAAGCGCGGCTGTACGAAGGGAGACAGCGCCGACTCGATTCGCCCCAGCCGCTCCGCGTGGCACCCGAGCTCGCGAAACAGCTCCGCCTGCAGTCCCGCCTCGGTCTCGCCCTGATTGACGACGAGGAGCACCCCGCGAGGCACGATCCGCTCCACCACGTGGCGGAGGAGTCGCTCGGGCTTGAGGAACCGCCGCGGGAGCCCCCAGGCCTCGAGCGACGTGGTGGTCAAAAACGGCAAGAACCACGTCACGACGGCCCAGGGCCCGGGCTCGTCGAGCACGTTGCCGGCGATGAAGCGACAGCCCTCGAAGTCCTTGGCCAGCCGTTGGCCGTAGGCGCGACGGGTGGAGCCCCACAGGTAGCGGCGGTGGGCGTCGAGCTCCACGAAGTCCCACCCGCGCGGGCAGGCGGTGGCCAGGCCAGGGATGGTGCAGCCGTTCTTGGCGCCGACGTCGAGCGCGCGCCCCTCGGGCAGCGATTTGGGCAACCACCGCTCGAGCACGTCGAGGACGTAGAGGCTCTCGCGCCATTCGGCCCTGGAGCACCGCCACCCAGAGAAGCCGCCGGTCGAGACCTCGAGATCCCGCAGTCGAGACAGGGCGGGCGGCCCCAGCTCGGCGCAGATCGAGTCGTAGGAGACGATCCGCTTCCACGCAGGCATCGACCACCGAAGCACTCGACGGGTCGAGAACGCCAGCTCGTTGAACGCATCCATGAGTGACTCAGAGCCCACAGGCGGCGTTCTCGCGGTTGAGCTCGGTCTGATCGTCGAGCGCCGACAACAACCTGGGGAGACCAACGGGCTTGAAGACCACCTTCCAGCGGGAGGACTGCATCATCGCGACTTGATCCGGCGACGTATTCCCCGTCAGCACGACCGCCTTGATCGGCTCCGCTGAGCTCTTCTGAATGGCATCGAGTAGTTGCAGGCCATCCATGCCAGGAAGACGAAAGTCGGTGATGTAATAGTCTGCTCCCATGGCCTCGGCGCTCGCGAGTGCGTTTTCGGCCGTGCGGAAGAGGGTGACGAGCAGGCCATCCATCTCAAGCGACAGCTTGATGGCGTCCGCCGCGGTCGCATCATCCTCGATGACGACGATCCGCTTGCCGGCGAGGCGAGTAGGCGCGACGGTCTCGAGGGGCGCAGCGGTCTGTAGCGGCGAGGCACGCGTGTCCGCATCGGCGAGCGGCACGCCGAGCTCGAAGAGGGAGCCTTTGCCTTCACGCGAGCGAAAGCGCACGCCGATGTCGAGCAACCTGCTCAGTCGCATGACGATGGCCAAGCCCAAGCCGACGCCCTTGGCTCGATCCCTCTCGGGATTACCAATCTGGAAGTACTCCCTGAATATCGAGTCCATCTGCCCGGAGGCAATGCCGATGCCCGTATCCCATACCTGGATCAGTGCGCGATCTCCCCGTCGTCGAATGCCTATCAGAACCCCGCCGCGCGCGGTGTACTTCACGGCGTTGCTGACGAGGTTGCGCACCAGGGTCAGCAGCAGGTTCCTGTCGCTCCACAACGCCAGGCCTTGCCGTGGACAAAAGAGATTGAGACTGAGGTTCTTCTCGCGGGAGACAGCATCGAACTCGGCTCCGATCATCCCGAGCAAGTCCTCGGCCCGAATCAGCGCTCGCTGCGGCTCGATGGTGCCGGCATCGAGCCTCGAAACATCGAGCAGCTTGTCCAGAAGCTCGCTCAGGGAGTTCACCGACTTCGAGAGATAGGGGCTGATTCTCTTCTGCTTTTCGTCCAGTCCAGTCCTGGCCAGAGCATCGTTGAACAGTCTTATGGCCTGGAGCGGTTGCCGGAGGTCGTGGCTGGCGGCGGCGAGGAAGCGCGTCTTGGCGCGCGTGGCGGCTTCGGCGGTCTCCTTGGCAATTGAGAGGGCGAGCGTGCGATCTTCGACCAGCTTTTCCAGGTGATGACGGTGCCGTTCAAGTTCGGCTTCGTTGCGCTTGCGCTCGTCGATGTCGAGCATGATGCCGTGCCAGAGCACGCTGCCGTCGGCTTGACGCAGTGGGACGGCGCGGATTTCTATCCAGCGCTCGGGCAAGCCCGGACGGCAGGCGCGGGCTTCCACATGGTAGGGCGTCATCGTCCGCGCCGACTCGTCGATAGCGCCAAGGATGCGGGGGGCGTCGTCGGGATGCGCCAGCGCAAGCAGCGGCGCCACGTCGTCCTTCACGTCTTCGGGCTTCAGCCCGACAAGATCCTCGATGCCGGGGCTGGCGAAGGGAAAGCTGCCATGTCCTTCGGGCGACAGGCGGAAGGTATACGCGAAGCCGGGCATATTGGCGGCGAAGTCCGTCATCCGCCGCTCGGCGTCGCGGATGACGGTAGTGTCACGTGCGAGGCCAAGCACGGTTGCCACCTCGCCGTTGTCGTCCTGCTCGGGCACCAGCAGCATCTGGTACTCCCGCCGCTTGCCGTCGCGATCGACGGCAACGATGTCGACACAACCGGCCTCACCGCTGTCGAACACCCGGCGGATGCCCGCCGTCAACCTGGCCGCATCATCGGCGCCAAGCAGTTGCCCGTCGCCAGGCGTCGCGCCGACCAGGGATTCGACCGGATGTCCGCTCATTACGCTGCTCGTCGGATTGGCGTAGATGCGGCGGCAATCGCGGTCGTAGCGGAAAATGGGGTCGGGGCTGTTTTCGGCCAGACTGCGGAACTCCCGCTCTCGGCGCCGGATTTCGCATTCCATGCGCTTGCGCTCGCTGATGTCGCGGCTGACGGAAATCGCGCCCACAATCCGCCCGTCCGCCGCCCGCTCGGCCACGATGAAGCACAGGCCGGTCCGCATAGTATCGCCCGGCGGTGCGATCTGCACTTCGAGCTCGCTGCGCTCACCCGTGGTAAGCGTGTGCTCCAGGGCGCGCTGGTA
>PMBV01000341.1 GCA_003153055.1 Myxococcales bacterium
GTCATCCGTGATGACAGGGCTGGGGACCGACCGGACCCTCGAGGTCTCTACCGAGCTTCAGAGATCCCAACTCGGCGTGGAAGACGAGGCAGGTGGAATGACCAGCTCACCCCAAGGGCACTTGTCGAGACGCAGGACCTCCTCCATCAGTTGGCAGAGGACCTTCACGAGCTCGCGAGGGCTGATCCGCAACCGTTCCAGAGCTGCATCCTCGCTGGCCAGAAAGCGGGCGAGGCGGCCCCAGAGCTCGTCACCGCGAGCCGAGAGCGCCCATCCCACGGTGCAGCCGTGCACCATGGAGCTGCGTCGCTCGACGAGCCGGCTTTGCTCCAGACGGTCGAGCGTGCGCTGCATGCTTTGCCGAGCCCGACCGACTCGGCATCCCAGCTCACTCCCTGGAATCCCCGGCTGCTGGCTCAGCCATGCCAGCACGAGGGCATCCTGCGGCGTGAGGCCGAAGCTCCGCGTGATCCCTCGCCAATGCGCATCGAGCACCGCCGCCACCTGTCGAATCACCAAGATCGAGTGCATTCGGCCATCGTCGCATGCGAGGCTGACACTGCCGGGGCTGATCGAGAGCCGCGGCACCCGACCTCAGTCGCTCCTGTTACGTGTGCGCGTCCATCACGGCGAGTGCGCGGAGGCGGAGGTGCTCCTGGCGCCGTCGCCCGTGCTCAGGGGTGCGCGACCGCGGCCGCCCGCAGGCCCTCGCCGAACCGAACGAAGGCGTCGTGGATGCCGAGGCCGACGGTTATGTAGACCAGCCACCCGAACGAGCTCGGGAGCTTGAGCGCGGTGTAGAAGTGCGTGCCGGTGCCCTCTCGCTCGAGGAGCTGCGGGCGCTCGCTCGTCTGGCCGGAACCGAAGTCGCGCGTCCACGAGAGGACGTGGTTCTGATCGTCGACGAGGTCGACCATCTCCACCGAGTTGGTCGCAGGGAGCTCGTCGCCGAACATCCGGATGTCGAGCGAGATGGGCTGACCGACGGCCAGCACGTTCAGGTGAGCCGTGAGCGCCTTGTTGAAATCTTGGTAGTGGTTGGGGTCGCGCACGAGGCTCCAGACCACCTCGATGGGCGCGTCGATGTACATGTCCGCTCGGATGATGATGGCGCCATCGAGGTTGCCGCCCTTGACCCACGCGACATCGCTGGCGGTGAGGCCCGCGCCTGGCTGGGCCCCTTGCACCATTCTGGCGACGGTCTCGGGCGCGCCTCCCCACGCGGCGAGGGAGAGCACGAGGCAAAACATGAAGGTCTTTCGGTGCATTTGGACTCCTGAAGCGGGAGAAGCCCCACTGTAAGGCGCCCGGCGCGGCGGGGCACTCAAACTTTCCGTTCGGCAAGTGAAGCCGGCACCGTCACGCCCTCTTGCACCACTCCCGGGCCGCGTAGCTCACGATGACATCGGCCCCGGCCCTCCGAATCGAAACCAGCGACTCCTCCAGGGCCCGTTCGAAGTCGATGAGCCCGGCGTCGCCCGCGGCTCGCATCATCGCGTACTCGCCCGACACCTGGTAGGCGAACAGGGGCAAGTCGGTGGCCTCTCGCGCGTCGCGGATCAGATCGAGGTTCGTCATCGCCGGCTTCACCAGGAGCGCGTCGGCCCCTTCCTCGACGTCGAGGAGCAGCTCCCGCCTGGCCTCGCGCCGATTGTGCGCCGGCATCTGATACGAGCGCCGATCGCCGAAGCTGGGCGCCGAGTGGGCTGCCTCGCGGAACGGCCCGTAGAACGCCGAGGCCATCTTGATGGCGTAGGAGAGGATCGACGTGTTGGTGTGCCCGCCCTCGTCCAGCGCCTGGCGAATCGCGCCGATGCGACCGTCCATCATGTCCGATGGGCAGACGAAGTCGACCCCCCACTTGGCGAACAGCCCAGCCATCTCGCACAGCACCCGCACCGACTCGTCGTTGACGATCTCGTGCCCCTTCACCAGGCCGCAGTGGCCGTGGGTCGTGTAGGCGCACAGGCACACGTCGGCGAAAATCGGCAGCTCCGGAGCCACCGACTTCGACTCCCCGATGGCGGCCTCCAGTGGCGCGAGCTGGCCCACGAGCTGCTGGCCGTCGTCGCGTTTGAAGTCGGGCACGCCGAAGAGCATCACGCCCCCAGCTCCACCCTTGGCCAGCATCGCGACCTCCTCCCGGAGCACGTCAGGGCTCACCTGCCACAGGCCCAGCCCAGGTCGGGTCTCCTGCCGAACCCCCTTGCCCGAGACGACGAAGTACGGCTGCACCAGGTGACGCGTGGCCACCGTCGTCTCGGCGAACAGCCCACGGATCGACGGAGTGCGGCGAAGGCGACGGAGACGGACGGGCAATTTCATGGTGATGACTCCTCGAGTGAGACGATGGTCTCGACGATCGACGCGGAGAGCAAGGCCTGAGGCCAGCGCTCCCGTCGTTTCTGGTTCCACTCCGCTTGGGTCGACCGACCGAAGCACACCACATGGGTCGGGGGCTGGGCGGTGTCCGGCACCTCGGCCAGGAACGCCGCCACCGCCGAAGGGCTGTGGAAACAGGCGCTCCATGGTTGGCTCACCGGCGCGCGCAGGGCCTCGCCCAGCCCGGGCGGCACCTGCGTGTCATAGACCGTCTCTCGCTGAACCGCGCCGATCCGCGACAGCGTCGTCATCGCCTGGCTCTGCTCTTTCGACTTCAGCGCCACGTCGCTCGTCGGGTAGCGCACATGCCAGCTCGGTTTGCCCCGTGCGATCCACGCCGTCACCAGGGCCTCGGCCATCGAGGCCGCTCCGCCTCGACCCTCGAAATCGGCCTTCACTCCGCCGGCCGCCAGCTCGGCGGTCGTGGCCGGCGCCATGGCCGCCACCAGGCCACCTCGCTCGCCCTGGGCCAGGTACCCTCGGGCCGCCCGTCGCGACGTCAGAAACGTCACCGACATGGCCGTGGGCGAGCTCCAGACGGGCCAGTGCCGAGCCACGCACGCGATACAGGGCACGCGCTCGACCTCGATGGCCTGCTCCCGCAGCAGGGCGCACTCCCCGTCAGCGTCCTCCGCTTCACGTGTCATGATCCACCGCACGGACGCATCACATCATCAGGCGCCCCGCTGTGCCTGGGCGTGTGACGATCTGGTGATGAGCCAGCCGGCGCCGCCATCGGCTCGAGATGTGACACAGTGGTGACACCAACCCTCGCTGAACCACACAGACTGCCGCGCATGGATCCACGTCGAGCCCGATTTTTGGCGGCGATTTCTGGGGAGTCGGTCGATCGACCCCCAGTATGGCTCATGCGGCAGGCTGGCCGATACCTCCCCGGGTACCGTGAGGTGCGCCGCCAGCACGGCTTCTGGGAGGTGTGCCACACCCCCGAGCTCTCCACCCAGGTGGCGCTCGAGCCCTTGGCCCGCTTCCCCCTCGACGCGGCCATCGTCTTCTCGGACATTCTGGTGGTGCCCGAGGCGCTGGGCCTCGGCGTGACGTTCGGGCCGGGCGAAGGGCCACAGCTCCAGCGCCCCCTCAGGTCCGCGGCCGACCTCGCCGCCTGGAAGGTGGACGGCGCCGCGTCGCGCCTCGGTTTCGTCTCCGACGCGGTTCGTCACCTCTCCAAGACCCTCGCCGGGAGCCACGGCATCTTGGGCTTCGCCGGCGCGCCGCTGACGCTCTTCGCCTACTGCGTCGAGGGCGGAGGCAGCGACGACTTCGCCCACGCGCGCACCATGCTCCACCGTGAGCCTGCGCTGGCCGAGCGCGCCCTGGCCACCCTGGCCGAGCTGAACGCCGAGTACCTCGAGAGCCAGTGCGCCGCGGGCGCCGACCTGGTGCAGCTGTTCGACACCTGGGGCGGGCTGCTCGATCGAGCCGACTACCTCAGGTTCGCGGTGCCGGCCATTCGCCGCATCGTCGAGCCCCTCCAGGCCCGGGGGCGCAAGGTGCTCCTGTTCGTCAAGGGCGGGCAGCACCTCTTGCCGGTGCTGGCCGAAACGGGCGTCGACGGCTACTCCCTCGACTGGCGAATCGACTGGCGCGAGGCTCGGGCCCGGTTCCCCAGCGCCATTCTCCAAGGCAACATCGATCCCCTTCTCTTGCTCGCCGGCCCCGAGGTCGTGCGTGCGCGCACCCGAGCGCTCCTCGACACCATCATGGAGACCGATCAAGGCCGCCGCTCCATCGTCAACCTCGGCCACGGCATCCACAAGGACACGCCGCCCGAGACCGTCGCGGCGCTCTGCGAAGAGGTCGTCACGCATGGCTGAACGGGACGTCATCGTCGTCGGCGGAGGGCTGGCCGGCATCGCCGCCGCGCTCGAGCTCAAGGCCCACGGCCGCGACGTGCTGCTCCTGGAGCGCGACCAGACCCTGGGCGGCAAGGCGGGCACGCTCACCACTCAGTGGGGCGACTTCCCTCTGGGGCCCACCAGCTTCAACGGGCGGCACCCGGCCTTCTGGCGGCTGCTCGCGCACCTGGGCCTCGAGGCCGAAGCCCTGCCCCTCGCGGCCGGCTCCCAGGCCCGCTTCATCGTGCGCGATCAGCGGCTCGCCGGCATTCGCCCCAACCCGCTGAGCGTGCTCACCACCGGTGCCTTGACCCTGAAGGACAAGCTGGCCCTGGCCGTCGACCTGGTGAGCTCCAAGCGCTCGTCGGCGGTGGAGGAAGAGGACGAGTCCCTCGACGCGTTCCTCGCGCGCCGGTTTGGCCGGGCCCTCACCGACCATTTCTTCGCCGCGGTGATGACGGGCATCTTCGCTGGCGATCTGAAGAAGCTGTCGGCCACCTCGTGCATGCCGGCCCTCGTCACCGCCGAGAAGGAATACGGGAGCGTGCTCCGCGGTGCGCTGGCGTCGCTGCGGCACACCGAAGACGGCGCCCGGCGCGGCCTCTACACGTTCCGCACCGGCTTCGGCGTCATTCCCCGGGCGGCCTCGCGGCGGCTCGAGGTGGTGACCGGGGCGTTCGTCACGGCGGTGCGGCCCGCTGGACAGGGCGTCAAGGTGGTGCTCGAGCGAGACGGGCACGAGGAGACCCACGAGGCCCGGCGTGTCGTGCTGGCCACCGAGGCCGCGGTGGCGGGGCCCCTGGTCGCGCCGTGGAACCCCAAGGCGGCCGAGGTGCTGGCGAGCTTCCCCTACGCCCCCATCGCCTTGGTGCAGTGGGCCGAGAAGACCCCCGGCGACTCCAAGCTGCCCCTGGGCTTTGGCTACCTGGCCGCGCCCATCGAGGGGTGCTTCGGGCTGGGCACCTTATTCGTGGGCGACCTCCTCGCCGAGACGCCCCGGCGCTTCTCGACCTTCGTGGGCGGAGGCCTCTCGCCCGACCGGGTCGACCTGAGCGACGAGGCCTTGCTCGACGGCGTCAAGCACGACCTCCAGCGCCTCACCGGTGGTGTCGTCGGGCAGCTCGCTGGCGTGGTGCGCTGGCGGCGGGCCGTCTTCCAACCTCCACTGGGGCACCTCGCGGCCCTCGAGCGCTTGCGCCGGGCCATGGGGCAGACCCCGGTCGTGATGGCGGGCAGCTACTTCGGAGGCGCGGCCATGAAAGACGCGCTCAACAGCGGCTTCCTCGCCGCCGAGGCGCTCCTGGGCGAGACTCAGGGCCCGGTTGCCTCGGCCCGGCCCCGCGAGGTGCTTGCGTGAATTCGAAGGTGCCCGTCGCAGTGGTGGGAGTGTCGTGGCGGAGCGCGCCGACCCAGGTGCGGGCCCAGCTCGCGACCCTGGAGGACGAGCTGGATCCCGTGCGCGAGCTCAGGGCCTCGGGCTACGTCACTGGCGCGGTGCGCGTGGCGACCTGCTCCCGCACCGAGTGGATCCTCACGGCCGACAACCCCGACTGGGCGGCGACGCTGCTCCGGGGCGCCTTGCTCAGCCGGGTCGAGGGCCTCGAGGCTGATCAGCTCCACGTGCGCGCCGGAGGTGCCTCGCTGCACTACGTGCTCCGGGTGGCGGTGGGCCTCGACTCGGTGGCCGAGGGAGAGGGCGCGGTCGGCAGGCAAGTGCTCAAGTCCTTCGAGCGAGCCCGCGCGCAGGGGCTGACCGATCGACGCATGCGCCTCTTGTGGAAGCACGTGGAGCGTCTCATCGGCGCCCGCCGAGAGAAGACCCCAGGCGCCCAGAGCCGGGGTGTCCAGTCGCTGGTCCGCGATGTCCTCAAGGAGAGCCCAGTCTCGACGGTGGCCATCCTCGGTCGAGGTGACTTCGGCCAGGCCATCGAGCGCTCGCTGAGGGCCGCCAGCCGGTGGAGCGTCTCGACCTGGTCTCGGCTCACGCTCGACGAGTTCAAGGAAGAGGCCATCGACGCCGACGCGGTGGTGGTGTGCACGGGCGGGAGCAAGGCCTGGCTCGAGCTCCCGCGACGGGCGAGCCCCGGGCTGTGCATCGACACCGGGTCGCCCCCGCAGGTGAAGCCGTCGCTCGGGTGGACCATCGTCGGCCTCGACGCGCTCCTCACCCGGCCCGACCTCGAGCTCAACGACGACGAGCGTCAGCGCCTCGAGGGACTGGTGATGGGCGCCACCCAGGAGCTCTCCAGAGCGCTGGCGGCTCGATCGACCTCGTCGACTCTGGCGGCCATTGACGCCGAGCGCACTGCGTTCTTGAACGAGCAGCTGCCCACGCTGCTCGCCGGGCTCCCCAAGGAGCAGGTGAAGAAAGTGCGGCAGGCGGTGGGGGCGTTCACCCACGCCATTCTCAAAATGACCCGGGAGGTCTCGTCGTGAGGCGTTTCACCGTCGGTACCCGAGGGAGCGCGCTGGCGCTGTGGCAGACCCGCCATGTGTCCGCTCTCCTCGAGCCCAAGGCTGGGCCCATCACCGAGCGAATCATCACCACCCAGGGCGACGTCAACATGGCGGAGCGGCTCCAGGGCACCATCGAGAAGGGGTTCTTCACCCAGGAGCTCGAGGCCGCGCTCCGAGAAGGTTCCATCGACTGGGCAGTGCACTCCCTGAAAGATCTGCCTACCCGCATGCCCCCGGGGTTGGCGATGGGGGCGGTGCTCAAGCGCGCGCCTCCGGGCGATCTGCTCATCGTTCGCCCCGACGCGGTCGACGACAAGCGCCCCTTTCCTTTGAAAGACGGGGCCCGGGTCGGCTCGAGCTCTCTGCGTCGCGAGAGCCTCCTCAAGCGCTTCGCCCCTTGGGCCAAGGCGCTCCCTCTGCGGGGCAACGTGCCCACGCGCATCGAGAAGCTCAAGGGCGACACGTACGACGCGGTCCTCCTGGCGGTGGCTGGCGTGGGGCGCCTGGGGCTGAACCTCTCGGGCCTCATCTCGTACGAGCTCAACCCCCGCCGGTGGGTCTGCGCGCCGGGGCAGGGGGCCATCGCGGTACAGTGCAGGGAGGACGACGCCGAGGTGCTGTCGGTCGCCCTCACGCTGGATCACGCGGCCACCCGCTACGCCACCGAGATCGAGCGCGACTTCCTCAAGGTGCTCGAGGGCGGCTGCACCACGCCCTTTGGCTGCTTCGTCGAGGGCCAGAAGGCTCACCTCGGGCTGGCTACGCCGGGGGGGTGGCACGGGTCGCTCATCGAGCTGGACCCCGCGGTCGACGCCGGGTGGATGTCACGGGCCCTGACCAACCTTCAAACCAACGATTCCAAGGAGCAAAGCGATGACTGGCTCTTCCGGCGCGTCTGACCGCCTCTTCGCGCGCGCGCGCACCCTCATGCCCGGCGGCGTATCGAGCCCGGTGCGGGCCTTCGGCTCGGTGGGAGGAACCCCGCGCTACTTCGCCCGGGGCGAGGGGGCGTTGGCGTGGGACGAAGACGGCCGCCGGTACGTCGACTTCTGCATGGCCTGGGGCCCACTCATTCTCGGGCACGCGCACCCGGCGGTGGTCGCCGCGGTCGAGCGCACCGCCCGTGATGGCTTGGCTTTCGGCACCAACCACAAGAACGAGATCCGCCTGGCCGAGCTGGTGCTCGAGGCCTTCGCTCCGGCTCCGCGGGTGCGGCTGGTCGTCACCGGGACCGAGGCGGTGATGACGGCGCTCCGGCTCGCGCGCGCCCACACCGGGCGGCGGCTGACCCTCAAGTTCTCCGGCTGCTACCACGGCCACGCCGACGCGATGCTGGTGAAGGCCGGCAGCGGAGTGGCGACGCTGGGGTTGGCCGACAGCGAGGGCGTCAACGCCTCCACCGCGGCCGATACGCTGGTGGCCCCGTTGGGCGATCACGCAGTCCTCGAGGAGGTCTTCGCCCGCCACGGCGACTCCATCGCGGCGGTGGTGGTGGAGCCGCTGCCCGCCAACAACGGCCTGTTGGTGCAAGACCCCGCCTGGCTCAAGGCCCTGAGGACGCTCACCCAGCGGCACGGCGCGCTGCTCATCTTCGACGAGGTCATCAACGGCTTCCGCTTCGGCTTCCACGGGTACTCGAAGCTCGTCGGCGTCGAGCCCGACCTCACCACCCTGGGAAAGATCGTCGGCGGGGGCTTGCCGGTCGCCGCGGTGGTGGGCCGAGCCGAGGTGCTCGATCGCCTGGCCCCGGTGGGCAAGACCTACCAAGCGGGGACCATGGCGGGCAATCCGGTCGCTCTGGCTGCTGGCATCGCCACCCTCGAGGTGCTGAAGACGGGAGAACCCTACCGGACGCTGGAGCGCCTCGGCACCGAGCTCGACGCGCTGGTGGCCAAGCATGCCGCCCCGGCCTTCCGGTTGGTGCGGCAGGGGAGCCTCTTTTGGCCCTACTACGATCTCTCGGGCGCGGTGCCCACTCGAGCGGAGGACATCTCACCGGTCGCGGTCGCCGGCTTCAAGGCGCGCTATGCCCGGTGGCTCGACCAGGGGGTGTACCTCCCGCCGTCGGCGTATGAGGTAGGGTTCCTGAGCCAAGCCCACACCAGGGAGCACCTCGAGCAGCTCGTCGGGGCCCTCACTCAAGCCTGAACGCCCCATGGAGTCACTCAAGCGCCACTTGGAGCGGAACATCGACGTCATCGCCTTCGGCGGGGCGCTCCTCGTCGTCGGGCCGTTGATGACCTGGTGGTCCGTCTTGGTGCGGCGGAACATCCTCATCATGGATCGGCTGATGCGGGCGCAGATCGAGCTCCTGGTCGATCCCGTGGCGCGGGACCAGGGCCTGGCCGCCACCGACGCCCAGACGAGCCGGCAGCTGTTCATGATCCACGGAGAGACCGGCCTCGCCTTCGTCGTGCTGGTGGTCCTGGCCCTGGCGCTGTTCGTCATTGCCCGGCACCGCCGCAACGAGAACCACCGCATGCACACGTTGCTGTCGCTCACCTCGCACCAGCTCAAGACGCCCATCGCCGGGGTGCGCACCTTGCTCCAGAGCCTCGAGAACGGGAGCATTCCCCGTGAGCTCCAGCAAGAATTCCTCGGCCGCGGCGTGGCCGAGTGCGATCGGCTGGAGCACATGGTGGAGACGATCCTCGCCTACCAGGGCGCGGTGGTGAGGCGAAGCCCTCGGATCGAGCCGATCGACACCCAGCTCCTGGTGGAGGAGCTCCTCGCCCACCGTCGGGCCACCTTCCCCGGCGAGGCGCTGAGCTGGTCGAGCCGGGCCCCCGCCAGCGTCCGCGGCGATCGCGACGCGTTGCACGTGGTGGTCGAGAACCTGCTGGACAATGCGCGCAAGTACGGAGGAGGCACGGTGGAGCTGGTCGAGTCGTTCTCGGGGACCCGTTGGCGCCTGGCGGTGAAAGACTCGGGGCGAGGCTTCGAGATGGGCGAGGTGGAGCGCCTGTTCGAGCCCTTCGAGCGGGGCGGTGGCGCTGGCGTCGCCCACGGGAGTGGCCTGGGCCTGTTCATCGCCCGCCAGCTCATGCGTCGCATGGGGGGCGAGCTCCGGGCGTCGAGCCCCGGCCCGGGCAAGGGCGCCACCTTCACCCTCGAGCTTGAAGGCAGCCTGCTCTCGGCGCCCCAACCGGAGGTCGCTCATGGCTGAGCACGTGCTGGTCATCGAAGATGAAGCGTTGGTCCGCGACCTGGTGGTGCTGAACCTCAAGCACGCGGGCTACGAGGTGAGCTCGGCGGGGGCCTTCGCCGCCGGCCTCGAGGCCCTCACCACCCCGGGCATCGACCTCGCGGTGGTCGACGTGATGCTTCCCGGAGGCGAGGGCTTCGCGCTGGTCCGTCAGGCCCGCGACGAGGGCGTGAAGTGTCCGATCCTCATGTTGACCGCGAGGAGCGAGGTGTCGTCGCGGGTGCGGGGGCTCGACTGCGGCGCCGACGACTACCTCACCAAGCCCTTCGACGTCACCGAGCTCATGGCCCGGGTGCGCTCGCTGTTTCGCCGGGCTCATGGGGTGGTGGCGTCGACGCCCAAGCAGCTGCAGGTGGGCTCCTTCTGGATCCGCTTCGACACCGGGCTCGCCCTCACCAACGAGGGAGAGGTGACCCTCTCGGACAAGGAGCTTCGGCTGATGGAGCTCTTCGCCCGCAACGAAGACAAGGTACTGTCGCGGGCCGACATGCTCGAGGAGGTCTGGGGCATGGACGCGTTCCCCACCGATCGAACGGTCGACAACTTCATCATGCGGCTGCGCAAGCTCTTCGAGTCGAACCCCGAGGAGCCGGCCCACATCGTCACGGTGCGTGGTCGCGGGTACCTCTTTCGGCGGGTCAAGGCCCCATGAGCCCCGCCGGGCTCGAGGTGCCGGCTCCCAGGCCGCTGCCTTCGCACGCGTCGCGCCGGGGCGTGGTGCTGGTCAACGTCGGGACTCCCCAGGCCCCCACCGTCGAGGCCGTGCGCGCCTACCTCCGGGAGTTCCTCGGCGACCCCAAGGTCGTCGATCTCCCTGCTCCCGCCCGTTGGCTCTTGCTGAACCTCGTCATTCTCCCGTTTCGCCCGCCCCGCAGCGCCCACGCCTACCAGGCCATCTGGACCGAAGCGGGCTCACCCTTGTTGGTGCACTCACGGGCTCAGGCCGCCGCCCTCTCCCAGCGGCTGCCCGACGCGCTGGTGGTGCTGGCCATGCGCTACGGGAAGCCCTCGTTGAGAGACGCCGTGGCCGCGCTCTCCGAGGCCGGCGTCACCGACGTCACCCTGGTGCCGCTCTACCCGCAAGATGCCGCGGCCACGGTCGGCACCACCGTGGAGGCCTTCCGCGCGCTGGTGGGTGAGGCTCGAGTGGTGGCCCCGTTCTTCTCCAGCCCCGGCTTCGTGGGGGCGGTGGCCTCGAAGGTGCGAGCGTCGGTGGAGTCATCGGGCGCCGAGCACGTGCTGTTCAGCTACCACGGGCTCCCGGTGCGTCAGGTGAGCGCGCGGTGCCAGGCCACGTGCTCGCGTCGAGACGGCGCCTGTCCTCCACTGAGGGACGACAACCTGAGGTGCTACCGGGCCCAGTGCCACGCCACCACCACGGCCATTGCCCAGGCTGCCGGGGTGCTGGCGCGGAGCAGCACCTCGTTCCAGTCGCGCCTCAAGGGCTCAAGCTGGATCGGCCCGTTCACCGACGAGGCGCTGGCCTCCCTCGCCGACCGAGGCGTGAAGCGGGTGGCGGTGGCCTGCCCGTCATTCGTCGCCGACTGCCTCGAGACGCTCGAAGAGTTAGGCCTGAGGGGCGCGGCGCTGTTCCGGGCCCACGGCGGAGCGCACCTCGAGCTGGTGCCGGCGGTGAACGACGCCCCGGCCTTCATCGACACCCTGGCCGAGCTGATTCGCCGAAAGTGGGAGGACGCCTCATGACGCACCAAGAGCTGCTCGCCAAATACGACGTGCCTGGGCCTCGCTATACGAGCTACCCGACGGTGCCCTACTGGACCACCGCGCCCACCGCGGCCGACTGGCAGACCCACCTCGCCTTGGCCATCGAGCGCGGCCAGGCCCGAGACGAGGGGGCGTCGGTGTACGTGCACGTGCCGTTCTGCAAGAGCCTGTGCCACTACTGCGGGTGCCACACCTTCGTCACCCGCGATCGCTCGGTCAGCGGGCCGTACGTCGAGTCGCTCCTCGCCGAGTGGGCGCTGTACACCGGGCGCCTGGGTCGAATTCGCGTCGATGAGCTGCACTTGGGAGGAGGCACGCCGACCTTCCTCTCGGCCCCCGAGCTCCGGCGGCTCCTCGGTGGCCTGTTCGAGAACGCCGTGGTGCCCGAGGCGGCCGAGCGCTCCATCGAGGTCGACCCGCGCACCACCACTCGCGACCAGCTCGAGGTGCTGGCGTCGTTCGGGTTCCGCCGCATCTCGCTCGGCATTCAGGACTTCGACCCGGTGGTGCAAGCGGCGGTCAACCGGCACCAGACGCTCGACGAGGTGCGCGTGGTGACCGACGACGCCCGGGCGCTGGGCTTCACCAGCGTGAACTACGATCTCATCTACGGGCTCCCCAAGCAGACCCCGACCTCGATCTCGAAGACCATCGAGACGGTGAGGGCGCTGGCCCCTGATCGCATCGCGTTCTACGGCTATGCCCACGTCCCGTGGATGAAGTCGGTGCAGCGCAAGTTCGACGACTCCGACGTTCCCTCCGGGCCCCAGAAGAGAAAGCTCTACGAGCTGGGGCGTGACACCCTCGAGGCCGCCGGCTACCGGGAGATCGGCCTCGATCACTTTGCTTTGGAAAAAGACGGCCTGTGGCAGGCGTCGCGAGAGGGCCGGCTCCACCGCAACTTCATGGGCTACACCGAGCGCCGGGCCATGCCCATCATCGGCCTGGGCGTCTCGTCCATCGGCGACACGTGGACCGCCTACGCGCAGAACGCCAAGGCCGTGCCCGAGTACTCGGCGCAGGTGGCTCGCGGGGAGTGGCCCATCGTGAAGGGGCACCTGCTCGACGAGGAAGATCAGGTGCTCCGCCGCCACATCTTGGCAGTGATGACGCGCCTCGAGACCGACTGGTCGAGTGACACGCTCCCGTACCTCGACGAGGTGCGCCCCAAGCTCGAAGAAATGGCGAGAGACGGCCTGGTCACCCTCGAGGGCAGGGGCGTGCAGGTCACCGCGCTCGGCCGCCCGTTCGTGCGCAACGTCTGCATGGCGCTCGACGCCCGCCTCGCCCGTCACGCGCCCGATCGCCCGCTGTTCAGTCGTACGGTGTGAGGCCCATGGCGCCCTGGTGCTACGCTCAGGGCCACCATGGTGAACCATATCCTCGTTGGCGTAGACGGCTCGAAGGAGTCCCTCGACGCGGCGCACTTCGGCCAAGGCCTGGCCGAGCAGACGGGCGCCACTGTCACCTACCTCTTCTCCATCGAGCCACCGCAGGTCATCCCCGTGGGGCCGCTCTCGGGTTACGTGACGACCTCGGTGCCGCGCTCGGAGGAGGATCTCGACAAGGCCCGTCGCTTTCTCGATGCTCTGGTCTCAGAACGGCCCACCGTGAAGTCGTCGACCCGGGTCGAGCTCGGCGAGCCCTCGGACACCCTCTGTGAGGTCGCAAGTCAGCTCGGGGCCGATCTGATCATCGTCGGCGCCCGTGGCCACGGGGCTGGCCGACGCTTCCTGTTGGGCTCGGTGTCTGACCGGGTGGTGCATCACGCGTCGTGTCCGGTGCTGGTGGTGCGGCCGACGCCGAAGAAGAAGTGAGGCCAGGCCCCGGTGAGGTGATCGCCGCGGCGTGACTCCCATGCACCAGAGGCTGGGGAAATACGAGCTGGTGACGGCGCTCTCGACGGGAGGCATGGCGGAGCTGTACCTCGCCTTCGCTCCAGGGCCGGGAGGGTTTCGAAAGATCGTCGCCCTCAAGCGCGTGCTGCCCGATCTCAAGGACGATCAGCGCTTCATCGAGCGGTTCCTCGACGAGGCGCGGCTCACCGCCGGGCTCTCCCACCCCAACGTGGGCCAGGTGTTCGATCTCGGCCAAGAGAACGGCGAGTTCTACCTGGCCATGGAGTTCATCTCAGGCGTGGCGCTGCACCAGGTGCTGGCCCGCGCCCGAACGCTCGGGGAGCAGCTCCCGTTGGGCTTCGTCTGCCGGGTGGTGCGCGACGCCGCGCTGGGCCTGCACCACGCGCACGCTCACAAGGACCCTCGCGGCTCGTCGATGGCCGTCATCCACCGAGACGTGAAGCCCAACAACATCATGGTGACCTTCGAGGGGGTGGTGAAGGTCATTGACTTCGGCGTCGCCAAGGCCAAGGGGCGCCTCGCGCGGACTCAGCGTGGCATGGTGATGGGAACCCTGCAGTACATGCCGCTCGAGCAGCTCAAGGACGGCCCGGTCGATGCCCGGAGCGACGTCTTCTCGCTGGGCGTGGTGCTGTGGGAGCTGCTCGCCGGGCGGTACCTGTACACTGCCTCCACGCCCCAGAAGCGGCTCGTCGAGGTGACCCCCGACATCGCCACCATGGCCGAGGTCCCCTTCGGAGTCGCCGACGTGGTGAAGAAGGCCCTCGCTGTGAACCCCGAGGCTCGCTTCGGGACCGCCCGCGAGATGGCGCGCGCCCTCGAAGCGGCCTTCCCCGCGCTCTACGACGACGAGCAGGTCGGCGCTCTCGTCACCCGGCTGTTCCCCGATACGCAATCGGCCATTCGAGAGCTGCTCGCGCTCTCGCAGCAAGGGCACCTCGACGAGGGAGCCATCAAGGCGCAGGTGCGGCAGCTGAGGAAGGCCGACCGAGGCTTGACCGCGCTTTCGATGGTGGCTCCGGTGCCGCGGAAGCTCGAGGAACGGCCGGTGGCGCTCCCTCAGTCTCCGGCGCCACCGCCCGACGGCGCGAAGGTCGCCATCGGGTTCTCTGTGGTGGCGGCGTTGCTGCTGCTCGGGTTCCTCGTGTACCAGGTGCTGGAGGCTCGGTCGCAGCGGCCTGCCGAGCTGACCCGCATGGCCCTCCAGACCGCCCAGGCCGCCCGCGCTGCGCTCATGGCGAAGGATCCACTCCTCGCCCTGCGCCTCGTCAGCGAGTGCCGAGAAGGCCGCCAGCCGTGCGCGGGGCTCGAGCCGCTCGAGACAGACATCGCCAAGGCGCTCGAGGCGAGCCGGTGCGGAACGAGCGCGGCAGTGACGGCCCAGCTCCTCCTGGCCGAGGAGGCGCGGGACGCCGGGCAGTTGGTCGACGCCAAGCAACTGTTGGGGCAGTGCACCGCTGGAGTGGTCGTTCACCCCTTGGCGGCCGAGGCGCTCGGGCGCATCGAGCTCGAGGAGCGACGGCATGGGAGCCGGCGAACGCGGGGTGGCCGTGGTCCGTGAGGCGCTTAGGGCGGCTGGGTGGGCATCCCGAAGCGAGCGCGGAGCTCCTTGAACTCGGCGGTCCACGCGAGTGAGCGATCGCGCACCACCAGTCGCGACGTGCGCAGCTCGTCAGGGAATCGGGACAGCACCTCGACGTCGATCAACGGTGCCTTCCCTTCGCGGGGAATCACCTCGACGCGCCGAGTGAGGCAGAGGCCCCTGGCTTTGGCCGCCGCTTCGATTCGTCCCCGGGCGAGGGTCGCGATGCACAGCACCACCCGGCCGTCGGGTGCCAAGCGGGCCGCCGCCGCGTCGACGTAGGCCTCCACTCCACCACGGAATTCGAAGCGGCACGGCATGGCGTGGGCCTTGTCTGACTCGGTGCCCGTGCCACGAGGGAAGTAGGGTGGGGTGCCGGTGATGACGGGGAACAGCGGGAGCTCGCCGAGCGTCGCGGGGTCCCGCAGGTCTCCCGTGGTGACCTGCACTCGGCCGGAGGCGCCATTGTAGTCGGCCGACCGTCGAGCCATGGCCGCGCGATCGCCCTGGGCCTCGATGCCCCACAGCCGGGCCTCGGGGAACCTCCAGGCCAGCAGCAGCACCACGCTGCCTTGCCCGCAGCCGAGATCGAGCAGTCGGTCGGCGCCGAGGGCCTGCGCCTCGTCTGCGCCCACGTCCGCGGTGACGAGATCGTCGAGGCTCCAGCGGTGACCCTGCCGCTTCTGAAACAGGCGCCAGTCACCAGCGAGGTACGAGAGGTCTTCGTCGTCGGCGGGCTCGAGCTCGGGCCGGCCTTCATTCCCGAGCGGTCGAGGACCCGGGGCGACCCAGCCGGGTGGACGACGCGGAGCCTTGACCGGCCTTTCCATGTCGCCGTGTCTGCCATGGAGCCACTCCGACGGCAGCCCCAATCGTCGCCCTCAGAGCACGATCTGCAGGCGTCTGCGGAACTGCTGGGTCAGCTCGTGCGTGGCCCCGAGCCGATCGAAGATCGTCACCATCGCCTTGCGGGCCCCGTCGTCGCGGAACTTTCGATCGGCAGCCACCACGGCGAGGAAGTGCTCCAGCGCCTCACCGAAGTCACCCCGCGCCGCCATCGCGCTCGCGAGGGCGAAGTGGGCTTCGAGATTGCCGGGTTGCTTCTCGAGAACCGCTCGGGCCCCAGCCTCGCCTCCGAGAGACTGGGCGTCGACGCTGAAGGCCGCCTGGCGTCGCAGAGCCTCGGCCTTGTCCCCCAGCGCGTGCCCAGCGTGGATCGGCGCGAGAAGCGCCACGGCGTCTTCGGCCTTCCCCTGGCCCATCAGGAGCTCGGCCAGCTGCAACGACGCCGACGGGCCCACCTCGGCGTCTCCGAGCAACGCGCGCAGCTCCACCTCTCCGCGCGCCTTCGAGAGCGCCTCCTGAGCCTTCGAGGGTGCCAGCCCGGCGAGCCAGCGGCGAATGAAGCCCGCGTCACGCGCCCCCACGAAGTCGGCGACCACCTGGCCATCTCTGAACGCCATCACCGCGGGTATGCTCTGCACCTTGTACTGGCCGGCGAGAGACTGTGCGTGGTCGACGTCGACCTTCTTGAGCTCCACGCGGCCGCCCAGCGCAGCGACCTCCTTCTCGATGGTCGGCCCCAGGGCCCGACACGGAGCGCACCACTCGGCCCAGAAGTCCACCACCACCGGCACCTCGCGGCTCCGAGCGAGCACTGCCGTGTCGAACTCCGCCTCGCTGACGTCGTGAACGTTGCTCATCAACTCAGTGTGAGCCGTCTCGAGCCCAGACGATTCCGTGTGGGCCGGGGCACTGCGCCCCTGCGGCCGATGCGCGGCGCGCCGGGCTCAACGCAGGCTTGGCGCCCGCCGAGTGGCTCAATGACACTGAGTGGCGCTCTGCTGCGCGAGGATCGCCCGAACGATCAACACCACCGCCGCGACCAGCGGCACGACCCGGCGCAACACCAGAGACGCCGTCGGCCAACGGTCGAGGCTCCGGGCGCCGAGCTGCACCGCCACCAGGAGCGGAACGGCGCCCAGCGAGAAGGCGGCCATCACCACGGCTCCACCCAGGGCGCTGTTGGTCGCCAGCGCCGCGAGGAAGATGCCGTAGAGCAGGCCACAGGGGAGAAACGGCGTGGCCGCTCCGAGGGCCGCCGAGCGCCCCCAGGGCGGGAGCCGCGAGCCCGTGCGCGCGAGCACTCCGGCGACCTTTCCCACTCCAGGCAATGGCCTCAGCCGCTTGCCGAGGTCCAACGCCGTCACCACCAGCCCCAGCGCCATCACCCACGGCAAATAGGGCTGCACCGACAACGAGAACGTCAATGAAATCGCTTGACCGACGCCACCCAGTACCAGCCCCACCAGGGCGTACGCGGTGGTCCGCCCCACATGCCACGCCACCGCCAACGGACCCTTTGGAAATGGCCCCGCCATCGCCGCGCCCGCGAGTGGGCCGCACATCAGCCCGCAGTGGAGGCTCCCGGTGAGCCCGGCGACCGCCGCGCTCGAGGCGCCGGCGATCACCAAGGGAGAGAGAATGAGGGAAGTCGCGTCCATGTGGAACCGTCAGTTTACAATGGGCATGCCGTTCGCACTCGCGCCTGGCCGCTGTGACAGCTCCAATATCAGAACCCCCCGCTTTCGCTCCCCCGGGCACCTGTATTCACTGCAACACGCCGATCCCATCGGACGCAGGTTCTGCGCAGTTCTGCTGCCGAGGGTGTGAGGCAGTTCATACCCTGCTGATGGATCAAGGGCTGAGCCGCTATTACGACCTTGCAGGGAAGCAAGTAGCTCCGGTTCCCGCGAGCCCAGGAGATCGAAGCCACACCTGGCTCGAGCCACTCCTCGACGGCGCCGAAGCCAACGCTGGAGACGTGTGCTCCTTGCAGCTCGACGTGCAGGGCATTCACTGCGCCGCATGCGTGTGGCTGATGAACGAGACGTACCGGCGCAAGTCGGGCACCGGCATCATCACCATCAACCCCGCGCTCGGGGCGGTCTCGATGTCGTGGAAGCGAGGAGAATTCGACGTCCGAGGGTGGGTGAAGGACATCGAGGCCTTCGGCTACCAGTTCGGGCCGTCGCGGAAACAGGCCTCGCGGCGGAGCATCGATCTCCCGTTGAGGTTGGGCATCAGCGCCGCGCTCACGATGAACGTGATGTTGTTCTCGCTCAGCTTCTACTTCGGGCTGTCACGCGACGACCCGCAAAACTTCCGCCTCTTCACGTGGATGTCCTTCGCCCTGTCGACCATCACGGTCATCGTGGGCGGGTGGCCGTTCATCAAAGCCGCCATCCGTGGGCTCAAGGCGGGCATGCTCCACCTCGATCTGCCCATCGCCGCGGGCATTCTCCTGGTCTACGGTATGTCGGCGCTCCAGCTCTTCACCTCGAAGCTCAGGGGAGATCTCGCCTACTTCGACACGCTCAACATCTTCATCACCTTGATGCTGCTCGGCCGCTTTCTCCAGGAGCGAATGCTGGAGCGGAACCGGCGCTTCCTCCTGGAGGACGACGGCGCCGACGGGCTGTTGGTGCGGAAGATCGTCGGCGAGAAGCTCATCACCCTGAAGGCCCCTCAGGTCGCCAAGGGCGACATTCTCCTCGTCGCCCCAGGTGACCTGGTGCCCGTCGACGCCACCCTGCTCGAGGCCTCGGCGAAGGTCAGCACCGATTGGATCACCGGTGAGGCGGCGCCCCGCGAGGCCTCCTCGGGTCAGACCGTGCCCGCGGGGAGCTTCAACGCCGGCCACGCCGCGTTTCACGTGCAGGCCCGCACCCCCTTCGCCGATTCGCCTCTGGTGGCGTTGCTCCGCCAACCTCCTCCTCGGGAGGGCCGTGGGGCCAGTCACCAGGCCCTCTGGTCGTCGGTGGCCAAGCGCTGGGTCATCACCGTCATCTCGATCGCCGTGCTCGGGCTCCTCATCTGGCTGCCGAAGGGCGTGGAGGCCGCCGTCAACGTCGCCGTCTCGCTCCTGGTCATCACCTGCCCCTGCGCCATCGGCATCGCCATTCCCCTTGGCTACGAGCTGACCCAGTCGCGCCTGCGCCGCTCGGGCTTCTTCGTGCGCACCCTCGATCTCCTCGACCGGCTCTCCGAGGTGAAGAACGTGGTGTTCGACAAGACCGGCACGCTCACCATGGGGCGCCTCGAGCTGGTCAGCCCTCCAGTGCTCGACGCGAACGCGAGAAACGTGGCCTGGAACTTGGCGGTGCGCTCGAGCCACCCCGTGTCCTCGGCCATCGCTCGGTCGCTCGAAGAGGGGGCGCGCTACGACGTCACCGCCACCATCGAGGAGAACCCCGGGAAGGGCATGGAGTGGGCCCGCGATGACGGCCGCTGGCGGCTGGGCCGGGCCGACTGGGCCGTCGACGGCGCGATCCACCGAGAGACCGTGCTGAGCCGCGATGGCAAGCTCTTGACCGAGTTCCCCAATCGAGAGGCACTCCGACCTGATGCGAAGAAGGAGGTCGAGCGACTGGCGCGCGGAGGTTACTCGATCTGGCTTCTTTCCGGCGACTCAAAAGAACGAGTCGCGACCTTGGCGGCAACCCTCGGGATCGAGCCCAGCCACGCCATCGGAGAGCTCAAGCCAGAAGAGAAGGCCGCTCGGCTTGATCTGATCGGGCCCGGCTGCCTCTACCTTGGGGATGGCGTCAATGATGCGCTGGCCTTCGAAAAAGCGCTCGCCGCCGGGACTCCCGCCATTGATCGGCCGGTTATGCCCTCAAGATCTGACTTTTTCCTCGTTGGGGAAGGGTTGAGCGCACTGCACCAGGCTCTGGCAAGGAGCCTGCACCTGCGCGCCGTCGTGAAGACGGTGCTTTCGCTCTCCATTACCTATAACGCGGTCGCTATCACCGCAGCACTGTTGGGCTTCATGTCGCCGGTGGCGGCAGCCATCAGTATGCCTTTGAGCACACTCACCCTCATCGTGGTGACGGTGGTCAAGCTCGAGAAGATCGAGAGCGCACTCAGTGCGTCGCTGGTTGCAGAACCGCAGATTTCGCGTGCGGCTCTCAACGCCGCTGAGGGGCACCGATGAACGTCATCCTGTTGCAAGTCTTTGTGAGCCTGATGCTCGTAGCGGGCTCCGTGTTGCTGTTCATCTTCACCGTGCGCTCACGCACACTGGAGCACGCTGATCGGCTCTCCCTCGCTCCTCTCGAAGAAGACATCCGAACCGTAGAACCCCTGTCGCAGTCGCAGTCTTCGCCGTCCAGCTTGCCCGAGCCTCCAACTTCGGCAGGCGAGTCACCCGCGCGTGGTCCTGGAGAA
>PMBV01000010.1 GCA_003153055.1 Myxococcales bacterium
TCGACGGCCTGCTGTACCGGCTGCCGCTGGAGGAGCTTCCTGTGCTTGACCGAGCCGAGGGGCACCCCTTCAGCTACGTCCGCACGACGCGGACGGTGAGGGCCAAGGCGTGCCGGCGGCGGGCCGTCATCTACCTCCAGCCGGAGGACGGCTTCGAGGCGTGGCCGCCACCGCCCGAGTACCTCGCCGTGCTGGCCAAAGAGTACGCCCTCAGGGGCTTTGCTCTTCAGCGCCTCGTCGCCGCGGTTGGAGGCCAGTCATGACGACGCGCATCTTCGTCTACGGGACGCTGCTGGCTGGGGAGCCAAACCACCGGCTCCTCGCGAAGGCCCCCTTCGTGGGCCTGGCGGTGACGGAGGCGGTGTTCTCCCTGGTGGACATGGGGCCCTTCCCGGGGCTCGTCGCTGGTGGGGGCTCCGAGGTGAGGGGTGAGGTGTACGAAGTCGATGCGCCCACGCTCGCGCGGCTCGACACCTTGGAAGGGCATCCGCGCTTCTACCGCCGCACCCCCATCCTCCTCGGAGACGGTGTGGCCGCAGAGGCCTACCTCCTGAGGGCTGAGCAGGTGGTAGGTCGGCGCGTCATTGAGTCGGGCAACTGGCGGGGCCATCGAGGAGAGTCATGAGGATTGTCACCAGAGATGAGCGAGTGCTCGAGGGCACTCCCTTGCAGATTGTGCAGGCGATGAAGGGCATGGCCTTCGGTGTCGAAGGCTTCACGATGCGCCAGTACATCGAGTGGGTAGTCGCCAACGCGGAGAGGTTCGAGGGGGTGGTGCTGAAGGTGGAGGGAGGCACCGACGAGGAGCTCGTGGCCTCGCTGGTCGCCCAGATGATCCGCACTGGTTTGGCCCGCCGAGGCTGACCGCGTCCGGCCTCCGCGCGTCGTCTACTTCTCGCCTGGGGGGGCCCGGCCCGGAAGCCCGCAGTCAGGGCCTTCTGTGTGGGTCGCTCCCTCACAAGACATGGGTCTTCGGAAGCTGGAGGTCTCGAAGTCGTCGCCACCAGGCTCCAGGACGCGGAGGTCCGCCACGCGACCCGTCGCGTCGACTTGAATCAGCTCCGCTGATGTCCGCCTACGTTCTGGACCAGGTGTGCGCCAGCCGTTCACCAGTTGGCGGGCGCCGAACTCGTGGTCGTCATGGCGCTGGTACGATAGGAGCTGCCGCATGAGCACGGGGGCATTTTCGACGGTGAAGGTCTTCAGCTGCACCATGGTCCGCGACCGCGAGCAATTCGGCGAGCGCATCACCGAATGGCTGAAGCAACATCCGGAACTGACACTCGTCGACAGGGTTGTCAGCCAGTCGAGCGACCAGGAGTTCCACTGCCTCACGGTGACGTTGTTCCTGGCGGGCGAGCAGGCCGCCACCGAGGGCGCGCCGGTCGTGGCGCCGAAGCGCGTGGTTCCGCGACCGCTTCGCTGATGGCCGAGCGTGAGCGAGCAGCGAACCCGGGATGAAGGCCGAGAGGCTCCGTGATGGTCTCCGCGCGGGGACGTGTCAGCCGAGGGTCTTCTTGAAGGCCGCAGGCGTCATCTCCTCGAGCGGGAGGGTTGCCGGCGAAGAGCCTGTTCAGGCGCACGCGCACCTTGGCGACGTTCTTTCGCGTTCCTGTGTTTCAGGGTAGTTGAGAGGGGGCCATGGCGCGCAAGCGAACGACCAACGACGACTCGCGCCAGTTGAACACCCGCACGGGCCCGCGTGTCGTGTGGGCACCCGCAGACGTGACAATCAGCTCCCATGTCTTCTCTGGCCTTCGGCTTCAGGCGGCGACCTGCGGCGAGTTGCTCGGACGGCTCGTCGGGCGCATCCACCATGGCGCGCCGTACCTGCGTGTGGAGGCCGTGTCGTGGCTGAGCGGCATGCTGTGCGACTTCCTCGACTTCGACTTCGTCGGCGCCGACTACTTCGGACATGACCGGCGCGGGCCGATTCGCGACAGCCCGCTCGACAGCATCGAGCTCTACGCGCGCCACTGGATTCGAGGCGGGCACCTCCAAACATCGGCCCTCCAATCCCACGCGCTCGGGATGCTCGAGTGCGTGCAGAAGCACATCCGCGGCGAGTACATCTCGCAGGAGGGCGCGCCGAGCTCATGGACGCTGGAACCAGCGAAGGTCGGCACGCATGAAGCAGAGGCGTCGAAGGTTGGCTGGGGGTGGTTCTTCGACGAACCCACCTACAAGCGCGAGTTCACCCGGCGCTTCTGCCACTCGGAGTTTCTGGTGCGCATCCCGGAGGGCGCAGAAGTCCTTCTGCCCGATGACGACGCGCGCCTTCGGGGTGGCGAGCTCCGCTTCCTGTTCGAGCGCTGCCATCTCAGCACGTCGTTCGGTCCGGGCTTCGCGCCGCCGCCGGCCTTCTCGGTGGAGCAGCCTGGAACCGAGTACGACTTGTTGGGTGGCTATGTGGCGTACGGCGCCATCCCTTTCGGCGAGACGGCGCGGTGGGGGCTGATGCCCCTCAGCTGGGTCATCGGGGAGCTTGCTCCGGCCAGGTCCGCCCAACCCGCATTCACGCCCCTCCCATCCTGGGTTCGGGCGGACACCGCGCGAACTTTCCCAGCTGTTACGGTGCATGGGGCGACTCCCCCCTGATGCCGAAGGGGTGGCGCCCCAGCATCTTCAGTTTGTGCACGCGGCAGGAGGCGTGCGAGCGAGGTAATGACGGGATGTACACGACAACGGACACCTGCCGGGGCACGCCACGAACCGCTGGGGCGCTCTTCGCCGCTTCCTTCGTTGCGGTGAAGACCGACGGTGCCCGATGAGCGCGAAGCGTGTGGAGCCCGCTGCGCCCGCATCCCTCACACGGGCGCCGACGGGCTATGCGGAGTGGATTGCCGACGTGAAGCAGCGCGTTCGAGCCGCACAGATGCGCGCGAGCCTCGCGGTGAACCACGAGCTCATCGCGCTCTACTGGAGCATCGGAAGAGACCTCCTCGAACGACGGGCGAAGAGCACCTGGGGCGACGGCGTCATCGACCGAGCCTCCTCCGACCTGCGCGCCGAGTTCCCGAACATGGAGGGCTTCTCGCGCTCGAATCTCAAGTACATGCGCCAGTTCGCCGAGGCGTGGCCCGACGTCGACCAGATTCGCCAACAGCCTGTTGGCCAATTGCCCTGGAGCACGAACCTCGTGCTCCTGACGAAATTGAAGAAGCGCGACGAGCGCCTCGCGTATGCCGCCAGTGCCGTCGAGCACGGCTGGTCGCGCAACGTGCTCACGCTCCACATCGAGCAGGG
>PMBV01000452.1 GCA_003153055.1 Myxococcales bacterium
ACGCTCTTGGCCTCTCGATCGGCCACGACGGGCCGTGAATCGATGCCCTGGCTGAGCTCCCAGAGATGCTGCCCGCCGGAGCCGAGGCGGGCGACGAGCCACGGGAGCTCCCTCTGGGCGAGATCGCCGATGGTCTTGAGGCCGAGCCGTGAGAGGTGCTCCTCGGTCTTGGGGCCGACGCCCCACAATCGCCACACCGGCAGGGGCGCGAGGAATTCGCGGGTCGCGCCTGCGGGGACCTCTCGCTGGCCGTCAGGCTTGGCGAGATCCGAGGCTACCTTCGCGGCGAACTTCACCTCGGCGATGCCGGCCGATGCGGGGAGCCGGAGCTCTTCACGGATCCGCTGTCGTACCTTCGCTGCCATCTCCCACGGTGTCCCGAACAGCCCCACCGAGGCGGTGACGTCGAGGAAGGCCTCGTCGAGCGACAGCGGCTCGACCAGCGGGGTGACCGACTCGAAGATGCGGAAGACCTCCTCGCTTGCGTCGACGTAGGCGTGGAACCTCGGCGGCACCACGATGGCGTGGGGCGCCGCCTGGAGCGCGCGGGCCATGGGCATGGCACTCTTCACCCCGAACCGGCGCACCTCGTAGCTCGCGGCGAGCACCACGCCCCTTCGCGAGTGACCGCCGACGATCACCGGCTGGCCCTTGAGCCGCGGGTCGTCACGCTGCTCGACCGAGGCATAAAAGGCGTCCATGTCGACGTGAATGATGGCGCGGGTCATCGGTGGTCGAGCTCGAGGATGTACGAGGCCTGCGTCATTGGAAAGCACATGTGCGACGGCGACTCCGTGAGCGAGAGTGGATCGGTGCCGCGCCCCAAGTTGGGGCATCGCACCTGGTCGCTCCACCACGTTCCGGGCACTTCGCGCTGGTCAGTGGATTGCTCCTGGCGGCCTCGTCTTTTCCCACCAGGAGACGAGCGATGGACATTCGATTTTGGGGCGTACGGGGCAGCGTGGCCACGTCTGGCCCCCGCGTAGCACGGGTCGGAGGTAACACCTCCTGCCTCGAGGTGACGAGCCAGGGCGAGCGGCTCGTCTTCGACGCCGGGACCGGCCTTCGAGGTCTCGGCGAGGAGCTCAGCAAGCAGGGGCCGGCCTCGGCGGCGATCTTCTTCTCTCATCTGCACTGGGATCACGTGCAGGGCTTTCCCTTCTTCGCGCCGAGCTACCACCCGGGTTCGGTCCTGACGCTGTACGGCCCTGGCCCCCAGGGTGCCGAGCGGCTCCATCAGGTGCTGGTGCAACAGATGATGCCACCGAGCTTCCCGGTGCCGTTCTCGGCGCTCCGGTCGGCGATCGTCTTCGAGTCGGCGACGCCGCACCAGCCCATCGAGCGGGGGCCCTTTCGAGTGACGCCCTTCGCCCTGCCTCACCCGCAGGGCTGCATCGGCTACCGGGTGGACGCCGACGGTGCGTCGCTCGTCTACATGACCGACGTCGAGGTCAGCCTCGCCACGCTCGACTCGAAGGTGGCGGGGATCATCGCCGGAGCCGACGTGCTGGTCCTCGACGCCCAGTACACCCCCGAGGAATACGAGGGTCAGTCGGGGCCTCCTCGACGGGGCTGGGGTCACTCCACGATGGTCGAGGCGGCGCGGGTGGCGCAGGCGGTCGACGCCAGCCGGTTGTTCCTCTTTCATCATGACCCAACGCACGACGACGACCAGGTGGAGTCGATGGTGGAAGCGGCGCGCGAGCAGTTCACTTCGAGCGAGGCGGCGCGGGAAGGGAAGCGCGTGTCGATTCACCGATGAGAGGACCCATGGGCTCCGCATTCCCTTGCCAACCCGAGGAAGGCACAGTGGACTTCGTGCTCTCGCTGTTCACGAGGACTCGACCGGTGGAACAGGCATCGCAAGTGCTTCTGGCGGTCGGCTCGCTCTTGGGCAAGGAGGTCGCGCTCGACGATCTCCTGCAAGCCCTGGTGGACCGCATCGCTCGCACCATGCAGGCCGACCGCGGGACGCTGTGGCTGGTCGACTTCGCCCGTCGCGAGGTGTTCAGCCGAGCCGCGCATCTCCCCGAGCTCAGCCAGATTCGGCTGCCGCTGGGGCAGGGGGCCGCCGGGCACGTGGCCGCCACCGGCGAGGTGGTGAACTTCCCCGTGGCCCGCCACGAGGCCCGGTTTCACTCCGAGATCGACAAGCTGACCGGCTACCAGACGACCTCGCTCCTCGCGGTGCCCCTGCGAGACGCCGAGCAGGTGGTGTTCGGGGTGCTCCAGGTGCTCAATCGGCTGGGGGGCGGGGCCTTCAGTGCCGACGACGCGGTCCGGCTCGAGGAGCTCGCGGCCCAGGTGTCCCTCGCGCTGCAGATCACCAGCCTGTACAGCGAGCTCAAGCGCGCCCAGAAGCAGCCCGACTCCCCGGTGGGGTACTGCTTCAATCGGGTGATCGGTGAGTCGCCAGCGATGCGGGCGGCCTACGCGCTGACCCAGAAGGCGGCCCAGAGTGACGCGACGGTCTTGATTCGCGGAGAGTCGGGGAGCGGCAAGGAGCTGTTCGCCCGGGCGCTGCACGTCAACTCCCGACGCCAGAAGGGGCCCTTCGTGAAGGTCGACTGCGCCGCCCTGCCCGCGTCGCTGGTTGAGAACGAGCTGTTCGGCCATGAGAAGGGCGCTTTCACCGGGGCTGATCAGCGAAGCCTGGGCAAATTCGAGCACGCCCAGGGCGGAACGGTGTTCATCGACGAGCTCGGGGAGCTGCCGCTCTCGGTGCAAGGAAAGCTCTTGCGGGTGCTGCAGGATCGAGCCTTCGAGCGCGTGGGCGGCACCGAGACGGTCAGCGTCGACGTGCGCATCGTCGCCGCCACCAACCGAGATCTCTCCAGCATGGTGGCCAAGGGCGAGTTTCGGGAGGATCTCTTCTACCGGGTGAAGGTCGTCGAGCTGGCGTTGCCGCCGTTGCGCGCCCGTGGTGCCGAGGACATCGAGCGGCTGGCGCGGCACTTCATCGCCCAGGCCAGCAAGCGACACCGGCGGGGGGCCGAGCCTGCGCTGTCGGCGGCGGCGCTCGAGCGGCTCAAGGGCTACCGTTGGCCAGGCAACGTGCGAGAGCTGGAGCACTGCCTCGAGAGCGCGGTGGTGCTGTGCGAGGGTGAAATCCTCCCGGAGCACCTCCCCATGCCGGATCTCGATGGGGCCGGCCGGGGGCCGCGTGGGCAGTCGGCAGCGACCGAGGCCCTGCTCTCGCTCGCCGAGGTGGAGAAGCGGCACATTTTGGCGATGCTCGATCGCGCCGATGGCAACCGGACGCTGGCCGCGAAGTGGTTGGGTATCGGTCGAAACACCCTGGGGCGGAGGCTCAAGGAATACGGGCTCCCCGAGGAGTGATGCTCTCAATTGGGTGACTGGTGTCTTTTGTCGACGGTGGGCCCAGGTAGAGGGCACTGGAAGGAAAGCGGAGAGCAGGCGGACCGGGAGGGGATTCCCGGATGTAACCATTGGTACTGTTGCTGGAGACCCCGGCCCGACAGGTCCGCTTCCGCCGCGGCCCGAGGTGCCGCTGGGTCGAGAGGCGGCCTGGTTCTGGACGCCCGTCTTCGATGTGGCGAGACCCTGGGGTCAATGGCTCGAGGCCGAGGGATGATCTCAAGGGCCGATGTCGACGCTCGCTCCCCGCGCTCAGAACGTCAGCCCGAGGCTCCCGCCCAGGAACGTGTCGCTCATGTACTCCCGGAGGAACCGGGTCACCTCGATGCGGAAGCTCAGCCGCAGCACGTCTTTGCCCTTCACGCTCACGATGGCCGGCCGGAACCGGAGCCCCAGCCCGTATTGAAAGAGGAACTTCACCCCCGAGAGGTCCATCGGTGCGTTGTTGACTCGCAGAACGCTGGAGGTGGAGTTGAAGCCCAGGCCCAGCTGGGCGAAGGCGGCCACCGGTGACTGCCCAAACCGCCACGCGACGGCCGGAGCCACCGTGAAGTAGTGGAGGGAGGTGTCCGCGTGTACTGCCGCGGTGCCGTCTTGAGTGGCCGTGTATTGCCAGCCGATGTCTGCGAAGAACATCTCGCGGAGGAACTCGTCTGACATGAGCCGGCCGAACTCCCAGGTGACTCGCACGCCGACCATGAATTGGGGATCCACCAGTGCCCCGCGCGACGACTCGAGCAACATCGCCCCGGCGACGAATTCACCCGAAAGCCCAACGTTGGGGTCGTCTTTCCGGCCGGTGCGCTCGGCGTAGGCGGTGTCCTCCTCGTCTTCTTCCCGCACCTGCTCTCTCGGGCGCCTCGGGGCTCGCCGGTGCACCTGGGCAGGCACCTCGTCGTCATCGTCGTACGGAATCGGCGCGTCATCGCTGCGCTGGGCCCAGGCGCACAGGGGAGCGAGCATCACCAGCACACCCAGGAGTCGCTTCATGGCGGGCATTTCTCCACCACCGACTCGGCGGGGCAGTGGGGCATCTCGGTGCAGTACGTGGCGCCGTCGGTGGTGCAGGTGAGCCTCAGCCGGGTCAGCAGCTCGGTGCACACCTTGGCCCGCAGGTTGTCTTCGCCGATGTGGCTCAAGATGGTGTCGGCCACGGCCTCGGGGGTGAACCGGCTGGGCGTGTCAGCGGTGCCGATGAGCTGTTTGATGCCGGGCTTGGTCGGCGTGGGGTCATCGTACGCCGCGATGAGGGCCTTCTGAAGGTCACCCATGGCCTGTGCACCGGCGGCGCGGTTCGCTCCGTGGTACAGGGCCGACGCCCAGAGCGTACCGTAGGCGTACATCTTGCCGCCGGGGCCGGTCCACCCGGTGGAGTTCTGGAGCTCGCTGAGCATCACGTCGTCGAGGCAGAGGTCGGTGCGGGCGAGGTTCCTGGCCTGGGCCTCGTCGTCGGGGAGCGAGCCCTTGAGGAAGGCCGAGTGACAGTTCGACGGCTCTCTGCAGGTGACGCCGTAGCCGTGGAAGTCGGCGAACCCTTCATCGATGGATTTGAGCAAATTGAAGGGCTCGAGCTGCCAGGCGAGCGCTGGGTTCAACGCCGAATCACTCAGCGCCTTGGCATTGAACACCCGATGCGCCATCTCATGGCCGATCGTCCCCAGGTTCATCGCCAGCGGCACCTGCTGCAGACCCTTGAACGGGACCAGCACGAAGCTCTTGATGAGCGAGAGGTACAGCGCATTGTCGACCCAGGGCACCTCGTCTTCGTAGGCGACGTCTGCCCAGTACAGGACCCGCAGGTCGTGGAGCTCCACCGGCTCCTTCGCCCCGTACACCGACTTGAAGTACAGGTAGGAGCGCTCGAAATTGTAGAACGCCGTCACCATATTCCAGGTGTGGAAGTCGGCCGGCCACAGCACCCCCGACTTGTCGATGAAGCTCGCGTGCACCGGCCGGCCGGCGGCCTTCACCGCGGTGATGAAGAAGGTCTGGTCGTTGCCGGTGCCGAGGCCCGTCTGGTAGACGCTGCTGGTCCGGTCGATCATCACCTGCGCGCCCCCGAGGAACTGCGCCGCGGTGCCCTTGAGGGTTGTCAGGTCTTCGACCGTCTGGAGCTCGTATCGGTTCGAGGTGAGGTCGCCGCTGCTGTTCGGCATCAGCACCATCACGACCGGTGGGACGGGGTTTGGGCTGCAGCCGAGGAGGAGCCCGAGGAGCAGTCCACAGGCCGAGCCGGAGGGCCGAATCATGGAGGCTTTTGTACACCAGGATCGGCCCCATCAACGCCAAGAACGTGTGCTAGGCCCACGCACATGGGAAGCGACTTCATCACCAAGACGAAACGGACCCACTCATGCGGGGGTCTGAGGGCAGCCGACATCGGTCACGAGTGCGTGCTGTTCGGTTGGGTCCAGAATCGCCGCGACCACGGCGGGCTCATCTTCATCGACCTGCGTGATCGCGATGGGCTGACGCAGATCGTCTTCGACCCCGACGTCTCGAAGGAGGCGCACGGCCAGGCCGAGCACCTCCGCGCCGAGTGGGTCATCGGCATCAAGGGTGGGGTCCGCTCCCGCGGCGAGCAGTGGTCCAACAAAGAGAAAAAGATGGTGAGCGCTGCGAACCCCAGGCTCGCTACCGGAGAGGTCGAGGTCTACGTCACCGAGATCACCGTCTTCAATCGGTCAGAGACGCCGCCCTTCGAGATCAGCGAGCACTCCACCGCCAGCGAAGAGAAGCGCCTCGAGCACCGCTACCTCGATCTCCGCCGGCCCAACCTCCAGAAGTCCATCATCGCTCGCTCGAAGATGAACGCTTCGACCCGGGCCTACTTCGTCGATCAAGGCTTCCTCGAGCTCGAGACGCCCTTCATGGGCCGCTACACGCCCGGCGGGGCGCGCAACTTCCTCGTGCCCTCGCGGCTCAACCCAGGCAAGTTCTACGCCCTCGCCGAGTCGCCGCAGCTCT
>PMBV01000072.1 GCA_003153055.1 Myxococcales bacterium
GGCCCTCCCCAACACGAGCTGTTCGCTTGAGCTGCCGCCAACCTGCCTCCTCCTCGTTCGCCGAGAACCGACTCGACTGCCCTGTGCGTTGTTTCCCGGGCCTCAGCGACCCGCCTCGCGAGCTCCGCCACCCCCGACTTCCCCCTCAAGGCATCGCAGGTTCTGAGCCTCGGCTCGAAAGGGCCGGTTATCCTTCCTTGATCCAGGCCTCAGTTCCAGAACGCGACGGCCTGGTTTCCGAGCGACGTCTGGCCTGCCGCGTTGGCGTGGCAGCCGTCCGCCACCTCACTGTTCTTGAGATGGAACGCTCCGGTATAGACGACGTTCTGCGTCGAATCGGCAGCGGCCTTTTGCGCGAGAGTGTCAGTGGACTCCGGACCGCCAGCGCCTGCCAAGGTGCACGTATGGCCGGCGTCGTAGAGGGGCTGACCAGTGATGTAGATCTTCGCGCCGGGGGCCGCGTGCTCGTGCGTGTTGGCGATGAGCTTCTTCACTTCGTCATAGGTCGCCCCGTTGGTGAAGATGCAGATCTGCACCCACACGGCCGTCGGCTTTCCGTTCGTGCTCGCTTGCTGGTCGAACAACCGCCAAGCGCTGGAATTGGTGTCCGTCCACGATTGCACGACCAGGCCGCCCGTCCCGTAAGGACCCCACATCCGCTTGCCGCCCACCGCGACGTACCCCTGGGCGACGTTCTCTGCCATCGAGCAACCAACGAAGCCCATCGACTTGGCTGACGCGCTGCCGCCCCCACCGCCATTACTTCCGCTACCGCCGCCAGCGCTGCTACCGCCGCCGCCACCGCGCCCGCTGCCACCGCCACTCGCGCTGCCACCGCCACTCGCGCTGCCACCGCCGCTCGCGCTGCCACCGCCGCTCGCGCTGCCACCGCCGGTCCCGCTGGTCGAGAATGTCGCCGTGAGCGTCTTGTTCTCATCCATGGTGACAGTGACGGGGTTCGTGGTTTCAGTCGACGCGCCGCTCCAGCCGGTGAAGGTGCTGTGGGAAGCCGCGGTAGCAGTCACACTGACGCTCGCTCCCGAATTGAAGGTATGGGGCCCCGTGGCTGGGTTGGTAGAGCCGTTACCGCTCACGTTGACGGTGAGCGTGTAGCGCGTCGACCCACCACCGCCGCCGCTACCGGGATCGGGCGTGGGATCCTGGTGCTGCCCGCAGCCGGTCAGGCCGCAGATCGATGCGAGAGTGAGCAGGAGCGGCCAGCGACGATGAACCAGCTGTGTCATGTAGGATCCTCCGAATGAAGGAGCGCGCGCGCCCCGGTGTTGCACAGCAGGCAAGTCTCTGATATTTGTACTGCTACGGTACGAAGCGAAGCCTCGGGCCGTCTTTCGGGATCGTGCGGGTGTTGTCGAAAACATGCGGTGCCGGTGGTTCGTCATGCACCCCGGCCCGACGGAAGACCCACGGCTCAGTGCGCACCGGCTGGGTCCGCGAGGTGTGGAAGGGCAGACATGGTATACCCCTGATGAGCACCACGCGGCAGTGAGTCATTCGGATGGAAATCCCGTTCCGGTACAGCATAGAGAATCACCTCATTCGCGACGACACGCATCGCCCGCTCGCGGCACCGAGCGACTGGTTCGGGCTTCCGATCGCCATGAGCCTCATCCCCGGGAATGGGGAGGTGCGGGGCCTTTCGTCACTCGAGCCGATGCTGCTCGTCGCCCAGTCAGGGAATGGCAGGCGCTGGTACCGCAGCGGGCTCCAGACGCGCGTGCTGAGCACCCAACCCGCAACGTTCGAGTTCTACGCGAAGGACTTCGTGCTCGATTACGCTCGGTGGGAAGGCGAGCCAGGGCAGGCCGTCTGCGTGCAGTTCCCCGAGGTGGCGCTCCGAGAGTTGCTTCGCGACGATGTACAGCCATTGTCGTGGCCGATCCTCCACGAGCTCAAAGACGATCGCCTCGTCGCGCTGGTGAGCGAGTTGGCCCTCGAGAAGGCAAGCGGAAGCCCTAACGGGCGTCTGTACGCCCAGGGGCTCTCGCTGGCGCTCGTCGGTTGGTTGCGAGCGAGATACGGCGTCGGGCCTCACTTGCCGATCGCGCGCGGGCAGAAGCTCTCTCAGCGCCGCGCGGCGCGCGTGCTCGAGTACATCGACGCGGGCTTGGGCGATGCTCTCAGCGTCGCAGAGCTGGCCGAAGTCGCCGGCTTGAGCACGGCGCACTTCTCGCGCCTGTTTCGGGCGACGTTCGAGAAGTCACCACACAAATTCGTCCTCGAGCGGCGCATTCGCGCGGCCGAGAAGCTGCTCTCGAGCGAGCAGCAGACGATCGCCCAGGTCGCCTATCAGCTCGGGTTCGCCAGCCAGGCCCATTTCACGCAAGCGTTCCGGCGGCTGACGGGCCGCACGCCGGGACAATCGCGGCGGCCGCTGGCACGCTGAGTCGAGGAGCTGGGTAGAGTCGTGCGAGGTGCTCTGGGTCCGTAACCCCCGAGACGACCAAGGCGAGTAGCCAGGCTAGCGAGCGAGGTCAGGCCAGGTCCGCAAGGCGCGTAGGGGTACTCGGGGCATTGTCGTAGTCGGAGCCCCGAATGGCTAGCCTCAGCCGGCCAGACGCTCTGGGTGGTGTACCGGTTGGTGGTGCCGGCCATCCTCCACGGCGGCAACGTCGCCGGCCCGGTCCTCGCGTCCATGTGCCCCCCCGGGCGTGGAGCTGCTCGACGGCGGGACGCGAGGCCTCTCCCTCGCCAACACGGTGGCGGCCGGGCTTCCTCTCTGCTTCGGCCGACGTGGCTCTGAACTTCTGAGGCGGTAGTGTCACGACCCGCCCAACCAAGATGACCCATGTCGTCGACGAGATCGCCACGGGTCGCCAGCGGCGCGCGGGATGCGAGTACGGGGAACGTGAACGACAACAACGCTTCGCCTGCCCGTCGCAGGCCCGGCTGTAACGCCTCGCGCCATTCGTCTGTCATCGAGCTCGAGCGAGCTTCAGCTCGGCATTCCAGAGGTCGACGTTGCTCTGGAGGTTGCTCCAGAATTGCGGGCTCGTGTCGAACACCCGGCTCAGCTTCACCGCCATCTCGGGGCTCACTGCCCGCCTGCCCGTCACAATCCCGCTCACCACCGTCGGGAACACCCCCAGGCGCTCTGCGAGGATACTCTGAGTCATCCCCATCGGCTTGAGAAACTCCTCCTCAAGGACCTCCCCTGGAGACGTCGGGGCTCGATTCTTCGGCAGCATTTTGCTCTCCTACTGTTACTTTCGACGCTCTGCTTTCGACTTCGTCCGACTTTCCTTCACTCTCAGTGATAATCCTCGATCCGAACCTCACTGGCCTCCCCGCCATGGAACTTGAAGACCACTCGATACTGGTCATTCACCCGGATGCTGAAGCAGCCCGTCAATGAGCCCTTCAGTTTCTCGAACCGGTTCCCTGGGGGCACCATGAGGTCTGCGGGTACGGCCGCCGCGTTCAGCATGTCCAGCTTTCGGCGCCCGACCGGCCACAGCGCCTTCGGAAGCACCTTCCCCGCCGCCTTCGAGTCGACTCCGGAAAACACATCCTCGGTTCCCTGGTCACCGAAACTCGTGATCACATCGAGATGGTAACGCCTGACCGTCTGAACGTCAACCGTTCACACTCCGGATGCGCCCGCTCCTTTGGCTCCACCGCTAAGGCACGTCCATTATCGATGCGCCGAGACGGGGAGCGTCGCCTCCACATCGTTCCCTCCCAGCGCTGAGGCTGTTGCTCGTGGACGGCGTGGGCCAGGTCGCGCATGGGCGCGCCTCCGCCTGCGCTGGATCCGTCACCAGCCCGGCGCACCAGAGCGGTACGCCTCGGCCAGCGCTTGGAGGACGCCCATCTCCATCCACCCAGGCAACCGCGCCGAGTCTCCTTGGTCCCGTCACCCGATGGCGGGATCGGTCAGGCTCTCTTCGCCAGTCTCGACATGCCCGGCGAGCTCTCCTGCCTCAGGCCGTCTTTGAGGGGCTTCCCGTCGTGGGTACCGACACCCTGGAGGCGCGCCCGCATCCGTTGCCTCCGCCAGACGACGAGGAAGTGTGGTACGGCTCGCGCTCTCTGAGGGGAATCGTCCCGAGCTGATCTCGTGGAGTCTCGGCTGAGACGCGAAGGCCGCCCGACGACCGAAGGTCGAGGGCGGCCCTTGAACATCACGGGTCCAATGGTTCAGAAGGTCGGGCGACGGAGGTCGCGTTCAGCGCGGCGAGCATCGCGATCGACCGCGTCGCGATAGGCGGCGATGGCCGCAGCGAGGCGGCGAGCGTGGAGGATGAGTGCATAGGCCCGGCGGCTGGGGGAGCCCCTTGGGGTGCGGTCGAAGGCTTCGATGTGGATTTCGGGGCAGGCAGAGAGGAGCGCGGATTCGGAGGCAGAGAGGGCGACATCGAGGATGGCGAGAGGAGCGAGCTCGGGCCAGCGGTCGAGGGTTGGGGGGATGGGGAGCGGGAGCTGTTTCATTGGGCGACCTCGTCGGCGGGGGCGAGCTCCTCGATGGCGGCGCGCAGCGCGTGGTCATCGACGAGGTTCTGGTTGTGGGAGTGGGCCTTCTTCAAGGAGGCGCGGAGGACGCGGGAGGCGATGCGAGGGATGCCGCCGGAGGAGCGGAAGAGGAGCTCGAGGGCGGAGTCGGAGAGGAGTTTCTCCTTGGAGCCGGCAGCGCGGATGCCGTGCTCGACGAGGGCGCGGAAGGCATCGCGCTCGAGGGGGAGGAGCTGCACGTGGGCGACGACGCGGGTGTAGAGGGGCGCGTGGGTTTGCATGCGGAGGCGGCGAGCGAAGGCAGGGAGGCCGACGAGCCAGAGGGCGGCGAGGCTGCGCCTGTCGAAGGCAAAGTTGAGGAAGCCGGCGAGGTCCGCGAGGAAGCGGTCCGAGAGGTGCTGGGCTTCGTCGACGACGATGACGGGTGTGGTGTGTTGCTCGTCGAGGAGGTTGGCGAGGGCGCCTTTGATGTCATTCCAGAGTTGGGACTTGCGCTGGGAGGTACGGAGACCGAGCTCGACGGCGAGGGTGCGGTAAAAGTCGCAGGGGGAGCCGGCGGTGTCGCAGAGGTAGACGACGAGGTAGTCCGGGGAGGGGAGCTGGGAGCAGATGTTTCGGATGGCGGCCGTCTTACCGACGCCAGCCTCGGCAGTGAGGATGCCGAGGCCGGGCTCATCGAGCAAGTCGTGGAAGTGGCTTTCAAGCTGAGCAAAGCCGGGTGTCTGGGAGAAGTAGCTGGGTCCGGCGGCGTCGCGAGGNNTGTTTCATCGTTGTCCTCCTGGGAAATGGCGCCCGACAGTGGGCGAGTACGGAGCTCATGCTCGTCCTGGATGAGGGCGAGGGCGTCGAGGCCGGAGGGCGGCAGACGCCTGGAAGGTTGGCCAACCAGCTGGTGGCGGCGCCGCTGGGCGTTGGCGTGGAGGTCCAGAGGGACGGTGTCGCAGACGAAGGAGTCGTCGACGAAGACTCTGGGCAGCGCGTCGGGGCGGGAGGGGTCGAAGCGGAGCTCGACGTCGCGGTGGCCGGCCAACTCGGCGCGGACTTCGAGGCGCTGGCCGTTGAAGCTGACGGTGCCGTCTTTGCGGACGTCGCGGCGGAGGCGGTGGAGGAAGACTTCGTCGAGGGACTTGCCCGGCTGGAGGGGGCGAAGGTTGTCGACCTGCTCGAGCCAGTGTTGCCTGGGGACTCGGCCCGTCGTGGAGTGCTGGCGGGCGTGGTACTCGGCAGCCAGCCAGGCGTCGTGCTTGGCGGCCAAGTCGAGGATGCAGACAGGGCCAGGAGGCAATTCATCCTCCACCTCCTCGCGCCAGGTGCGGTGCCAGCGCTCGATGACGCCCTTGGCCTCCGGGTCCCTGGACTGGGTATTCAGCAGGCGCATTTCCAACTCGGCGCAGATGGCGCGCAGGGACTTGGCGATGTAGGCCGGGCCGCGGTCGACGTAGTAGGTGCGCCAGCGGCCGTAGGCGCCCAGCACCTGCTTGAGGCCCATCTCGTGGTCGACGGAGTCCTCGCCTTTGCGCGGGCCCCAGGAGAAGCGGCTGTTGGGGACGTACCGGGTGGCGCCGTCGATTTCCGACAGGAGGACGGCTTTGCAGAGTCGGCCCTGTTGGTCGACGACAGGGTGGTGGACGTGCAGCCCGTCGCCCACCAACAAGTCGCCGGCGAATTCGTGGAGGAAGGAGCGGCGCTCGGCCCCGGGCCCCCGGGTGGGCCGCTGCGAGGCGTCGTGGGCCTGGAGCAGCCGGTGGACGCTGGACTTCTTCAGGACGCCGGGCTGGACCTTCTTGGCCCTCTCCAAAATCCGGATGATGCGTTTGACGGACCGCCGGGGCTTCTCGGCTTTCAGCTGGAGGACGAGTTGCCTCAAGTCCTCGGGCACCGCCCTCGACACCTTCTTGTCCCCGCGCACCTTGGGGAAGAGCCCCTCGAAGCCGCGCGACTGGTACTGGTAGTACCAAGCCTCGACGGTGCGCGCCGACAACTGCACGACATCCCCGCTGGGGCTGTCCCAGGCACGGGCCGCAGCCTCGCGGCAGTACTCCACCAAGTCCCCGTGCTCCAGTCGGGCCCCGACGAGGGGGCCCAGCACCGACACGCGGAACAGCGCTACTTCCTGTCGCTTCTTCTCGTCCACGGCCGCGCTGCTACCTGCATCTCGCCGCCACTCGGGGTGGGATGGCACCGCCCTCGGTCGGGCGCGCCGTCCGACGGGCAAAACCACGACGGTTACATGAGACGGACTCCCGGGGAGAGCCGGTGCAGCAGCGCCGCCAGCGGGGCCAACAGCGTCGCCCCAACCTGGGCCGCGAACTCCTCCGCCAGCGCGCGGCGGTCGCCGTCGAGCCCAACGGCCAGGGTGACTTCGGACAGCGCCGCCGTCCCCGCGGTCGCCAGCACCTGTCCCGGCAGCCGGGCGCTCTGCCGCAGCCGAGCCGCCCAGCGCTGCGCCGTCCTCTCGGGCACCACTGGCTCCCCTGCGGCTCGCGTCCCCTGCACCGCCCTCTCCACCACCTCCCAGGTGCGCCGCAGGCACCGGGCCAGGAAGGCCGGCAGCACCCGCCACGTCGCGTGGCACGCTGCGCACAGGAAGACCATCACCGTGATGGTGGCCACGCCCCCAGCTGGAACCGCCGTCCCCCAGAGCACCCGCTCCCGCCGCCCGTGGATGTGCAGCGTCCGCCGCCCGCACCGGCACTGCTTCGGCCGGTACGATGCCGGCTCCCGCATCCGCGCTTCATGCGTCGCAACGTCCTGGACTGACTCGTCGATGAGCGTCCCACCTCGCTGCCCCCTCGACGAGTCGCTCGAAACAAGGCATTCATCGGCTGCCGGCGGGGCAGCTCTTCTCGGGCACATGGGGCCTCCCAGTTCTTCAGACAAACCAGGATTAGCCTCAGCCCCGTCGGCCCTTCAATCTCCACGGCCCTGCTGCGCCCACAGGGGCGCCTCCGCTCGCTCGGCGAGCTCCGGCGCCTCGACCACCTGAACGTGCTTCGCGTGCTCGGGCCGACGTTATTGCCCTCGATCGCCGGCCGCTACGTGACCGCCACGCTACGTGACCGCCACGCTCGAGGGCTTCATCCCCCCTCCATCCCGCACTCGCCTCGGGGAATCGGTCACGCACCTCGCCCCGTTCCCCGCGAACACCCTGGACCCTGGGACGGTTGTCGGCAGATGGCCCAGATCTACGCGGGACGGAACAACTCCAAGCCCGCGAGCACGCATGGAACGCAGCGAGATTCGCTTCCTCTATTCTTGCGTCAGGCTTGGCCTGATCCGATGTCATGGCTCTTCTCTGTACCCACAGCGCCTCCCACACGTAATCACCACAGCCCTTGTCGGCTCGTCATCGGGCCACCCAGGCATACATAGCTGGCACATAGTCGGACTTAACCAACTAATTTAGTAGCTAGATTCGAGTTTGCCCCGAAGTGCGAGGGACTCACCAACCGAAGCAAAGGGGGAAGCCATGCGTAGATCTTCAGAGCCTATTCGGGTGCTCGTCACCGCTGTGATCGCGTACTATTCGGTGACGTCATCTCGGGCGTTCGCAGCGGCGCCGGAAAAGGAGGTCAGCAGGGTGCGGACCGAGATGCGTGAGGAGATTAAGGCTCGTGAAATAGTCCGGGGTGCGCTGGAATGCCACGTCGTCGATCTCGACGCCACTCGCAAGGTGGAGCTCAGAATCCGCGAGCATGAGGCCCGCGAAACGGCCCTGCGTGAGCCGGAATTGCACGTTTTCGATCACTTCGCTGCCGTCGCGCGAGGCGCTGCGGGGCCCCCAGATCGAGACAAGCAGAAGTCGCTCCTCGGGACCCGCTCGGATACGTCCGTTCTCGTCGACGAGCTGCCCTTGAGCAAGACACCGCGAGGCCAGAAGCCGAGCAAGGTCTTTGTGAAGGTCGATGATCGCCTTCACGTCTTCGAGCGGAAGGGCGCCCACGACCGCTGGACGCGCATCAACGGAGCCCCCCGGGACGAATATTTCAAGGCGTACCTGCGCCGACGCGCGCTCGACTTGAGCAATGGCCACACGACTGTGTATTCGGTGATTGTGGACGGTGCCACGATCCGCATCCTCGAGCAGGGGAAGCCCGACGTGGTGGTCGTCGGCGCTGAGCAGCTCGATCAGCTCGTCGAGGGCTGGGCGAATCGAGTCATCGTCCTTTCGGTGCCCGATTTTCTCGGCCCCGATGCCCGAAAGCAGGTTCGTGCGACGGTCAACGAGCTGCAACGTCGCGATCCGGACCTCAGCATCTTCGTGGACGACCCCAAGTCAGGCCTTTCGGCGCGCGTGGTCGAAGCGTTGAGGCGGAGGGTCGCCGATCCGATCACCGTCGTAATCCCTTCAACGAAATTCTCGATCATCGACGGCGGAGCGTTGCAGGATCTCTCCGGCGCCCTGCGGCGCGCCAACGTTACGGTTACCGGTTTCGAGCCCGGTCAAGGGGCCTTTCCGACGAATACGGCACTCATCGTGATCGCCGGTCACAGCGCAGAGGAACTGTCCGAGTACGTCGGCCAGCTCAGCAAGGCCGGTGCGTTCAAAGGTAATGATGTAGTGTTCGCGTCCTGTGGTACGGAGCTTACGCAGGGGCTCATTCGNNCGGCAGATCCTGAATTCCGGGGCGAACTCGCTTTTCGCGTTCGACAAGGAGATCAAGGATGTGGAGGTTCAACGCATGCTTAAGAGCTTCGTCGAGGCGCGACGTTCGAACGGCGGCGAGGGGCTGGTGGAGCATCTCAGACGATGGATTGTGAAGAACGGGGTGGATGGGGCGTGGGAGGCTTTGAGGATGTCCACGCACGGAGGTCGCCGTGGCTGAGTTCCAGGAGGTCGGGTTCTCCCATCACGCCAATTCGCAACTCGAAAGGCCGACCAGCTTCGGCAGCGAGCTCGAGGACGGCGGGCTCGTCGCGCGCATCGGCACGCGACCTCTCCCGTTTCCACTCGAAGCGGTGAAGGGTCTGGGGAACGGGAGCCTCGGCCAGATCCTCCGGAGTGAGCGCTTCAAGACTTGGGTCGTGCCCCATAGCTTTTCGGTGATACGGCGAACCGGTCTGCGCGAACCGACGTCTGCGTCACTCCAGGTGCAATACCTGGTCGAGCCCGGGCAGACGTGTTCGGTGCAGGGTCTCTTGCCACAGCCGCAGTATTTCCAGGCGGGGAAGGTGGGCTTCTCCGTCGCGCTGAACGTTTCGGGAGCGCTCGTACCATTCCCGGAGCCGGTACCGGCGGCACAGACCATCGGCGGCGGGTTGTCGCTCGGAGTGAGCGGAAGCGGGGCGGCGAACATCGTCCTCAGCGCGTCCGTGACCGTGCCGGTCATCTCGGCGGTCGGCGTCGGGAGCGACCAGTGCGAGTGGGCATTCGGCGAACTCGGGACCAGTCTGCTCGGCAAAGACACCCAGTGCTGGTCCATCGTGGTGCTGCCTCGCCTCGTGGATCGGCTTTCGCTCAAGCTGCGGCTGCGCCTGACGCACCGGGTGGCGTTCTTCACGAGCCGCATGGACAGCGACTGGGTCGAGGTGATCTCGGACCTTCCCCAGGAGTGAGGAGCCACCCGACAGCTCCGTGGGAGATGCGGACCTTGGGCAGCGCCTCGATGCCCCGATCCACCGCGACCGCGCCCGCCGGGCCCCGGTGGGGCGACAGCGTCCATTGCCATTGGGGCCTCCACTTGGGCCCCGGTCGCGATGTACCGCCGCGCCGTGCAGGTGCACGGGACTTCCAGAAAGCCGAAACGCAAGGGGTCTAGCCGATGCGCGCGAGTTTTGCGCCCCTTCCACCGCAAGTCCCTCCTGGCGCGCAGGTGCTGGTATCGATGAGCGGACTTCACCGCCTACCTCGAGTGCGGAGTTCTGGCGCACGGCCCTTCTCTGGTTGTCTGCTCCGACTGCAAGGACGAGTTTCTCGTCGGGTACTCGTGCAAATGCCGAGGGGTGTGCCCGTCGTGCAACGCGCGGAGGGCGACCGTCCACAGCCATGGCAATGCGCTCGACACCACCCCCAGCTCGCGCGATGGCGGCGAGGCGGGTCCGCCCCTCCTCGGCTGGCGCGGGTTCGAGCTAAAGGCTCCACGGGAGCGTCACTGGCGCCAAACGGTCGAGCGCCCCGGAGTGCCTCACCACCGGGTACTGGGTCCCAGTGCCCGGGAGCACCCAGTGCACCCCGACTCGGTCCTCCTCTTCCCACATCATCGGCGTACCCGTTCCGCCGACCGCGTTGCCCGCGCCCCCTTGACAGGCGCCACGTGGGACTGTCCCCACGCGCCCCGATGAGGGATGAATCCTGGCCGCATGCACGACGAGGAGCGGCTGAAGGAGAAGCTGCGGGCCATCGAGGCCCTGTTCGCTGGCGCAACCACCGAGGGCGAGCGCGAGGCTGCTGGGCATGCCCGCCAGCGGATCTCCGCTCGCCTTGCCGAGCTCAAAGCCGAGCAGCCGATCGAGTGGCAGTTCTCGCTCGATCCGTGGTCGCGAAAGCTCCTGATGGCGTTGGCGCGGCGGTACGGGCTGACGCCGTACCGGTACCGACAGCAGCGGTACTCGTCGCTGATCATCCAGGCGTCGGAGCGCTTTCTCAAGGAGACCTTCCTGCCGGAGTATGACGCGATGGCGGAGACGCTGAGGCAGCACCTCACCGAGGTAGCCGAGCGCGTCGTGGCCGAGGTGCTCAACGGGGACAAGAGCGAGGCGGCCGTCGTCGATGAGCCGCGGCAGCTCGAGGCGTTCGCTACCACCTCATCGGCGAAGTAAACTTCCAGCATCGTCACCTCGCGAAACGCCATCTGGGCTCCCGCACCAGCCGGGTCTGGCTGGAGCGGGCGGCCTAGCCGCGTCACGCAGGTGCAGGGGGTCAATGCCGGTGAGAACCGTCACCACGGAGCCTCGTGAACATGAGAGAGCAGGTGTTCCAGCCGATTCGCCGCAAGGCGGACTCTCGCTCGCATGTGCCCTCGTAGCTGGGCGGCGCAGCTGCAGTTCGATGCGGCCGTCGTCCCTGAGCCCGCAGCCGTTCCTGAGAGAAGGGGGCCCGCAACCCGGAGCGGCAGAGGTGGAGCCGAGGGCAGCCTATCCTTGCGCGGGCGCACGGGACAGAGGCGAGGGGCATCTCCGGTAGCTGCGTGGCCGCCCTTGCCGGCCCTCTGCTAGCATCCTACCATATGGTAGGCATTAATCCGGTGCCCGGGTGAGCGCCGCCCTTCGCCAGGGCTCGCGACCGGCGAAGCTGCAGACACTCAAGGGAAGCAAGAGGAGGAGCCGAACATGTTGCCGCCGCTCGTCAGCTTCATGGGCGCAGTCCGGGCGCCTGTGGCCTACATTTCGAGGAAATTGGGGCGGTCTCCGCCCAACGCGGGTTGGGAAAACCTGAAAGTGAGCTATTGCCGCCGGTTCGAGTTCGGGATCGAGGTGCGCAATAAGGGGTTGGCTTCTCTCACCAGAGAGACCGTTGAGAGTCGGGTCCGTCAGGCCGTAGGAATGGCTGTAGAGAAATGCGGCGACATGGTGATCGAGCCCGACGTCTTGGTCAAAGAGGCGCCTCTGGATGACATATCCGCGGCCGAAGCCGGCTACCGGATCGACCTACTGAGCGACCGGGATTTCACCAAGCACGTACTGCTGGACTTCATCCTCGATCGCCAAGCCAGCGCATACCGGATCTTGGCCGCAGTCTATGATCATGTCATTGACGGTGTGCCGGCGGCGCTGTTGGTGAATCTGGTGCACAACCATGTCATGATGGGCGACTCTTCGTACCTGAGCGGCACGTCGAGATGTCCAGGGTTCAGCTACCAGGACATCGCGAACCGGTTCAACAAGAGACCCGACCGGAGCGCCTGGCTCTCGATCGGCGAAGCGTCCGAGGATACCTTGTGGCCGGTGGGTGGGCATATCGATGTATCCAAGTCCAGCATTGTCAGGCTGCGAAGCAAGCTCAAGAAGGAGAAGGGGATCAACGCGTCGGTGTCCTCCATCGAGATCGCGCTCATCGCTCTGGACATGAGCATGAGGTACGTGACCGACTACGTCGCCCGCGGCCAGGCCAACGAGGCCGGACAGCTGGACGTGTCTCGCGGCTATGATGGGCTGGGGATGGTGAGATCTCGCAACTACGACAAGCTCGCCGGGCTGCCGGTCGACGAACAGTATCAGCGGATCTGCGATGTTCTGGCGGGTTCAGCGGAGGCGGTCAGCCAGGAGAGAGTGAAGAAGGGAGAGGCGTCGCTCTTCTATGAGCGCTACAGTCGCCTCAACCGCCGCGTCGTGCGAGAGTTCGAGAAGCGGGTCAGCTACGACGAGATCATGGGGGTCGCCAATACCCAGCTGATCGGCTCCAACCTGAATGGCGTGGACTTCAAGGTGCCTGTAGTCGTAGGGCCGCTGCGGGACGGCGATATCAAGTATCTCTTCACCGCCTCCCACGGCGACTTCGAGCCGGCGATTCGCGAAGAGCGACGGAAGAGGGGCCTGGCGACCCATTTGACGGAGGTGTCTCTGGCCTGCGGCCCCCGAACTGTCACTGAAGACGGCCGGCATGTGATCTACAAGTCCCTGAAGACTTCGCGCCGCAAGGCTCTGTCCCTACTCAAGGGCTGGGGGCATGACGTCGAGCAGTTCTGTGGCCAGCCCACCGACGCGGTGCTGAAGTACCTGTATGACGTTGTGTACAGCCCCAAGGATCCGCAAGCCGGCAGGATCGAGGCTCTGGCCGCTCGGTTCCTGCTCTGCTGATGAAGGAGCGATGCTCGGTCTGCAAGGCGCGGCCAATGGATGGCCGTCGGAGTCGCGCTCGAGCGTCAACCCCCCTCATCGTACCGCGCGCTGACTACCCCGCACCTCTCGTCGAGCCGGTTCGCCAGGTGGTACCAGCGCTGCACCCCGTTCTCGAGCCGGAAGTAGTGCACCACGTCGTTCGTGGGTACCGACGCCCTCGAGGCGCACCCGCATCCGTTGCCTCCGCCTGACGACGAGGAAGTGGAGCGCCTCCTTCGGACGGTGGCCCTTCGAGTCGTCGGCCTCCTTCGCAAGCAGGGCAAGCTGGACAACCTCACCAGCGAGGGGGCGCTCGACGCCCTGCGGGCCTGGCCCGCGCCGCCCAGCAGCGACTCCCACTGGGTGAGGAGCCCTCAGCCCCGAAGCGACGCTGCGCCTTCTTGGAGGGCTTCTCGCTGCATGCCAACACCCGGGTCCACGAAAATGACCGGGACAACCTCCGTCGCCTCTGCGCGTACGGCGCCCGCAGGGCGCTCAGCCTGGAGCGCCTCTCGCGGTTGCCCGATGGTCGCCTCGCCTACCGCATGAAGCGTCCCTCCGCGTCCGGCCAGACGGAGCTCGTCCTCGAGCCCATCGAATTCCTCCGCCGCCTCGCCGCC
>PMBV01000015.1:0-190 GCA_003153055.1 Myxococcales bacterium
CGCGTGATGTCAGAACAACTCCGGACGCACACGCGGCCATCGCGAGCCTTCCGGACGATGGTACCATTGGTACTATTGCTGGAGACCAGGCCATCAGACCTTCACTCGGGGACACGACCAAGGGGCTCGTGGCGCTCGCCCGGGACCCCACGACCCGAAGGCAACGCTCCAGCCTCAAGGCGGCTTGACA
>PMBV01000015.1:231-4261 GCA_003153055.1 Myxococcales bacterium
GGGGCGGGGGAGGAGGCGGTGGGGGCGGGGTCGGACCAGTGGGGAGGGGCGGAAGTGGCCCACCCTGCCCACCGCCCTCCAGAAGGCGGATCTGACGCATCAGCATCTCCTGATCACGGCTGTCGCGCCGTCGCTCTCTCGATGCTCTCGCCAAGTTGATCGCCCCGATGATGGTCAACACGATGCCAACGGGCAGAAAGACGAAGCCCACCCAGAAGGCGGCCGTTGACACCACCTGCGCCGCGACAATCCAGAGCACCAGCCACGTCGTGAGACTGGCAATGCCTCCCACGAGAAGACCAATTCCGAGCCCGAGGCTTGGCTTTTCGTCTTCAAGGCGGTCGTACTCGGAGCGAAGTTGCTCGAGCGACATCGATTGGAGTTGGGCCGAGGAGATGCCGTCATCACGATCGCGGGCTCGTGCGCCCAGGAAGGCCCCGGGCACCACGCTCGCGGCGTCCAAGAGCCGCACGCCAGCAGGGAGGTGCTCGGACAGGAGGCCGCCGCTCGAAGTCAGAAGGGCCATGCTCAATGCCAGGGACAGCATCATGTGCTCGTCTCCTTCCCGACGGTCCTGACCGGGGCGGGTGGGATTTCCAGTGAACGAGCATAGTTGCAGCGGAGGGGGCGGACGATCCTTTTCGTTCGGCCCAAGCCGTTCCGGCGACCGNNAGCGCGTTTCACACTCGTCACCGCTGGCGTTCAGGCCCGAGCTTTCCTCGAAGGCCTTCGCGAAGTTTTATGTATTGAAAGTCGGCGACGTATGGAGTTGACGCACAGTCTATCCATCCGCGTCGGGCGATGTGTTCACTGAGCTCCACGCCCACGGAGGACATCCGTTCCCTACCCAGTCGCCCACTCCAATAACCGAGGCCAACAACTTCCGCCGCCGGACATTCCGCCCCCGAGCTCTCTCTGTTCCTCAATCAAGACACCACCCTCCGTGACTCGGTCACCGACGACCCCAAACCATTCGGGGAGCTCTCGCAGGGGCCCAAAAACACAGCGGAAAAGGACGCCCACATAATTGACGGAAGTCAATTCACCAAATGATCACGATCAATTCTAGCGAGATATTGGCGGTTGATCGCTCTCAGTTGCGACTTGATCTCAGGCTTCGCGCCAGACCGCAACGCACTGCGTTTACGCCAGTAAAAACAACCTCTAACATCGCGATCATCCAGCTTGATGGTCGCGTTGTTTCCGATGCAGCCCGCTAATACGCATCTGTAGTTTGACACAACAAGGCTACATTGACACACAAAGTAGCTACATCAATACTCAGCCGCGACCAATTGCCACGCGACGAACCGCCGCGTGGCCCCGTGCAGGGAGGCAAGGGATGCTTGAAGCGTTACCGGTGAACGTCTCCACCTTTGGTGGTGACATCGACGGAATCATCCGACTGATCTATTGGATCTGTGGATTCTTCCTTGTTCTGGCAGAAGTGTTTCTTTTCTTTTGCATCTTCGCGTTTCGAAGGAAGGACGGCGCCCGCGCCAAGTGGCTGCCGGCTGGCACCACGGCCACGAACATGTTCGTGCTGGCGCCGGTGTTCGTGGTGGTTCTGTGCGACCTCTACATCGAGTCGAAGGCGGCTCCGGTGTGGGTGCACGTGAAGGAAGAGATGCCCAAGGGTGACATTCAAGTTCGAGTCACCGCTCGGCAGTTCATGTGGCTGTTCACCTACCCAGGCCCCGACAACGTCCTCGGCACCGAGGACGACATCCTCATCGCCAACGAGCTGCACGTGCCCCGGGACCGAACGGTTCGCCTGCAGCTCGAGGCGACCGACGTGCTCCACTCCTTCTACGTGCCCGCCTTCCGTCTGAAGCAAGACGTGGTTCCGGGCCGCAGCATCCCCGCGTGGTTCAATGCCACCCAAGACGGGACCTACGAGATTGACTGTTCACAGCTCTGCGGCTCGAGCCACGGCATCATGCGCGGAACGGTGGTCGTCGAGAGTCCTGAGAAGTTCGACACCTGGATCGCGGCGAAGACCGCCCAGCTGTCGCCCACCGGTTCGACCCCCACGGGAGTCCAGTAATGTCACACGACGCGCCGAAGAGTTTCCTGCGGACCTACGTGTTCAGCACCGACCACAAGATGATCGCCAAGCAGTACATGATCTCTGGTCTGGTGATGGCCCTCCTGGGCGGCTACCTCGCCTACGCCTTCCGGTGGCAGCTCGCCTGGCCGGGCACCTCCGCCCCCGGCTTCGGGACGGTCGACCCGAAGACCTACACCTCCCTCGTCACCATGCACGGCACCATCATGGTGTTCTGGGTCGCCATGCCGGTGCTCCTCGCGGCCTTCGGCAACCTGCTCCTGCCGCTGATGGTCGGCGCCGAGGACATGGCCTTCCCCCGCCTCAACATGCTGTCGTACTGGATCTTCCTGGTCAGCTCGCTGGTGCTGGTGCTCTCGTTCTTCGTCCCCGGTGGCCCGTCAGCCAACGCGTGGACCGGCTACCCGCCGCTCATGTCTCGAGGCAGCTACAACGGCGTGTACTGGGGCGGTCACCTGTGGATCCTCGCGGTCGCCCTCGAGTTCGTCGCCTTCCTCATGGGCGGCATCAACTTCGTCACCACCGCCATCAATCGTCGGGTGCCCGGCCTGACGATGTTCCGCCTGCCCATCTTCGTGTGGGAAGAGATCATCGCCGCCATCGTGTTCATGCTCTCGGTCGGTCCGCTGGTCGCTGGCGCCGTGATGTTGCTCCTCGACCGGATGATCGGCACCGGCTTCTACATTCCCGAGCAGGGTGGTGACCCGCTGCTCTTCCAGCACCTGTTCTGGTTNNGTGGGCCCATCACCAGTTCGTCAGTGGTCTCGACCCGAAGCTCGCCAACCCGTTCAGCTTCACGACGATTCTCATCTCGGTGCCGTTCGCGGTGTCGATCTTCTCGTTCCTCGCGACGTTGTGGGGCGCCTCGATTCGGTTCACCACCGCGATGCTGTTCGCGCTCGGGTTCCTCGCCCTCTTCCTCGTCGGCGGCGTCACCGGCATCGTCAACGGCACGGCGGCGTCGGACATCTACGTTCACGACTCGTACTTCGTCGTGGCGCACTTCCACTTCGCCCTGGTGCCTGTGACGTTCCTCGGCTTCTTCGCCGGCATCTACCACTACTTCCCCAAGATGTGGGGTCGCATGCTGAACGAGAAGCTCGGCGTCGTGCACTTCGTGGGCACGGTGATCGGCACCTGCGTCACCTTCATTCCCCAGTTCCAGCTCGGCCTCATGGGCATGAACCGGCGAATCCCCGACCCCAACGTGTACGAGTTCCTCCGCGAGGGCAAGCCGTTGCAGGCTTACTCGACCTACGGGCTCATCCTCTTGCTGGCCTTCCAGCTCCCGTTCATCTTCAACTTCTTCTACAGCATGTTCGCCGGCAAGGTGGCCGACCGGAACCCTTGGAACGCCACCACGCTGGAGTGGAACACCGCGTCGCCGCCTCCCCACGGGAACTTCGACACCCCGCAGATCGTGTACCGCGACCCGTACGTCTACAGCCCTGAGGGTGGCAAAGGCGACTTCACCCCTCAGAGCGTTCCCGATTCGGAAGCGCCGGTTCCCACCCACGCCTGACCTCCTGGAACTCTCACCATGTCCACAATGTCTACACACGCAATCGCTGTCGACCGACAGCCCTCGGGCGGTCATCCAGACTCCACCTCGGTTCCCACCGGCCGGGTGGGTATCTGGTGGTTCCTCGCGTCGGAGATCGCCATCTTCGGCGGTCTCATCACCTGCTACATCATGAGCCGGCTGGTTCACCCGGAATGGGGGGCTGAGGCCCACCACACCGTTCAATTCGCCGGTGCGCTCAACACCTTCGTCCTGCTCACCAGCAGCCTCGCGGCGGTGCTGGCCCACGACAAAGCCCACCGTGGCGATGGGGCGGGCGCTGCCAAGATGATGTACCTCACGCTGCTCGGAGGCCTCGTCTTCCTCTGCGTGAAGGCGTTCGAGTACACCCACGAGATCACCGAGGGCTTCACCCCGTTCAAGAGCACGTTCTGGGGCTT
>PMBV01000489.1:0-5803 GCA_003153055.1 Myxococcales bacterium
CGTGCACTGGTGGTGAAAGGGCGGCTTGAGAAGGCCGAGGTCCTGTATCGGCAGGTGGTGACGTTGGTTCCAGGTGATGCGCCAGCGTGGATCCGCCACGCCGAGACGCTCAAGCGCCTGTCCCGAATTTCCGAGGCGGTGTGGAGCTACCGCACGGCCTCCAGCATCCTCCGCTCCCTGGGCCACGAGGGGCGCGCCCTGGCGTGTCTCAAGATCGCCCTCGAGCTCAAGCCCGACGACATCGACCTCATCACCGAGATCATCCGCATCGAGATGCACCGGAAGCGCCGCGGCGAGCGCGCGCCCTACGTCAGCCAGGGCAGAGATGGGATGGCCGTGGTGCCCATGGCCGACCTCGAACGCCCCAAGCTGGCGCTCCCGATGCTGACCGAGATCGACCCGCGCCTATTGGCTGATTCGGGCATCGTGCACGCGCCGCCCGACTCCTCGCCCACTGAGCCCGCCGGCCTGGAGGACCTCTCCGGTGTGGGCCAGGGCGCCCTGCGAGACCCAGCAGTGGAGCTCGAGGTTCAGCTGAGCCAGGTGCCCACCTGGCCCCAGGTTCGGCGAATTCACGATCGCGAGGTCGCCGTCAAAGCCGGCCCCAACTCCAAGTGGCTGGTGGTGAGCTCCAAGAGCCCCCTCGAGGTTCGCTTCGAGGCGTCGCTCGACATCGACGACGACGCGCCTTGGCTGGAGTGACGGCGCGCGGGTGAGGTCGCCGCGTTCTCTACAGTTGGGCAGGGCGGTGCGAGCATGCCTTGAGGTGCGAGGGTGGGGCCGGTGCCCACGCACCCAGGCGGTCTGGCCAGCGCCTCGACCCGAGACCGCGGTGAGCACACGTGAGGGGCCCGTCCTCATGGGCGAGGGTCCCCGGCAACGTCACCAATGGTACCATTCGCGGGCTTCGCGGCATTGGGGGCCCTCGTTGGTCGGGCCTTGGCCATTCGCGAAGGAAGATCGTCGCCAGGCGGAACATCGCGAAATGATCGTAAAGCCAGGCGGCGCCGAGGCCGGTCGCCGCGTGCGTGAGGTGTGCGTCCGCGAGGCGTCTGGAGACGAGGCCGAGCAGTTCTTCACCCGAGCGCGCGGCGACGTGCCCGCGAAGGACGCGGTGCTTCGAGAAGTCCGCGGCTTCCCTCCAGGCGTCGAGGAGGCACTGAGGATCGGCAACTCGGAGTCGCTTGTCCTCCTTGCGCAAGAACTCATCTGCGACCAGGCGCGCGACGATGCGGCTGACATGCCCCTCGTTCAGCCCGGACTCCTTTGCGCACGCTCGGACCGACCACTTCCGCCCGGGGTGCTGAAGGAGAACGCGGGCGAGCCTCGAGCTCCTTCGCTCGAAAACCGACGCTGGGCGTCCGGGTCGCGCCAGTTCCAGGGCTCGAGTGAAGCTCCCGCCCATGCACCACTTGACCCGGCCGGCCCAGGGGCTCGTGATGCCTCGCCCAGGGCCTCCGAGCCCCCTCCCCCGACCTCTGCCTCGAGCCGTTCCCGTGCTGAGGACAGCCCACGCCCCAGCTACGGCTGGTTGCTCGCGCTGAGCGTCGAAGCCCCCTCCAGTTGCAGGGTGTTCCCCACCAGCGCGTTGCCGGTGATCATCACCCGTTCCGTGCTTGGGCCGACGTGGATCGCAACGCCGGTGGCGTCGTGAAAGAAGTTGTCGTGCACCATCGCGCGCCCGCCGATGAGGTCGATGGCCGCTTTCTGGCCGTTCCAGTTGATGATGCGCGAATCCGAGATCGAGAGCGATCCACCTTCCCAGAGCACGGCTTGCTCCAGCGAGCCCCAGAAGCTCGCGTTGCGAACGTTCAGGGTCACTCCCGTCGGCGACGAATGCCCCCAGATTCCGATGCGATTCTTCCCAGCGCCCGCGTTCGCGATGTTCAGGTTGGAGACGTGGATCGCCCAGGGCTTCGTGGCGTAGAGATCGAGCCCCACGTCGACATCATGGAGCAGGTGGGCGTCCGAGACACCACCATCTACGGGACGGTGCACTGCCAGCCACCGCCGGGACCTCTGGCAAAGGCGGCAACACGCAGGTCGGCAACGCCTGCCCCGCCTTCCACGACTACCCGCTGGAGTGGACCAAGGACTTCCTCTCCTTCGGCGTCGACGGCCACGAGTACCACCGGTATACGAATCCGCACACGGGCCACGACGCCTGGCCCTTCGACGCGCCACAGTACCTCCTCCTCAACCTGGCCATCGGCGGCGACATGGCCGGTGGAGTGAACGACTCCATCTTCCCCATCGAGTTCCAGGTGGAGTCCGCGCGGGTGTACCAGAAGCCCTGAGCGGAACAGCCGGTGCTACTTCCCGTAGCCCGCCGCGAGGATCAAGGACGAAGAACCGGTCTTTTCTATCCACACGCCCGGAGCCCGCCGCAGCTTGCGGGCAGAGTCAGGGTCCAGGACGAGCTCCGTTACGCCACGCGGCCGTCGGGCAACCTCGAGAGGCGCTCCAGGCTCAGCGGCCCTCGGGCACCGTACGCGCAGAGGGCTCGCCGGCGGTGCCATTGCACCTGCGATGCCGCTCGATTGTGAGATGTGCGGTGGTCAGCGGAACTCTGCAAAAGGAGTCACTCGTGCGGCCGATGGCGAGCGTTTGCGCCTCCGCGGCCACGCGCTCACCCAGTCCACCTCACCGTTGCTCGTCTCTCGGCCGGCCCATGACAAGGACGTCGCTTCGGCTCACGCTTCCTCAGTTATTCGAGTCGCGCCGCGCGGAACTTCCGAATACCCTCGGGGCCCTGGCGTCGCCCGGGTCAGTGCGCCGACGAGGACTGCAGGGCGCGCAGGTTGCAGGGAGGCTCCACATGAAAAGCGTGACGGTGCGTGTGTTTAGTCTTGGTGTCGGATTCGTCCTCGGTCTCGTCGCCTCGTCGTTGCTGGTCACCGCCTGCGGGGGCGGCGCCTGCGAGCATTGGCAGTGCGTGCGAGTCGTGGAGTGCGTCACTCGCTGCGGAGGTCCCGTCGTCCAATCTGGCTGTTGTCCCTGCCCCCTGGGGAGCTTCGATGACATCGACTGCCATGGCCGCGACGGCGGCTGAGGTGAGCCGCTCGGGTGTCTCGGCTACCGTGTCTGGGGCGACGCCCATGCGCTCGGCCCCGCGACGCGCATTGCAGTCTGGAGGGGCTCGGGTGTCTGGTTGTTGCGCTCTGACGCGCTTCGGGCCTGATTGGCACTGCCGACATCTGGGATTCCCACGACAACCCAAGCGCCGCGCGTGGCGTTGCCAGCCCCTAAAGCACCTCTCGGGCGGCGTGCAATGCCAAACTGGAGGCGAGGCTTGCGGATCGAGAATTGCAATCGCCTGGCCCGCGACTGCGACGCCTTGGCTTGGCGCTACGGCTTCGCGGGTGATTGCTCTGCGATCTCAGCCTGCGGCGAGTCAGCAGCGCCTACTCGCTCAACGCCAACCGCGCGCAGCAGCGCCTCCAGCAAGCGTGGGCGCTCCTCGCACGTCACCTCGAAGCCGGGCTTCACGAAGATGCGGGCCTTGGCGGCCCAGAGCTCGAAGTTCTGCCGGATGGCCTGCCACAGCGGCCCGGCGCCGATGAGGGCTCCCGATGCGCCGTGGACGAAGTGCAAGTCGCCAGCGTCGGCCTTCGCGGTCCCGGGGAAGTCGACGAGGACGGCCTCCACGCGGCGGCGGCCCCCGTAGAAGCGCTCGAGGGCAATACGGAGGCACTCCTCGAGGGCGCGCACGGCCTCGCCGGGCTGCGCGGTGCAGACGCGCGCCACCGCATCGTGCAGCGCGCGCTCCTCGCCGCCGGAGTCTTCCGAGCTTCGGAGTGTCACGGCGCGCCGAACCGGGGCGCGACGGTGGATGTCTTCGATGAGCCAGCGCTCCTCGGGCGCGCGGGCGCCGAGGCCTTTGAGGAGCCATGCAAGAAAGGCCTCGTCGCTCAGCCACAGCACTTCCTCAAGCACGTCTTCGGCAGCACGGCCGGCGTTGGCCACGTCAAAGGCGCGGCGGAGCATCGACGAGAAGGCGCGCACGGTGCGGTGCCAGTAGACAGCGCTGTACATGGCGTAGCGGGAGACGGCGAGCTGCTCCGCGGGGATGCGCGCCTGGTCATCGAGGGCCAAATCGAAGACCTCGCCAGCGCGCACGGCCACGAGGCTCCTCGCGAGGGCCTGAGGCTCGAGTGCTGAGGCATACGGCAACCCCGTGTGCAGGCCGTCGAGCGTGAGGTACGACAGCTTGTCGACATCGATGGGGCCGTTGATGACGCGCGCCAGGGCGAACCAGTGCGGGCGCTCCGGGCGCGGGTACGGTTTGAAGGTGTATTGGAAGAAATCGAGGAAGGATTCCAGCGTCCCGCCGAAGGGCCGCAGTGCCTCGGCGACACCCGCGCGCAGAGCCGAGGAGGCCGGCTCCAATAGGCGCATCGCTCCGGCCTTCTGCGTCGGAGCGTTGGGGAGGCCGCCGAGGTAGTGCCGAAACGGCACATGCCCCACGTCGTGCAGCAGCGCCGCGACGGCGCAAGCGGCGGCATCGGCGTCGGTGACGGCCTCGCGGAAGGCTTCGCTGCCACGCGCACCGAGGATGGCTTTCAAGTACGTGAGAGAGAAGTCGAAGGCCGAGACGGAGTGCTCGAAGCGCGTGTGGCAGGCGCCCGGGTAGACGAGCTTCGCGAGGCCGACTTGGCAGAGGCCGCGCAGGCGCTGGAATTCGCGCGTGTCGACGGCGCCCAGGACGGCGGTGCTGACGGAGTCGATGGCCCCGTGGGCGACATAGAAGCGCTCGGCCGAGGCGAAGGTCTGACAGGCGCTGCTCTCGGAGCGCAGGCTCCTCCGAAGGGCCGTGAGCGCTTCCGAGGCAGAGGCGTACGCCCCGCGGCGGCGCGTGTCGGCGGGGGGCGCGGCGTCGAGGTCGAGAGACTGGAGGAAATGCACCAGGTGGGCGTGCTCGCGCTCGCAACCGGGGGAGGCAGCAAAGGAAGACAGGTGCGGCAGAAGCATCGCCTGGAGGAGGTGGAGATCCACCTCCGGCGAGAGGGCTTCGCGCGTAGGCACGAGGGCCTCATGTGCCCGGTGCGGCGGCGGCGCCGCGGGGGCGAGGAGTGAGCGCCAGGCAGCCGGCCAGCGCGCCAGCGTTCGACTGTCTGGGCTGAGACCGAGGGCGTAGTCAGCGAGCTGGACGGTGACGGGCTCGCGGCAGACGAAGACGGTACCCTCGTGGAGGTCGGCATGCACGACCGGGCGGCCCGGCGCGGCGGGCGCGTGGAGCGCCGCCAGGGCGTCGAGGAGAGACAGGAGGAGCTCGCGCAGCAGCTCCGTGTCGAGGCCACCCGCCGTGAGGAGCGTGGCGAGCGGTTGACCGCGCGGGGTGGCCGTGGCGAAGAAGGGCACCTCGAGGCCGTCGACGGCGAGCGTGCCGGCGTCGAGGACGGGGAGGAGCGCTCGGCTGTGCCGAGAGGAGAAGAGGAGCGCCTCCTCGCGGAAGGCCTGGACGAGGCGCGGCTCGGTGAGGAGGTCCAGGTGGAGGAGACGGACGGTGCGCGGTTGGTTGAGGGTGGCGTAGAGGCAGTGAGGGAGAGAGAGGAGACAGGGGCTCTCAGATGCCTCGCTTACCTCGGGCGAGGCGGGGGTGTAGCCGCGGGCGCGGAGAGGGGCGTGGAAGCGCAGGAGTTGATCGCCGGAGGGCATTGGAGGCGAAAACGCAGCGACCTAGGGGCCTTCGAAAAGGTATCCTGGCAGCGCCCAGCGCTGGTTGCCAACCTGAAGAAGCAACTCCGCATTTGCTACTGGCTGAGTTGGCTGAGCTAGCTGACCTGGCTGACCTGGCTGACCT
>PMBV01000489.1:5833-11502 GCA_003153055.1 Myxococcales bacterium
GCTGGCTGAGCTGGCTGAGCTGGCTGGGCTGGCTGAGTTAGGCTGTTCAAAATCGCGGTGTATTGGTTTGCCGGAAACACTACTGTTGCACGTGTGTCAGGAACTGGATCGGGAGTTCGAATAGTGACGTTCGTACCCTCCCGAATCGCCAGCAGAGCGTCGGCCGCCCTTCCATCTCCCATCGGAGCTCTACCAAGCCAGCGATAATTGGCCCCCCCTTCGTATCGAAGCAGCAGTTCCAGCGCTCCGCCTTCAGGGTCATTCGGAAGCGGCGCGCGTCTCAACTCGGGCACTCGACGAACCTCGAACGTCAAAACAGGATTCGGAAAATTAGCCATAAACAACCTCTCGCTTTTTGAGCAGACTTCTAGCACACAACAGAACGCAATGCACTCCGATCATCGACAAACAAATGCCACCACACACAAGAACACCACTAGACTTCTCGCCTTCCTTGATTCGCCCCATGGCATCGGCCTGTTGGTCATCATCCACAGCAACACGGCCATTCCGCCGAAGCCGCCTGTTGCTCTCGTGCTTGAGGCACAACTCGAGCATTGAATCCTGTTGTGGTGTCGCATCTCGCGCTAGTGTCGGCGTCTCATGCGCCTTAAGCGCAATGGCTGGAAACACGCCAAGCTCTTTGAGTTCACCAGGCAGCGACCCCATAGGCAGTCTTGTCCTTTTCTAAAACTCAATCCCTATTCCGCTTGCTCGCGCATTTTGGAATCCTAGAACTTCGCATCCACCCGTAGGGCCCACAAGTACGGGTGTTCGTCTCTTAGTGCTTTCAGCTCCTCTTCTGAGAGAAACGCGGTTCTTTGGCGCGGATGCGGCTTGCCTGAGCCAGCCTTGTCATCGAAGAGCTGCTTGCGCTTCCACTCATAGTCCTCGGCTTCAATGTAGTACTTCGAGTTTCGTGCCTCCTGCACACAGGCCGCATGCAGCGCATCGCGCACGAGGCGCGCCGCCTGGTCGCGAGGCATCGCCAGAAGCTTCTGAAACTCATCGGCATTGGCAAGATTGAACGTCGCCGCTGCTTTCTTCGCGACTTCAGTGAACTGCTCGCGTTCGAAGTTTTCGCCCACGAGGAGTGCCTCGCCGGCGCGGGGCAAGCCGTACGGCACCTTCCTAGCTGGAACATCATCGGTGCTTCCCCACGGCTCATGCAACAGGCGCTTCGCTTCTTGAGACACGATGTCGGCGAGCTCTGTGGCGCGCCATACGCCTTCTTGCAGCGGCAGCTCCCAACGGTTGGCGGAAACGACCGTGAGCTCCTTGTGTCCGTCCTTCAATGCGTTCGCGCGTTTTGCAGCATTCAGGCTGCGGAGCGCTTCCATTGCTTCCTGCGCCGGGCACTTCGCGCTGCGGCCAGCCGTCGGCTCCACTTCGGCACGAAGGCGCGGCACGTTCTTCACCTGCACGGGGTACGGCGGCCTCCCGATGGTGGCCACTCCGAAGATGCAGCCCTCCTTCTGCCGGAGTTTGACGAATTCCTGTGTTGCCGCCAGCGCTTCACGCCAGTTCCCGTACGCCGCATAGGCGTCGTTGGCGTCATTGGCCAAGTCCTTGGCGTTCCGGGGCTCTTCAATGGAAAGCATCTCTGCGCTTCGGAGATCCTTCAGCTCGTTGGTTTCGCGGGCGAGGGCCTCCGCGTGCACCATGGCCTCCTCTGCCAGCGGTACCACCACTGACCCGAAATACCGACAGATGCCGGCTGCCACCTTCGAAAGGGCGCCCTCCAACGCCTCGACGCGCTGCCGTACCTCGAGACTCCGAGATGCCTCGATCTCCCTGAGGCGCACGACTGCGGAACTGAGAACCTCGAGTTCCTTGTTCGACGGCAGCCTCGCGTCGCGCCCCGGCAGACCCATTTTCAGGTCGTCCAGCACCTTGAGCGTCTCTCTCGCCAAGGCCTGCTCCTGCTCGGCAGACGAGGCGTCCGCCTCCTTGAGTGCGTTCTGGAGCCGTTCGAGGCTGTCTTTCAGTGACGCGCGCTCGTTGTCGACTCGGCACGCGGCGTCGCGGAGCTTCTTCCACTCCGCGGAGTCGAGGTAGTCCGCGTCGGCCTTCGCAATCGGTGGAGCGTCAACCGTCCCCTCCTTCGTCGGCGCGCGCCGCGTCAACATCTGCGCGTGGTGTCGCTCGGTGGGTGTCCGGAAGAACTCAATCTGCTTCCGCCCCTCGAAGAACGCAGCGAATCGCTCCGACCCCGTCTCAAGGAGTCGCGCGCACACCTCCAGGCAGCGTGCGCCCGCCCTCCGTCGCGACTCGGCAGCGTTGGATCCGAGCGCTTCCTCCAGCTTCGCGCGCACAACCTTGAGGGTCTCAGTGAGAGTCTCCGCCGCACGAAGCTGATGCGCCCGCTGCACATCCGAGGAGGCGGGACGCCACGCCGCCTCGACGCACGTCAGCACAGCGTGCAGGTCGCGGACGAAGAAGGCGACTGGCGCTTTCTCCGTGGCAGCGCGCAGCCCTTGAGCGGCGGCGGCCGCAATCAGGAGTGCCCGCAGGTGGTGATACGTCGCGTCCTCGACAAGCGCGATGCGCCGATGCGTCTTCTGAATCCGAGCGTGGAGTTCCTCCGTTGCTTCGCGCGCCTCCGACCGAGTCGGTCGCGGGGCTTCGCGATTGGGCTGCTCCGCGTCACCCGAGAGCTCCTCGCTCACCTTCTGGAGCAGGTGCGCCAGATGAAACAGCTTGTACGTCGCATTGCGCCGTGCGCAGGTTGCATCGGCCACCAGCAGGCGCATAGCCTGGGCTATGGCCTCGTGGGCCCCCTGATAGCGGAAGAGACATTTGGCCGCGTCCTTCCACTCCTCGCGCCCTGGAACGGCCGGACCCAGAACCTCGCGCACGAGCGCGTCGCAATGCCGGAAGAGCCCTTCAACGCCGCCGGACGCGAGGATTGCGTCTTGGAGGGCAGTGACCAATAGGCGCTCTCGTGACTCGTCGTCCGGCAGCTCCACCGGGATGACGCGGTCGAAGCGCCCCTTGCGGATGATGGCCGAGTCGAACTTCTCCACGTGGTTCGTGGCCACAAAGAAGCGAATGCCGCGCCCGCCGTCGTGCAGCCTTTGGAATGCCGGCAACATGGATGTGGTGAGCAAGCGGGAGAACGACTCGTCGGCCACGCCCTCGCGTTCGAGGAGCAACTCGTCGATCTCGTCGAAGAAGACGATGGTGTCCTTCATCAATTCCAGCAGCAAAAAGGCGAAGTCGAGGCGACTCGAAACGCCGTGAACGCCGTCAACCATGAGCCAGTCAGGGCTGAGGTTGACGAGGTACGAACGCTTGCCCGAGGCGCGATGCTCGGCAAGGGCCTCGATGAGCGAGGTCTTTCCTGTGCCCGGCGGTCCGGCGAGGAGTGCCGAGCGCACCCTCTCGCTTTCCAACTGCTTGCGCACCTCGTGGTTGATGATGCGGTCTTCCCACCGAGGATGCGCGGGCGGCTTTGGGCCTGGTCTCGCCGCCAGTGCGCGTTGCGCGGCCTGAGCGGCGCCCTCCTCGAGCGCTCCGAGGAGGGCCTTCGCAGCGCGGAGCACGATGGCCGTCGCCCAACACTCGGGGCCTGCCGCATCAGGCTCTGCGGACGACCCCCAGCCGACCCCCAACACGGGCTCGCCAGCCGTCCGAAGGCGAACCTCTGGCTGGAAGCGCGTGCGTTCAGCCCAGTCCACGAAGCGCTCGCCCGCGAGCAGCATGGCTTCGGACAGTAGATCGTCCGGATCAAGGAGCGGCGTCTCGCTGCGCTTGCCCAGTCCGTCAAAGATGGCGAAGCAGAGGTCCTCGGGTCCGCTGAAGATCCGCTCGCGAGGGCTGCGGACGTACAGCGGTCGCGCCGTGTGCCAGGTCCCATCGCTCCGCTGAGCGCGCAGCAACGCTTTGAGCTGTTCCGACCTGGCGTCCTTCTTCTCAATCTCGGCCAGCCACGGTGGTGCCAGGAGCACGGTGGCCAGCGCAAAGCCATACGAGGTGGCATCGAAGCCGTCCGGGTGCTCGAGCAGCGCGCGCTGGCCCTCGGCCAACTCCTGCTTGGCGAAGCGCAGCGCCGTGTCGATGGCGCGACTCAGGCGCACGCCGACGGCTCGGATGTCGTCCTCGTACGCGAGCAGCGCCCGCACCGCCCAGTAGTTGACGCAGGCGTGCGGCTTCGGTCGCATGACGCCGATGTCCACCGCAAAGCCCTGATGCTCCAGGATGTTATTGACGACGAGCTGGGGCCAAATCCTGTTGATGTCGCCACTGTTGGGACCGCTGACGAATCCCTGGAGCGTGTCACTGAAGTCGCGTCCGCCGACTTTGAGGGCCGCGGCGATTCGGGTCGCCTCGTAGGCGCTGCCCTCCCGGAAAGCGGGGCCTCCGGCCTTCGCCTCGGCGTGTACCTCAATGACGCGCTCCCGGTAGTACTTCCAGAGCCTCGCCGTCTGCGGCGCCGTTTCGAGCGCGATGATGGCGTCGGCGTTGGAGACGGTCGCTGCCGATTCCTTGTGGCGATGATGGCGATCCTGGATGGGCAGCCGGGAGAAGGCTGGACTTGACCGGCCGCCCTCCATCCGCTCGCCATCGAGGTACGTGAGAAGGTCGTCCTCGGCCTGCCTGACAAGCTTCTTCAGTGCCACCGTCAGCGACGTGACGCGCTCAACGAGCGCCCGCGCCTCCGGCCCCGGCGCCTTGAGCACCTCCGACGCGGGGCGCGCTTGCACCGAAGGAGATGCTTCGACCTCTGTCTCTCCCAGCGATTGACCCACGTGCAGCCCTCGCGACGCCCCACCGCGCCCACCGCCAAGGCGGGCCACGACGTCATCCGACGGCCCATCGCAAACTCAATGCCAGCCAGGAATCCCAACTGACATCCGTCGCTCACCAGTGCCTTCAAGGCTCTGCCCGGTTGGTGTCCGGCCTTCCGGAAGGGTCGCCCAGGGGCCCTCGGGTCGTCAGCGATGACAGCCTCGTCGGGATGCGTCAGGGATCAAGGAAGAACAACCGGCCTTTTCGATCCATACGTCCGGAGCCCGCCGCAGCTTGCGGGCAGAGTCAGGGTGGCGGGAGGCTCGCGAGGGCGGGTCGTTGTAGGCAGGAAACGGAGCGCTGGGCACCCGAGCCCGTTCTCGGGGAAGGTCGAGGGAGTCAGGCATTTTGGGGACAGCTCAGGGCGTACAGCTCTTGCTGGGGAGGGCCGCGCGCAGGAGCCCGAGGAAGGGGCCTGGCCGGGAGGCGAAGGTCCAGGACGAGCTCCGTCTGGCCCGACGCCGCCGGCCGCTTCATTCGGTACGCCACGCGGCCGTCGGGCAACCTCGAGAGGCGCTCCAGGCTCAGCGGCCCGCGGGCACCGTACGCGCAGAGGCGGCAGAGGTTGTCTCTGTCATTCTCGTGTACCCGAGTGTTGGCATGCAGAGAGCCACCCGAGGGTCGTGCGTGGAGAAGAGGAACGTCACGCCCTCGTGCTTGTTGAGCTCGAGCATCAGGTCGATGATTTGGTCGCTCGTCTGCGAGTCCAGGTTCGCGGTGGGCTCGTCGGCGAGCACCAGGCGGGGGTTGGTGATGAGCGCGCGCGCGATGGCGACCCGCTGACGTTGCCCACCCGACAGCTCGTCTGGCTTGTGGTGGAGGAACTTATCGAGCCCGACCTCCTTGGCCAGCTCCAGCACTCGCTTTCGGAGCGCCTC
>PMBV01000163.1 GCA_003153055.1 Myxococcales bacterium
TCGCCGCCGCTCTCCCTGATGACCGGAGCGCTCTCTCCGGTGATGGCGCTCTCATCGACCGAGGCCATGCCCTCCACAACCTCGCCGTCAGCGGGAATGACGTCGCCGGCCTGCACCAGCACCACGTCTGCCTTGGCCAGCTTCGAGGAGGGTACGAGCTCGACCGCCGCGTCACGCTTGGGCTCGGCGAGGCGCCTCGCTTGCACGTCCTGGCGGGCCTTGCGGAGCGTGTCGGCCTGGGCCTTGCCTCGCCCCTCCGCCANNGTGAACCACAGCCACAGCGACACGGCCAGGACGAAGCCCGCCGAGGTGTCGCCGTGCCCGGTGATCGCCGCGTGAATGAAGAGAATGGTGGTGAAGAGGCTGCCCACTTCAACCACGAACATCACCGGGTTTCGGACCATCGAGCGGGGATCGAGCTTCTTCACCGCGTCGAGGGCCGCCTGGCGAACGATGGCCCCTTCAAACAGCGGGCGAGGCCCCTTGGCGAGCGAGCGCGAGGTCATGACGCACCTCCCATCATCTTGAGGTGCTCGATGATGGGCCCCAACGCCAACGCAGGCACGAAGGTCAACGCCCCCACCAGCACCACCGTGGCCACCAACAGCCCGAGGAACAGTGGCGTGTGCGTCTCGAGGGTGCCGGCCGAGACTGGCACCTTCTTCTTGGCCGCCAGCGAGCCGGCGATGGCCAAGACGGGAATGATGACCCAGTAGCGCCCGAGCAGCATCACCACCCCGATGGCGACGGCGTAGAAGGTGCCGTTGACCGTCAGCCCACCGAAGGCCGAGCCGTTGTTGTTCGACCCCGAGCTGAACGCGTAGAGAATCTCCGAGAAGCCGTGGGCCCCCGGGTTCCCCAGCGCCTGGGTGCCCTCGGGGAGCATCGTGGCGATGGCCGTGCCCACCAGCACCGCCGCCGACGGCAAGAGAATGCCCAGCGCCGCCATCTTCATCTCCTTGGCTTCGATCTTCTTGCCCAGGTACTCGGGGGTGCGCCCCACCATCAACCCAGAGATGAAGACCGCCACGATGACGTGGAGGAAGAGCGTGTACAGCCCGGTGCCGACGCCGCCGAAGATGACCTCACCGAACTGAATCAGCCACATCGGCGCGAGGCCGCCCAGCGGAGTGAAGCTGTCGTGCATGGCGTTGACCGAGCCGTTCGACGCCGCGGTGGTGGCGGTAGACCAGAGGACCGACGAGGCGATGCCCAGACGCATCTCCTTTCCCTCGAGGTGCCCCTGCGACGGGTCGACCCCCAAGGCGGCCAGCGCTGGCACTCCCTTCTGCTCGGCCCACAGCCCGAGGACAGTCAACGGGAGCAGCACCACCAACATCGCCAAGTACAGCACCACGCCTTGCCGACGATCGCGCACCAGGCGCCCGAAGGTGAAGCACAGCGCCGCGGGAATGAGCAGAATCGCGAGCCACTCCAACGTATTCGAGAGGGGCGTCGGGTTCTCGAGCGGGTGCGCCGAGTTGACGTTGNNCCGTTGGTGCCCAACTGCTTGATGGCCACCTGCGAGGCCACGGGGCCCACCGAGAGCACCTGCGTTCCACCCTCGACCAGGCCGTGGGTCGTCGTCGATGCGAGCGTTTGAGGTACGCCCTGCCAGACGAGCAGCACCGTCCACAGCACGGCCAGCGGCAGAAGGAGCAGCGTCACCCGGGTGAGGTCGGCCCAGAAGTTCCCCACGCCGTGCGCCGTGGCCCGGGTGACGCCGCGGATCAACGCCAAGAGAATCGCGATGCCCGTGGCGGCCGAGACGAAGTTCTGCGTCGTCAGCGCCAGCATCTGGGTCAGCAGGCTCATCGTCGTCTCGCCGCCGTACGCCTGCCAGTTGGTGTTGGTGGCGAAGCTCACCGCCGTGTTGAAGGCGACGCCTGGCTCCACCGCGGCCAGCTTCGAAGGGTTGAGGGGCAAGAGGCCCTGGAGCCGCTCGATGCCGTACACCAGGAACGTCCCCAGGAGGTTGAACACCAACACAGCCATCGCGTACGCCTTCCACGACATGTCGTGGGCAGGGTCGACCCCCGCCAACCGGTAGAGAAAGCGCTCCGGCGCGATGGGCTTCGACTGCTCCACGGTCAGCCGGGCGAAGAGCTCACCCAACGGCCACGCCAGCGCCGTCAGAAGGATGAAGGACCCCAACAGCTCGGCCACTGAATGAGCCGTCATGAGAGCTTCTCCGGAAACAACATCGCGAACATCAGGTACGCCAACAGCGCCAGCGAGAGCGCGCCGCCAACCCAAACCAAGATTTCCATTTTTGACCCTTCTTTCGTGCGCGTCAGACGCGATCGCACAGCACGATGAAGCCGCCCGAGAGGGCAAAAAAGACGAGGACAATCAACAGCAGCACGGCGTCGTTCATAGGCGTCTCTCCGCGACGAGGGCGAGCACCGCCAGGGTGGCGGCGACCAACGAAACCTGGTGTGAGAGCGCGGGCAGCACGAGGCCCAAGAGCGCATCGAGCGCCGCCACCGCGCTCACCAACGACACGAAACGAACCAGCGATGTCCCTGCGACATCACCTGGGCACGACCGATACGAGATGACCTGACTCCGCATGACGCCTCCTCAGAAGCTCATTGCTACCCGGACCCCTCTCAAGTCGGCGTCAATTCGAGCCCAGGCGATATCAATGGAGCGTCAATGCCAGTTCAACCTGCCGATCTCTCACAGGAAAAGCCCTCCGAGAGACGGCCGCGAGGCTACTCAGGAATCATCTTCGCGGGGTTCTTCACACCCATGAGCTGGGCGGTGATGAAGTCATCGAGCTCGCCATCGAGCACCTTGTCGGGCTGACCGGTCTCGACGCCGGTTCTCAGGTCTTTCACCAGGCGGTACGGCGCCAGCACGTAGCTGCGAATCTGGGAGCCGAACGAGATGTCGGCCTTCTGCGACTCCCGGGCCTGGGTCTCGGCCTCGCGCTTCTTGAGCTCGAGATCATACAGACGGGCCCGCAGAATCTTGAAGGCCATGTCCTTGTTGGCGCTCTGAGATCGCTCGGTCTGACAGGTGATGATGATGCCGCTCGGCAGGTGCCGCAGCTGGGCCGTCGAGCTCGTCTTGTTCACCTTCTGGCCGCCGGCGCCGCTGCCCCGAATGAACTTGAGCTCGATTTCTTTCTCGGGGATGTCGATTTTGATGTCGTCGTCGATCTCCGGGTACACGTCGATCGACGCGAAGCTCGTGTGGCGCCGCGCGTTGGCGTCATACGGGCTGATGCGCACCAGCCGGTGCACGCCGATCTCCGCCTTCAAGTACCCGTAGGCGAACTCGCCCTCGACGCGCAGGGAGGCGTTCTTGATGCCCGCCTCTTCGCCAGCGTTGAAGTCGTTGACGTCGACCTTCCAGCCCCGCCGCTCGCAGAACCGGCTGTACATGCGAAGCAACATCGAGGCCCAGTCCATCGACTCGGTGCCGCCAGCTCCGGCGTTGACGTCGAGGAAGCAGTTGAGCCGATCGTTCGGCCCCGACAGCATGCGCTCGAGCTCGAGGGCATCGACGGCGCTCTCGACGTGCGGAATGGAGCCCAGCGCCTCCACCCGCGACGCCTCGTCGGACATCTCTTGCGCCAGCTCGAGCAGCGCCTTGGTGTCGTCGAGGCTCCGCTGGGCCTTGGCGAAGACCGCGACCTGCTTCTCGAGCTGCGTCTTTTCTTTCAGCAGCCCCTGGGCCTTGACGTTGTCGTTCCAGAAGTCGGGCAACGTGGAGTCGCGCTCGATGAGCTCGATGCGGCTCCGCTTGCGCTCGACGTCAAAGAGACCCCCGGAGGCCGTCGAGCCTCGCCTGGAGTTCGGACAACTTCTCGGTGGTGGAGTCAGTGGCCATGGACCCTCGTTACGACGCTCGGCCCGGGCGAGCAAGAGGAAGCACGGCTCATGGCTCGTACGAGCCGTAGGCGCGATCGCTCTTGTTCAGGTGGACCCGGGGTTCCCGCTCGGGCTTGAGGTGCAGCTCGACCCCCGACACGTCAGCGGCCACCTCGACCGAGACCGTCACGGGCTTGGCGCTGGGGCTCCAAGCGCCGATGGTGTGCCGGCCCGGAGGCACGTTCTCGAGCTTGAAGTTGCCCTGCTCATCGGCCTTGGTGAACAGCGGGCCGGGCGCCACCATGATCTGCGCGCTCATCTTCGAGTGGAAGTTGCAGAACACGTCGACCACCCCTGGGCGCGCCATGCTGACCGGCTGGGGCTTGGTGCCACCCCGAATGGCGCCGATCTCGAAGGGGTTCGCCGGCGAGTGCGAGAAGACGTCATGAAAGACGACGTCGGCATTGGTGAAGACGAGCTGAGTGCCCCGCTGCACCACGGCGGCGGCCGGAACGAAGGTCTTGTTGTGCTGGCGAATCTCAAGGACGGTGCCCTTGGCGGGGGCGCTCACGTCCTGCACGAAGACCCAGCTCCCCTCGGGCACTGGCGCCCCATCTTGGGCCGTCACTCGCCCCGCAACGGTGCGCCCGATGGCCACCCGACGCGCCGGGGCCGCGACCGGGCCAGGCCCCGAGGGCGACGGCGAGCCAGATGCCGACGACTCGTCCTGGGCGGTCGGGTCAGGGCCCACTGGAGCGGCGCTCACCGGGGCACCGCGTGAAGCGTTGAGCAATTGGAGCAACAGCGAGTCGCGCTGCTGCTGGTCTTGCAGCAGGTTGGTGAGGATCTGCCGGTGCAACGCCACCTCTTGTTGGAGTCGCGCCACGTCGGCCGAGAGGTCCTTCTTGGCCTGCTGGGCCTCGGCCCCGCCCGCCGCCAACATCACTGCCAACGCAAAGAGTCGCATGGAGCTCGCCTCAGAAAGAGAAGACCGCTGACGAGGTGAACATGTTGTTGGGAATGTCGGGCACACCCCCGTACTCGCCGTTGTAGAGGTACTCGGCCTTGATGACGATGTTCTGGCTCACCACCACCCTCACGCCCAGCGTCGCTCGCCACCCCTTGGTGAGGTAGGCCCGCTCGGTGCCCAGCGAGACCAGCGCGTCACGGTACTCGGCCCGGCCCAGCACCCCCACCAGGGGAATGATCATCCAATCGACCTCGACGTACCCACCGCCGTTGAGCGCCAGCCGGTACACGCCCTCGTCGGGGGAGCCCTTGGAGAAGCCCTTGAGCCACTGCGCCTTGAGCGTCACCGTGCGCCAGTTCAAGCGAGCGTCGAAGCCGAGAAACCAGACCTCTCCGGTCGACAGTCGGCTGACGTCTTGCCCGCCGTAGAGGCCCGAGGCGCCCACCTCGAGATCGAGCTCGTACGGCAGCGGCGGGTGCACCGACACCCGGCCCGAGCCCGTCTTGGCCCAGTTGGTGTCGATCTCCGAGTAGAAGTGAAACGGCTCCACCACCGAGGTGCCGTTGGTGAGCGAGAGCGCCACGACCAAGACATCGTCGAACAGCTTGGTGCGGGCCTTCACCCCCAGCGGCGTGCCGCTCGTGTACCGCTGAATGAGCGAGGGCGTGATGCCGAAGCGCTGGCTCGCGCGGCGCTCGCGGTACTCGATGCCCAGCACCGACTCGAACTTGCCGAAGAAGATGCTGGTGTGGCCGGCCTCGAACGGCACCCACTCGACCTGGGCGATGTCGAGGTTGAAGAAGTCTCCGAAAGAGAAGTTCTGCCCTGAGCGCGGCACGAAGTTCAGCCCCAGCTGGGCCGAGAGGTTGGGCAGCAGCGTGGCGTCGAGGAGCACCGTGGCCTCGTTCACGATGAAGCTCGGGGCCCCGCGAGAATGGATGCTGTCGAAGCGGTCGACGCCCGGGAGCTGCCCCATGTCGGCCGGCTCTCCCCGGGAGTTGACCATCGGGGCGTAGAGGTCGCCGAAGAAGACCCAGCCGTAGCGGGCCGCCTCGGCGGGGAACAGCCGGTTCAGCGTGGCCACGTCTTGCACCACGCCCGAGCCTCCGTTCCCCTGGGGGAGGAAGAAGCCGAAGTCGATGGAGCCCCCCAGCCGCAGCTTTGGCTCACGGGAGCGGGCCGTCTTCTCTGCTTGATCGAGGCGCTGCTCGAGCACCTCGATGCGATCGAGGAGCTCGGAGAGGGAGGGCGCCTGACCTTGCTCCCCGCTCGTCTGAGCCAGGAACGCCAGAGCCACGACTTGCGACACTGTCAGCATGGGGCCTCGGGGGTCGGCAACGCTTAGGGGCAGCTCGCGGGTTTGGTGGCCACGCGACACGGGTCTTGGGTGACGTCGGCGGGGAGCGCCGCGCCGGTCAGCGTCTGGAGAAAGGCCACCAGATCGTTCTCCTCGGCGGAGGTGAGCAGCAGGNNCGTAGAGGCCGTCGTGCATGTACGGCGCGGTCAACGCCACGTCCCTCAAGCTGGGAGTCCTCCAGGCCCCCAGGAGCCCCGGTGCTGGGTCCACCGTGCCAGCGTCGGGCTGATCCAAGTAGGAGCGGGCTCGGCTCCTGTCGTTCGGGTTGTCGCTCCAGGCGCGGTCCCGACGGAACGCCGACTTGGACAGCTTTTTGAATCCGTCGAAGGCGCCGGCCGGCAAGCAGTTGTTGTACGTCGAACAATCACAGGTCGAGCCCGCGGGACAGTCAGCCAAAGTGGGCACGCCGACCCCCGCCTGGGGCACTCCGACGTTGTGGAACCCCTGGTCTGAGAAGAGGTACGTGCGGTGACACGACACGCAGGCGGCCTTGCCCACGAAGAGCCGGGCTCCCCTGAGCGCGGCGGCGGGCAGCACACCCGAAGTCGGCCCCGCTTGCACGAAGCGATCGAAGCTCGAGTCCTTGCTGACGAGCGTGAACTCGTAGGCGGCGATGGCCTTGGCGACAGTGACCAGCGTTCGGGTGATTTTGCTCTGATCCTCCGAGGCCATGCAGTCGAAGGCGTCACGAAAGGGCTCGCTCGCGCTGCCCCATTGGCACCCGGCGATGCTCCCTGGCTTGCCCTCGGCGGGAAAGCGCGGGAGACACACCGCGGCCCCGTTCACCGTCGCCGTGCGGCAGACTCCAGCCGGGCAACTGCCTCCAGACAAAGCGCAGGTGCCGTCGCTCAACACACCCGTCGTCACCACCGAGAGGCCGGCATCGCTCAGCGGGAAGTCGTATTGAGGGAACAGCCGGGTGTATTCGTCACGGTAGTGCTGAAAGATGACCCAGGCGATGGCCAGGCGGTTGCCGTTCATCGAGACCTTCGACTCCATCACCGCGGCCGCCTGGGCCCACAGCGAGTCGGTGCGCCCATTCCAGTACACGAGATCGTAGGCCGCGGCGTTCACCGTCTGTTGGCCGTTCACGTCGTAGAGCCCGGCGCCCACCGACACGTCGCCCGCCATCGACGAGAAGTCAGCCCCCGCGCGAGTGGTCACGTGGCAGGTCGAACACGAGATGTTGATGAGCTCACCCTTCGGCGCCCGGGCGTACTGGGTCGGACGATCGAGCATGTCCACCAGCGTGGCGCGACCCGAGAGGCGGCCGTCGAAGTACAGCGAGTGGCCCAGCGCGATGGCGGCGGCATTGCCAACCGAGGCGTTCGAATCGTCGGTCAGCGTGATGTCGCTCGTCCACGCCAGCCCCGAGAGCGCCTTCCACTCGGCCTCGGTGAGCTCGCAGCCCTGGGCGCCGCAGAAGAGCGTGTCTCCCGCCTGACACGCGCCCAGCGACACGGCCAAGGCCAGCACGAGGGGCAGTTCAGTTCTTCGCAAGGGGCACCCGCAAGGAAGACAGGAGCAACAGCGACGCGATCCCCATGACCGCGACGATGACCAGGGGCAGCCAGAGGCCGCCCGGCAGCGCCGTCGAAGGCGCCCGGAGCACCAGCGAGACCCCCGGCCACACCTTGGAAGGCGAGCGCAGCACATCGCCGTCGTCGAGGGGAACACTGGTGGTGCCAGCCCACTCACCGTGAGGGCCCAAGAGGCCCACCGGGCCCCCCGCGACGGAGGCCGCCCGCTCGAAGCTCGTCTGCTCGAGGAGCCGCCCCACCAGCACCACGCCCACCCGGCTCGCCCCCTTCATCACCGCCGACGCCGTCACCACCATCGGCCCGTTGACGGTGAACCACAGCGTCGACTGGCCCTTCTCATCGACGGCCTGTTGGAGGAGCGCCGTGTCCTTGAGGTCAGCGCCCACCATGGCCTTGAGCGCGGGCGGCCCGGCCCCTGCGAGCACCCGGCCGGCGTTGGAGCACAGCCCCAGCCAATCGACGCGGGTGTCCTGCTGGACCTCGTCGACGGCGTCTTGCAAGGTGGCTTCGTCGAACGGCTCGATGGAGAGCGCGGCCCGAGGCCTCGGATCGGCCGCCGCCACCGCCGCCACCTGCCTGGCCGCCCAGACCGCCTGCACCGTCTGGGTGTCGAGGAGCTCGCGCACCGCCTCGACCCGCACGTTGCGCTCGCGTTGCCCCGCCACCTGCATGGCCCCCTTCATCGAGACGGACCACAGCAACGTGACCGCGGTGCTCCCCAGCGACACCGCGACGAGTCCCAACACCCGCAGCTGCCTCATGGCTTTCCTCGACGGGGCGAGAGTGAGAACCGCTCGACGGCTCGCCGCTCGCCAGGCACCACTCGGCGCTCGTTGGCCTCGTACCCAGAGAGCTGCACGCCGACGATGAGGGCCTGGCCCGGCCTCAAGCGAGAGAGCGTGGTGGGCGTCACCCGGCCCAGCGGCGAACCATCGACGAAGACCGCCGCGCCTGGAGGGTTGGACTCCACCACGAGCTCGCCGGGGGGCTCGTGCGCCGACGCGCTCGCGGGGGCATCGGCCGCCGCCATCAGCCACAGCCCAGCACCCGTCACCCCCACCACCGCGGCGATGAGGGCGGCGACCACCACTCGCGACACCCACGGCTGGAGTTGGTGCTCCGCGGTCGCCGCCAGGCTCGTCGCCGACGTCAGCGAGGCCGAGCCGGTTGACTTCAGCGAGGGCGTGACGCGCTCCTCGAAGCCCACCCGCGAGCGGCCAGCGGGAGTCGAGCGCGACGAGTACGTCAGAATCTGGGGGAGCGCGGTGACCAGCCGGGTGCCCGAGGCCACATCGAGCTTGGCGCTCGCCAGCTCGGGCCCGAAGAGCCCCGTCATCCACTGGGCGATCTGCTTGTTCCCCAGTCGGCCTCCGTTGGCGTCCAGGTAGGCCTCGAGCTCTTCTTCGAGAGACCCGGCGGAGGCGAAGCGATCGTGGGGCTCCCGGGCCAGCGCCTTCATGCAGATGGCCGCCAGCGCGTCATCGACATCGGGGGCCACCTCGCGCACGTCGGGCAGCGAGCCGTGCACGATGTTGGCCATCAGCGCCGCGTCGTTGGGCGCCTCGAAGGGCCGCGCCCCCACCATCATTTCCCACAGCACGCACCCAGCCGAGTAGACGTCGCTGCGCGCGTCGACGGCCGAGTGGTTGGTGAAGGCCTCGGGTGCCAGGTAGGCGAGCTTGCCTTTGATCGCCCCGGCGCTCGTCTTGAGCGTGTTGCTCCGGGCCTTGGCGATGCCGAAGTCGACCAGCTTCGTGATGCCCTGGTACGTCACCATCACGTTCGACGGCGTCACGTCGCGGTGCACGAGGTGCAGCGACTGCCCCTGGTCATCGGACAGACCATGAGCATGGCCAAGACCGGCCGCCATGCTGCGGGCGATCTCCGCCGCGATGCGCAGCGGCATGCGAGTCCCCGCAGAGCTGTAGCGGCGGAGGATTCGCTCGAGATCCTCCCCCGGCAGGTACTCCATCGCGAGGTACGCCTGGCCGTCGACCTCGCCGAAGTCGTAGACTCGCACGATGTTGGGGTGCTCGAGGCGAACCGTGAGCGCCGCCTCCTGGGCGAACATCCGGTTGAACACCTCGGGGTCACCCACGCCAGGCAGCACGCGCTTGAGCGCGAGCACCTGTCGGAACGAGTGCTGGTCTCGAATGGCCAGGTACAGCTCGGCCATGCCCCCGCGAGCGATCAACCCTGCCAGGCGGTAAGGACCGAATGCCTCGAGCTCAGCCCAAGGTAAGCTCACAGCCTCAATGGCGTTCGATACTCTCGTGTCGTTACGCCCATTCGTCATGTTGACGCCCCGGACTAATGGGATGATGCAGTAGAAACTCTCCTCAGGCCAGGGGGGTAGACAGAAACCGTACACTTCGCGCGGAGGAAGGCGACTGGCGCTGACAAAACCTGCTCGGGCCGTTAGGTGTCGCCCTCCAACCCACAGAAAGGGAGACCATGCGATTCGAGCTCGAAGCCCTGCCCTACGCGAAGAATGCCCTGAGTCCTCACTTGACCGAGGAGACGCTCTCGTTCCACTACGAGAAGCACCACCAGACCTACCTCACCAACTTGAAGAAGCTGCTCGAAGGAAAGCCCGAAGCGGACAAGAGCCTCCTCGAGATCGTGAAGACGTCATCGGGCGGTGTGTTCAACAACGCGGCCCAGGTGTGGAACCACGACTTCTACTGGAAGTCGATGAAGCCGGCCGGTGGCGGAGAGCCCAAGGGGCCCGTCGCCGACGCCATCAAGCGCGACTTCGGCAGCTATGGCGACTTCAAGACCCAGTTCCAGGCCGCCGCGCTGGGCCAGTTCGGGTCCGGCTGGGCGTGGCT
>PMBV01000525.1 GCA_003153055.1 Myxococcales bacterium
GAGGCGGCGCTCCATATTCACGGGCGGTAGGGCAAGTCAAGCGAAGAGGCTTCATCTCGGTCGTTGGCGGGCGATCTCATAGAGGATGATTCCGGCCGAAACCGACGCATTGAGGGAGGCCACCTGACCCATCATGGGGATACGAACGCGAAAGTCGCAATGGGCCAAGACCCCTTTGCGGACCCCGGCACCCTCGGCGCCCACCACCACGGCCAGGGGGCCGTCGAGGCGAGCGTCGAAGAGGTTCCGGTCACCTTCGGGGTCGGCGGCCACTGACCAGAAGCCAGCCTCCTTGAGGGCCTCCAAGGCGCGGGAGAGGTTGGTCACCCGGGCCATGGGGGTATGCGCGATGGCCCCGGCCGAGGCCTTCACCGCGGCGGGCGTGACGCCGACGGCTCGATCCTTGGGGAGCACCACGCCGTGGGCCCCCAGGGCGTGGGCCGAGCGGACGATGGCGCCGAGGTTGTGCGGGTCTTGAATGCCGTCGAGGAGCACCAGGAGCGGCGGGCCGGACTGACCCTTCGCGGCCTCGATGAGCTGTGGCAGCTCGAGGTACTCGAGCTCGCGAACCTCGGCCACCACGCCCTGGTGGACGCCGCCCTCGGCCATGCGGGAGAGGCGCTCGCGATCGACCCGGTCGACCCGCAAGCCGGCGTCTTTGGCGCGAGAGATGAGCTCGCCGGCGACCCTGGGGCTCAGCGCGCCCTCGGCGAGGTAGATGCGATCCACCCGGCTGGCGCCCGCGCGAAGGGCCTCGAGCACGGGGTTGACGCCGAAGATGAGACTCACGACGGTGAGACCGGGAGCGGGGAGCGGAAGACGAGCGTCGGCATGGGTGGGAGGCCTCCTATTACAGAGCGGTCTTCGAGGTCGAGGCGGCGTAGAGCTGCTCGGCGCGCTCGATGATGGCCTGGGCGAGATCGACGCCCGTGGCAGCCTCCATGTCGGGGAGCGCTGGCGAGGCGTTCACCTCGAACACCTTGGTGCCCCGCTTGAGCTCGAGGAGGTCGACGGCGCAGACCTCGAGCTCGCAGAGCAGCGCGGCCCGCTCGGCCACGGCGCGAACCTCGTCGGACATCTCGATGGCCTCGAGCTTGCCGTGGCGCGAGAGGCTGCGAGCCAGGCGGCCGGCCCTGGCGGTACGGCACACGGCGGCGAGGGCTCGGCCCCCCACCACGAAGACGCGCACGTCACGGCTGGCCCGCCGCACGTACTGCTGGAGCACGATGTTGTGACCCAGGCCCAGCACCGCTTGGAGCGAGGCCTCGAGAGACTGCTCCGATTCGCACACCATCATGCCTCGCCGCTCGCTGCCCTGAATGAGCTTGACGAGCACCGGCAGCCCGCCCAGGCCCTTCACCAGGGCCTTGAGGTCATCGATGCGGCGGGCCATCACGGTCTTGGGAATGTCGAGGCCGTGGGCGGCGAGGAGCTGGAGGCAACGAGCCGGGTTGCGAGACTGGCCGATGGCGCGGGCGGTGTTCATCACCAGCGAGCCGTGGAGCGCGAACTGCTCGAGCACTGGCAGCCCGTAGCTCGCCACCGAGGCCGCGATGCGGGGAATGACGACGTCGGGCAGGCGAATGCCCTTCTCGCGATGCACCAGCCGCGTGGAGTGGGCGTCGAGGTGCACCTCGACCTCGGTCGGCCCCAGCACCCGTACCGAGTGGCCTCTCAGCTTCGCCGCCTCGACCAGGCGCCGCGTCGAGGGGATGGTGCGCGAGCGAGAGAGCACGACGAGCTTCATGAAGGTGCGAGCTATAGCCCCAAGGTGGGGTTCGGCCGCAAGCGCTCGAACAGGCACGAGGTGGAATATCGGCGCACGCGAACCTACACGCGATCACCGCGAGTGATCATGGCGAGGGTCGTGCGAGCGCAGTAGGGTGGCGGCCATGAAACGGCTCGTCATCCTTGGGCTCCTCTCTGCGTTCGCGGTGCTCGGCGTGGCGGCGGTCGGCTGCCAGACCTACGACTTCCAGGTCGTCAGCCAGGGCACCTTGAGCCAGACCGAAGAGACGTTCCCGCTCAAGCCTCCACTCAAGCCCAACCTCTGGCTGCTGGTTGACCGGTCTGGCTCGATGGCAACGCCCGATGCCTGCAGTGCTGGTGGTGGCAGCTGTCAGACGCGGTTGCAGGCGCTCCAGTCGGCCATGTCGACCTTCTTGGCCAACTCGGGGACCGTCGCACGAATGGCGTTGACCTTCTTCCCTTCTGACAACAGCTGCGGTCCAGCCAACGAGGGCGCAGTCTCGCTGCCCACTCCCACGCCCGATGACCTCAACCACGACCAGGCGCTCAGGGACAACGCGACGCAAATCAACAGCAAGATCGGCGGTATTGGTGCCGTCGGCGGCACGCCCACCGCGCAGTCGGTTGCCTTTGTCGGGGGCCAGGGCGGCCTCCTTGAAGATGACGGCCGCGACGACTTCATCTTGCTCCTCACGGACGGCCTGCCGAACTGCAACCCAGACAACATCTACGGCCTGTGCGGTTGCGCCGGCTCGAACAGCTGCACCACCGACCAGGTGGCCCGCTGCCACTGCACGAACGCAAGCGGCAAGTGCAATACACCCTCCTCCTGCCCCGGGTGCCTCGACCAGGCAGGCGCCGCGTCGCAGATCGCCGCCTTGAAGGTGAAGGGCATTCGCACGCTCGTGCTGGGCTTTGGCCCTGACATTACGAACGGCGATGCGCCCCAGACCCTCGCGGCCATGGCCACCGCCGGGGGAGGCAACTTCCGCACCTGCAAGAGCGATTCAGACTGCGGCTCGGGCGAGAAGCCCGGTGAGTGCGTGGTTGCCACGGCAGGCAATCTCGGTCTGTGCCGACGACAGTACTACAAGGCCAGCAACGCCACCGAGCTCGGTCAGATGCTGGCGCAGATCTCCGGCTCGCTCCGGGTGGACCCCTGCTCCTTTCCGCTCACCCAGGGCCTGCCGGACAGCGCGAAGACCATCGCCGTGCTGATCAACGGCGAGGACGTGCGACCCGGCCCCGACACCTGGACCTACTCCGGCAACAGCGTCGTCTTCGCCCCGACGAGCCAGTACTGCATCGACATCAAAGCGCAGAAGCCGGGGATGACGCTCAAGGTTCGCTACGTGAGCACGCTGTAAGTCTTTGCGCTTCGGCGGGTCGGCGCCGACGTCCAACGCAGGTGGAGGTAGCAACATGAGGTGGTCGGTCGTTCTCGCACTCCTTTCGTCGGTCGTAGCGCTGTTGGTCGGTGGGCTCGGCTGTCAGACGTACGACTTCCAGGCCGTCAGCCAGGGCACCCTGAGCCAGACCGAAGAGACGTTCCCGCTCAAGCCGACGCTCAAGCCCAACCTGTGGCTGCTGGTGGATCGGTCTGGCTCGATGAACTCGAATGAGCCGTGTACAAATGGCACCACCTGCCAGACTCGGATGAAGGCGCTCCAGTCGGCCATGGCGACCTTTTTGAACAATTTTGGCGACGCGGCGCGCATGGCGCTGACCTTCTTCCCTGCCTCGGGTAACGACAGCTGCGCGTCAGCCACGGCGAACGCCGTCGAGCTTCCCGACCCGACGCCGGACGACGTGGGCCAATCGCAGACCCTGAAGGCCAAGGCAGCGGAGATCAGCACAGCTATTGCCGGTGCCGCAGCCGGGGGCGGCACACCGACGGGCCTGTCGGTCCAGTTCGTGGGAAGCCAACCGGGATTGTCGAATGCCGACGACGGACGGGACGACTTCATTCTCCTCCTCACCGATGGGCTCCCCAACTGCAACACTACCAATGTCTACAACCTGTGCGGGTGTGTAACCTCGCCCTGTGACTCGACCTTGGTGAGTCAATGTCGGTGCACCACCAATTCGTGCCGAACCGCGGACAACTGCAGCAAGGGTTGCCTCGACCAGGCAGGCGCGGCGTCGCAGATCGCCGCCTTGAAGGTGAAGGGCATTCGCACCCTCGTGCTGGGCTTTGGCCCTGACATTACCAACGGCGACGCGCCTCAGACCCTCGCTGCCATGGCGACCGCCGGCGGAAGCAACTTCCGCACGTGCAAGAACGATTCGGACTGCGGCTCAGGCGACAGTTGCGCGGTGCCCGCGGGTGGCGGTTCCGGCCTGTGCCGACGGCAGTACTACAAAGCGAGCAACGCCAACGAGCTCAGTGAGATGCTCGCTCAGATCATCAAATCGATTCCGGGTGACCCCTGCATCTTCCAGCTCTCGCAGGGCCGACCGGACAGCTCGAAGACCATCGCCGTGCTGGTCAACGGCCAGGACGTGCGACCCGGCCCCGACACCTGGACGTACTCCGGCAACAACGTGGTCTTCGCCCCGACGAGCCAGTACTGCATCGACATCATGGCGCAGAAGCCGGGGATGACGCTCCAGGTTCGTTACGTCAACACCCTGTAAGTCTTTGAGCACCTGCGACCTGACCTGACTGGCCAGGTCAGTTGGTTGGATTCAAGTCTGACGCCACCAGCGTCACCACGCCCGCCAGGAGCGCCTTGAGTCGCCCACCGAACTTCGAGGCATCTTTGGCGACGGCGAACGGGTCGAGCGGCTCGAGCCCGGCCTTCAGGTCATCGGCGACGAACCTCCGGTGGTACACCTCGCCACCGCGGATCCGGAACATGCGGGCAAACCCCACCAGGTACGCCCCCGCTCGCCCCCCTTCGCTCCGCAGCCCGTAGTCCTCGATGACGACCTCGAGCACCGTCTCGGCACCGAGGGGCGTGAGCAGCTCGTAGTCCGGCGCATTGGCCGGAACCTCCTGAACCAGAAAGCTCTCGAGCACCCGCGCCACCTCGACGGAGCCCACCGCGTTCGTCCATGGGGCACGCCTGGGGAGCCGGGAGATCAGGTCGGAGCGGACCGAGTCAGCCAGCTCGTAGCGAGTGACGGTGTGCGACACCAGCCGCCGGGTTCCATCGGCGTCCTTCTGAAAGCTCCCGCGTGCCAGCACCAACGCCAGCCGCCGATCGGCCTCCTTCGCGTCGAGCCGCCGCTCCTCGAGCTGGGGCCGATAGGCTGCGTCCTCGCGAAAGACCGACGAGTGAGGCCCGGCCTCGTCGGAGATGCGGGCCATGATGGCCACGGTTCGGGTGGCCTGAAGCGACGCCGACGACAGCGGAGCGTGCGCGCAACCAGCCAGCAGCACCAGCACGATGACCCTTCCCATGAGCTGGTCCTACCCTGAACCCGCTGGACCGGCGAGGCCGTTTCCGTTACTCGAGCTGCTCCGGCCCTTTCCCCTTCTTGTGGAGCGTCATGTCCCGAACGCGCACGGTAGTGGTGTTGCTGCTGGTCTCCTCGGCCTGCCTGAGCACCAAGGGCACGGCCCCGAATTTACTCCCCGCGACTGAGCAGCCGCCGGTGGCGCAACCGACGGTCCCCGAGGTGCACCGCTGTGGCGCGACCTTCAGCGGAGGTGCCAAGAAGGAGCTCGCCTTCGCCGGGCGAGTGGGCAAGCAAGACGGCGCCCGGCTCACCTTCTCGGAGCCCGACGCCGACGGTCGCCTGGTGCTGGGGGTGTTGGGGCCCATCAACGAGGACTCGGGGGCGAACCTGGTGGCCCTCAAGAAGTACCGTTCATTCTTCGTCAAAGAGAAGGCCGACGCGATCATCGTGACCGGCGACGTCGGCGAAGACCCGACGCGCATCGCGCGCGTGCTCGGCGAGCTGGCCGTGACTCAGCTCCCGGTGTTGGTGGTGCTGGGCAACACCGAGAGCCGCGCCGACTTCAACCAGGGGCTGCGCGAGGCCCAGCAGCGGTTCCCCAATGTCATCGACCTCACCGAGGTGCGCACGGTGCAGTTCTGCGAGCTCTCGCTCGTCTCGCTGCCGGGGTACCACGACCCAGCCTTCGTCAAGACCAAGGAGAGCTGCGTGTACGATCGATCGGCGGTGGACGAAGTGGCTCACGAGGCCAAGCGGTCGTCTCAGCCGGTCGCGCTGATCTCGCACGGCCCTCCGCGCGGCGATGGGGGCGACGCCCTCGACTGGGCTCGAACGGTCAACGCAGGAGACCCGGCCATCACCTCGGCCATCGCGGCTGCCGGCATTCGCTTTGGCTTCTTCTCGAATATCAAGGAAGCCGGAGGCCGCGCGGCCCGGGACCCCGAGGGCAAGGTGCTCGTCGAAGAAGGCTCGCCGGCGGCCACGCTGTTCTTGAACCCAGGTCCGGCGGACACCACCCCCTGGGAAATGAACGACCATCGCCGGTCGGTTGGCATGGCCGCCGTGTTCACCCTGGCGGGAGACCAGGCGACCTACCGGATGCTCCGGCTCGATCCTCCGACGGCGGCCGAGAAGGCGGAGGCGCGGGCCCTGGAGCGACAAACGAAGTAGCCGAACGCTCGAGACTTGCCAGAGCGGGCCCCGCTGGTACCGTCCTCAGGTGGCCCAACCGTCCTCATCCGCCCGACGCCGACTGGGTCAGCTCCTGGTCGAGGCGTCGCTGCTCACGGAGGAACAGCTCAGGACCGCGCTGCTCGAGCAACGCAAGTGGGGCGGTCGGCTGGGTCGCACCATCGTCGAGATGGGCTTCGTCACCGAGAACGCGATGGTGGCGGTGCTGGCGGCTCAGCTCCAGCTCCGGACGGTCGACCTCGACGCCGCCGCGCTCCCCAAGCGGGTGATCGACCATCTGCGCATCGACCTCGCCGAGCGGTATGGCGTCTTTCCCCTCGGCGTCGAGGGCAACACGCTGTTCCTCGCCAGCGCCGATCCGACCAACGCCGAGCAACTCCAAGAGCTCGCCTTCGTCACCGCCAAGCGGGTGCAGGTCGCGCTGGCCACGGCCTCATCCATCGACCGGGCGATTCGCAAGTACTACTTCGGAGACGAGGTCTCTTCGGGCGACAACGTTCACCCGAGGGAGCTTGGGGTGGTGATGTACGAGCTCACGGACCAAGGGCTCCCGGCCGCCAGCCCGGCGCCGCCCATCGTCCCGCCGGCGCCGCCTCCGCCCTCTCCTCCATCGGCCGCCCCACCACCTCGACCTCCTCCGCAGGTGGCGGTCGCACCTGGGCCATCGGCTCCTTCACCAGCGGAGCTCAAGCTCCGCAATGAGGTCTCGCTGCTCAAGGAGCAGCTCCTCGCCCTCGAGGCGACCTCGGCCTCTCAGGTGCGGGCCCTCCGCGCGCTCCTGGAGATCCTCATCGAGTCGGGGCTGGTGAGCCGTGAGGAGTACCTCGACCAGCTCCGCGACAAGGACAGCTGAGCCCTACACCAGGTCGAGCCGCTGGTTGGCTCGGGTGCGCTCATCGGTCAAGTTCGACACGAGCTCGAGCACCTGCGGGTGGCTGAGAATCAGCAGGTCGAAGTCCTCGCGCGGGAGCCGGAGCAGCGAGGTGTGCCGCGTCGCCGTGACCGTGGCCGAGGCTGGCGATCGGGTGAGGAGCGACATCTCGCCGAAGATCTGCCCCTCGCTGAGGCGCGTCACCAGGGTGGCCATGCGGCGCACCTCGACTTCGCCAGACAGCACCACGTAGAGGCCATCACTCCGGGAACCTTCGGCGATGAGGACCTCGCCCTGGTCGACCTCGCGGGCGCGGAACTTCTGCACCAACTCACGGCGATCGCTGCGATTGAAGGGCCGGAAGAGCTCGGCGGTGGCCATCAGGTTCGACAAGAGGCGCTGGCGGCAGAACTTCTTCAGCGCCCCGGCGACCGAAGGGTACCGCGCCGAGAGCTCCCGCAGGAGCCTGGCGGAGATCTCCAAGACCTGGGTGTCTTCGCCGATGGCCTCCACCGAGGCGCTGCGAGGGCTCTGGGACAACAGGGCCATCTCGCCGAAGAAGGCGCCCTCGTCGAGGGTCGCGAGCACTCGACGCTGCCCATCTTCGTCCCGGGTCACTCGCACCTTCCCCGAGCAGACGATGTAGAAGGACTCACCAAGGGAGCCCTGCTCGATCACCCGCTCGCCATCGGCCAACCGGCGGAGCGGGCACCCTTCGAACAGCGCGATGAAGGCATCGGACGGGAGATCGGAGAACAGGGGAATCCGAGGCAGGGCGCCAGGCTCGATCCGCGCTTCCTCGATCTCCACTTCGAGCTCGAACTCCGAGTCCTCTTGGACCCGAGCAGTCGCCGCGCCGGCGGCCGCCGCCTCCACCAGGTGGAGCAGCGAGTCAGAGTCGTCGAGCTCGAGCTCGGTGAATTCGGCTTTGGGGGGCGCGGCCGATGGGCCCTCTCGCCTGCGGTCGAGCAGCAGTGGCGGAGCATCGTCGGCAACCTCCTCGAGCTCGAAGACCGGCGTCGGTCGGGGGGCGGGGCGCTGACCCACGGGTTCTGTCTGGCCGGAGGGCGCTGGCGAGCTCGAAGCGGCGCCGACCTCCAGCTCGTACTCGCCCAGCCCAGGACCTTGGTCTGCCGGTTCGTCGGCTACGTCCTTGAGCTCGTACACCGCCGACGAGCCGCCCGAAGGCACCGATGCCACCCTCGTCGTGGGGCGTCTCTCGTCCAGCTCCACCGTCACCTCGGCGACGGGGACCGGAGTCGGGGTGATCGCCACGCCTGGGACGAACTCGATCTCGATGGCCGACTCCGACGGTGCGCCTGAACCCTCGCTCTCCCTCGGGGAACGCACGAACCCCGCGGCGGCGCCAGGCCCCCCGAGGGGCACCACCGGATCCACCGGCTCGGTCAGGCTCGCGGGCGCGGCACCGAGGGTGGCCTCATGAGCAGGAGGAGGCTTGGGCGCCCGGACCGGGCTGGAAGACCTACGGGCGTAGAGCTGGGCGAGGGTCTTCTGCACGCCGGTATGGCCAGGGTCGAGCTCGAGGACGAGCTTGCTGGCCGCGATGGCACGGGGAAGAAACCCCTCCTTGGCGAAGCCCTCGGCCGCCCAGGTGTACGCGGTGATGGCCTGGTCCTTCTTCCCTGCCTTCGCCCAGGCATCGCCGAGTCGAAGCCGGCTCTGGAGGTCTTTCGAGTCGGCCTGGCAGTACTCCTGGTAGGCCTCGGCGGCGCGGGCGAACTTCCCCTTGGCGAAGAGCTGGGAGGCCTTGTCCTTGAGCTCTCGGAGGTCCATCAGTGCGTGGCCTCTGGTGTGCCGTCTGACAACCGTTTGATCGCCGCTGACGCGCTCTCCCTGACCCTCCAATAGTAATCGCCTTTGAGGGCGTCGATGGCCTCCAGATGCCCGGTCGCCTCCAGTGCGCCGAGGGCCTCAGCCGCGGCCGCGCGCACCTCGGCCGAATCGCTGTAGAGGTCCCGCGCCACGACGTCGGCGGCACGCGGGTCCTTGAGGCGGCCGAGGGCGATGAGCACGTCGCGACGAGCAACGGCCGTCGGGTCAGACAACAGCGCGAGCATGAGCGGCACCGCGTCGAGGGCGTGCATGTCAGCCAGGATCATCGCGGCCACGCCGGCGTCACCCCCACCTTCCTGGACAATGGCAAGCAGCGGCTCGGCGGCGTCATGGGGCGGCACGGTGCCCCTCAGCGAATCGAGCAAGCGGCTGTGGTCGCCAGCGATCCCCGCGATGGCCTTGAGGACGACCCGCTGCCCCGCGGGGCCAGACTCGGCCAAGGCGATGGCCGTTGCCGATTGAACCACGCGGTCGGCATCGAAGAGCCCGCCGCGAGCATCGGCGCCCAGGGCGGCCAGGCCGGCCCACGCCGCCGCGCGGAGCTGGGGGCTCAGCTCCTTGACGTACGGGGAGATCCGCTCCTCGGCCCCTTCAACCTTGAGCCGGCCGAGGGCGCGGAGAAGCGAGGCGAGCACCTTGAGCTGCTCCTCGGAGGCATCGTCGACGATCTCGGTGGGCACCAGCGAGCGCAGCGCCGTCTTGCCGGCCTCCCTGATTCGCTCCTGGTCGATGGTCTGCACCCGGCGAAGGAGCTCGCTGGTGCGAAGGCGAACGAGCGACGCCGGGTCGTCGGCCGGCAGCGGCTTCTCGGGATCGAAGCCCTTGGCGAACTCCTTCTTGAGCTCGCCGGTCACCCAGTCGGCCCGCAGGGGCTCGAGGGCGTGAACCTCGGCCTCCCAGGCCTTGAGCAGCGCGGGCCCCGCCGTGGCGTCGTCGAGCTCGGCCAGGGCGTCGACCGCGAGCTTGCGAACCTGGGCGTCCGACGAGGTCAGCAACGGGAGCACCCGGGCCCCCGCCTCCTTCACCGTCGGGCCCAGCGCAGCCATCGCCAGGAGCGCGCCCGGCACCGTCGCAGGGGTCTTCAGCTTCTCGGCCAGAGGCTCGAACGGGCACCCACCACGGCGGCGCATCTCGTGGCCAGCGGCCGCCACCTCTTGGTCGGAGCCAGTCAGGAGCAGCTCGCACAAGGCCTTGTCGGTGTCGGCCGACCGAGGCAACGCCAAGATGGCGGTGGTGGCGATGGCGCTGGTCGGGCTCTTCTCCTGCGCGACCAAGAGGAGCTTGGGCAACGCGGACGGCTCCCTGAGGTGCGCCAACGCCTCGCAGGCGGCATCGCGAAGCTCGGGGAAGTTCTCGTCGAGCAGGGCGGTGAGGGCGGGCGCCGCGCGCAGGTCGCCGGCGTGCCCCAGGCCTCGGGCCGCGCCGGCCGCCAGTACGACCTGGCTGTCCTTGAGGAGCGGCACCAAGCGGTTGACGGCCTCCGCCCGCCCGGAGCGACCGAGCTCCTCGGCGGCGCCGACGCGTTCGGGGAGCGCCCCTTCGGTCAGGGCCTTGAGATTTCGGTCCCAAATGGAGGACGCCTCGGCGGCGATGACGCTGGCCATCGCGCCGGGAATGTTGATGCCTTTGAGCGCCTGCACGATGGCCGTGCGGGTGGAGCGGCCACGACGCGAGTACTGGAGCGTGAGGTAGGAGCGAGCCTTGTCGGTCTTGATGGTGGCCAGAGAGGCCGCGGCCGCGAGCTGCACCTGCTCATCGGTGTCGGCGAGGGCCTCGCCCAGGAGGTCGACGACCCGAGGGTCCTGACTCTTGCCCAGCGCGGCCATGGCCTCGGCCCGAACGATGGCGACCGGGTCTCGGGCCGCCTGAGTGAAAAGGCTCACGTCGTCGGGGTTGAACTTCTCGGCCAGCTTCTTCACCGCCAGCGCGCGAACCTCAGGGCGAGCGCCCTGGAGATCGGCGATGAGCTTGTCACGCCCCGACGAGCAGCCTGCCAGCGCCGCGAGGACCAGGACGAAACTGGCGCGCACCATGGGGTGTTCCTACCACGAGCGTGGCGGTTTCCCTCGACGAGAGTCGGGCCGACCCGCGCCGCCTGGGCCCTTTCTCGGAGGCCCTGAAGGCTTGCCACCGAAGCGCCCCTTGCCCGCGAACGGAGGCTTGGCCCCACCCGTGCGCGCACCGAAGGGCCTCTTCTCGCCGCCTTCGCCACCAAATCGAGAGCTCCCACCGCCGCGAGCGCCGTCGAAGCTGCGACTCCCACCCCCGAAGCGTGGACGTTCGGTGCTCTCGCCTCCGCCAGCGCTGCCGGGCTTGCCGCCGAAGCGTGCTCGCCCCGCCCCAGCGCCGAAGCTCGGCTTCCCGGCACCGAAGCGACGGGGACGATCGCCACCCTCGCTCGATCCAAAGCTGGGCTTGCCGGGGCGCCCGCCACCTTCGGAGCCACCGAAGCTGGGCTTCCCGGCACCGAAGCGACGCGGTCGCTCACCGGCCTCGCTCGATCCGAAGCTGGGCTTGCCGGGGCGCCCGCCACCTTCGGAGCCGAAGCTGGGCTTCCCTCCACTGAAGCGACGGGGTCGATCCCCGGCCTCGCTCGATCCGAAGCTGGACTTACCGGGGCGCCCTCCACCTTCGGAGCCGCCGAAGCTGGGCTTCCCGCCACTGAGGCGACGGGGTCGATCCCCGGCCTCGCTCGATCCGAAGCTGGGCTTGCCGGTGCGCCCGCGACCTTCGGAGCCGCCGAAGCTGGGCTTCTCGCCACCAAAGCGACGGGGGCGCTCACCTTCACCTCCGCCCGCGCCGGAGCCTGGGCTGCCCGCGCCGAAACGACGCGGACGGTCCTCTCCCCCACCGCGACCAAAGCCCGGCTTCCCGCCACCGAAGCGACTGGGGCGCTCTCCTTCACCTCCGCCCGCGCCGGGACCTGCGCTGCCCGCGCCGAAACGGCTCTCGCCAGCTCCGCCGGAGCCAAAACGAGGTCGGCTCTCTCCTCTGGGTCCAGCGCCTGGCCGGAAACCACCCGTACGCGCGCGCCCCTCGCCGCTCGGGGCCGGCTGGTCGCTTCCGCCGGTGTCCGAGCCAGACGTGTCGCCGAAGCGGCCTCGACCCTCGCTCCGGGCACCGAAGGCCGGCTTGTCGCCGAAGCGGCCTCGACCCTCGCTCCGGGCACCGAACGCCGGCTTGTCGCCAAAGCGGCCTCGACTCGCACCAGAGGCTGGCTTGTCACCAAAGCGGCTTCGACCCTCACCACTCCGAGCGCCCGGCTTGCCACCGCGCGCATCAGCCCCACGAGAAGCACCAGGTCCACCGGAGCTCGATCGGCGAGGCCCACTCGATGCGCCGCGATCAGCCCCCTCGGAGCCGCGGCCGCGCCCGACCCTCCGCTCGACGATGGATGGTTTGCCCGTCACCTCACCCTGCCCGCTCTCACTCGGCAACGCTGGGGCCGCCTCGATCATCGGAGCCTCGCTCGCATCTCCCGAAGGAGTGCCCGCTCCGGCTTCGTCGGCCGCCACGTCATCCGGCTCCACCTCGTCGTCCAGGCTCACCTCGGGCTCCTCGTGCTCAGGCTCGCCGAGATCCTCCTGGAGGGAGTCATCGTCGCCACCCTCGGCCGCCGCTGCTGGACGGCCCCGCGAGCGCACTCGAGGCGGCTCCGGTCGCTCCTGCCGCTCATCCTCCGCGTCGCCGCTCAAGCCAGTCGAGAAGCCGTGCCCGTGGCGCCTCGCTGGCAAGAACAGCGCGTTCTCGACCCCGATCTCCCCCGCGACGAGCGCATGAACCCGGCGAACCTCATCGGGCGTCAGCGCTCGCCATTGCCCCGGGCGAAGGCCAGCCACCGACACCCCCGCGTGCGCCGGCCGGAACAGCCGGACCACCGGGTGCCCGATGGCGGCGCACAGACGCTTGATGAGGTGCTGTCGGCCCTCGGTGACGACGAGCTTGAGCCAGGTGTTGCGCTCGGCCTGCTCGAAGCGGCTCGCCTCGACGGCCTTCGCCATCCCGTCCTCCAGGCGCACCCCATCGATCAGCTTCTGCAGCGAGGCATCGTCGGGCGACCCCTTCACCTTGGCCAAGTAGACCCGGGGCACCTCGTGGCTGGGGTGCATCACCTGATTGGCGAGCTCCCCGTCGTCGGTGATGAGCAGCGCACCTTCGGCGTCGAAGTCGAGGCGCCCGACCGGGAAGAGTCGGCGATCGATGCTCTCGATGAAGTCGGCCACCGTCGATCGGCCCTGAGGGTCCGACAGCGTCGTGACGACTCCGGGCGGCTTGTAGAGCACGAAGTACACCCGGCTCGCGGGGAGCCCGACCGGCTTCCCGTTCACCACCACGAGGTCCTTCTGGGGGTCGACCTTCGTCCCCATGACCGTGATGGTCTCTCCGTTCACCAGCACGCGGCCATCGGCGATCAACTGCTCGGCGGCGCGCCGCGAGGCCACCCCCGCACGGGCGAGAAACTTCTGCAATCGTTCCATGTTCTTTCAGCCGTTCCCGGAGCCCTCTGGAGGGCTCGTTTCAGTCGGTGTAGCAGGTGGTGGAGCAGGCTGGGGCGGGTTGAGAATCCGCTCCGCGGTCTGGGCGGTGGTTTCGGCCCGCTCCATGGCCGCCTCGAGCTTCTCGAGGGCAGCCTCTGACGCAGCGGCGTTCTCCGCCACGCGCTGGTTGAAGGTAGGGTCGGCGAGCTGTTCCACCAGCCCGGCGACCGGAGGCGGAGCCTCTTTCTCGACGATTTCCCGGTTCTCCTCGGTGAGCTCCTGAAACTCACGCAAGGTCGGCAGGGCGTTCAGATCTTTGAGGGCGAAGAACTCGAGGAACTCGCGGGTCGTGCCGTAGAGAATCGGCCGGCCCACCTCTTCCTTCTTCCCAACGATCTTGATGAGCCGCCGATCGAGCAGGGCCTTGAGCACCGCGCCGCTGTCGACGCCGCGAATGTCCTCGATCTCCGGCCGAGTGACCGGCTGGCGGTAAGCGATGATGGCGAGGGTCTCGACCGCCGCCCGGGTGAGCCGCTGGGGCTTCACCTTGAGGAACCGGCGCACGTACTCGGCCGAGCCAGGTGCCGTGCGGAGCTGCCAGGCATCACCGACCTCGTGGAGGATGAAGCCGAAGCCCACCTCACCCAGCCGGGCCTGAACCGCCACCAGCGCCGCCCTCAGCCGCTCGCGATCGACGCCAGTGGTCTCGTAGAATTGATCGACCGTCAAGGGCTGCGACGCCACGAAGAGCAAGCTCTCGACGACCGTGCGCACCTGTTCATCGGAGAGCTTCTTGGAGCGGGCGACGATCTTCTCGAACGGCGTCTCGACCTCGGGCGCGTCGATCTCCGCCGCGTCGACCTCGTCGAGCTCCGGGTCTGCGTTCACCGCGATCACCGAGGCGACCTCCTCCTCGGTGAAGGCGGAGGGTCCACCCGAGCCGCCCTCGGTCTCGTCATCGGTACTCATGATCCAACTCCTCGGAAGGGGCGACCCCACCCTCCATGCCAAACTCGGCCAGCGCTTCTCCTCGCTGGCTGACGAAAATGTCGTCGCTGCCCTCGGCCTGCGAGACCCGCAGGAGCCCCAGCTTGCACATCTCGAGGAGGGCCAGGAACGTGATGATCACCGCGCTGCGCACCCGCGCCCCGGCGAAGAGCTCGGCGAAGCGCACGCTGCCCTCGGCCGCTCGAACCTTGGCGGCCACGTCGTACATCGCCTGCGACAACGAGAGGTGCTCGCGGGTGACCTCGTGCTGGCGCCGGGGCTCCAAGTTGGCCAGCACCCGATCGAGGGCCTCGATGAGCCGGTACACCGAGATCTCGAGGAGGCCGATCTCGTCGGGCCCCAGCGGCACCGACGCCTGGGCCACCCGCCGGGGAAACACGGTGCGGTCGAGAATGTCGTTCTGGGCGAGCTGCTCGGCCACCGCCCGATATTTTTGGTACTCGAGGAGCCGGCGAACCAGGTCGGCCCGTGGGTCGAGCCGCTCGGCGGCCACCTCGGCCGTGTCCTGCCCGGCCGGCTGCTCCTCATGGGGGAGCAGCATGCGCGACTTGAGGTGCAACAGCGTCGAGGCCATCACCAGAAACTCGCCCGCGATGTCGAGGTCGATCTCCCGCATTCGCTCCAGGTGCTCCAGGTACTTCTCGGAGATGATGGCGATGGGAATGTCGAGAATATCGAGGCGGTGCTCTCGAATGAGGTGCAGGAGCAGGTCCAGCGGACCTTCGAAGTTGGGCAACGCTACGCGGAAGGCGTCGCGGGGGGCGAGCACCTCGTTGAGCGTCTCGTCTGGTGCAGGACTCCCGTCCTTCACGTCAGCCAATTGGCGAGCCTCAGGGGCGTTGGAGGCCGGAAAATCGGCCTCAGATGCGATGTACCACGGCTAGAGCCCAACTGCCTCGCGAACTCTCTTGATGACCGGAGCCGCGTAGCCGCGGGCCCGCTCGGCCCCGGCCTTGAGCGTTCGCTCGACCTCGGCCGGGTCGGCCATGAGCTCAGCGTAGCGCTTGCGAGGCGCGTCGAAGGCTGCGTGGTACCCCTCGAGGAGCCGGGTCTTGAAGTCGCCATAGCCCTTCCCGCCAAGGGACCAATCGCGCTCGACGTTGGCGAATTCGTCGTGGGGCAAGACGAGCTTGAGCAGCTGGTACAGCGGCTGGCCCTCGGTGGGCTTGGGGGCGTCCTTCGCGGTGGAGTCGGTCTTCACCGACATCACCTGCTTCTTGACCTCGGCGTCGGTGCCGAAGAGGTCGATGGTGTTGTTGTACGTCTTCGACATCTTCTCGCCATCGCGACCGGGCACCTTGGCCGACTCGTCGCGAATGCGCTCCTTGGGCAGCTTGAAGACGCCGGGCTTCTTCTCGGGGCGCTGGGGGTCGTACCCTGGGGCGAAGGCGAGGTTGAACTTCCCGGCCCAATCTCGGGTCAGCTCGAGGTGCTGCTTTTGATCATGCCCGACGGGCACCACGTCGGAGTCGTAGAGGAGGATGTCGGCCGCCATCAGCACCGGGTAGGCGAACAGCCCCAGGTGGGCCTCCTGGCCGCGCTCGGTCTTCTCTTTGTACGAGTGGGCGTTGGCCAGGTCGGGCAGCGGCACCAAGGTCCCGAGAATCCAGTAGAGCTCGGTGATCTCGGGAATGTCCGACTGGCGAAACAAGGTCGACCGAGTGGGGTCGACGCCCAGGGCGATGAAGGCGCAGGCGGTTTCGAAGGTGAGCGCCCGGGCGACCTTGGGGTCCTTCACCGAGTTGAGCGCGTGGAGGTTGGCGATGAAGTACAGCGCCTCGCCCTCGTCCTGCATTCGGACGAACTCGCGAATCGCGCCGTAGTAGTTCCCGAGGTGGAGCCGGCCAGACGACTGGACGCCGGAGAGAATGCGCATGGGCGCCTTCTCCACCGGCCAGCCGCCGTTGTCCAGACGAAGGGCGTGGGTCAGTTCGGCTGCCGCGCGGCGTCGGCGTCCTGCTGGGCGTACTCCTTGAGCCGGTACTGAATCTTCCGCACGCTGATGCCGAGGATGTCGGCGGCCCGTGAGGTCGACCCATCGACCATCTCGAGGGTGCGGAGAATCGCCTCGCGCTCGATCTCGTACAGCGTCGCTCCGGGAATGAGCGACTCCGGCGAGCGGTCACGCGGTCGCGGGCCTCTCAAGGTGGGCGGGAGGTCGTCGCTGGTGAGCTCACTCCCCCGGGCGAGCACCACCGCCCGCTCCACGACGTTGCCCAGCTCGCGCACGTTGCCCGGCCAGTCGTAGGACAACAGGGCGTTCAAGGTGCCTGGAGCCAACCCCTTCACGACCTTGCCGTGCAGCTCGTTGTACTTCTCGATGAAGTGGGCCACGAGCTGAGGCACGTCGCTCTTCCGCTTGCGGAGCGGCGGGAGCGTCACGGTCACCACGTTGAGCCGGTAGAAGAGATCTTCACGGAACCGGGCGGCCTTCACCTCGGAGGCCAGGTCTTTGTTGGTGGCCGCGACCACGCGCACGTCGACCTTCAGCGTGGTCGTCCCGCCGACGCGCTCGAACTCGCGCTCCTGCAGCACCCGCAGGAGCTTGACCTGAAGCGCCGGAGTGATGTCGCCGATCTCATCGAGGAACAGCGTGCCCCCGTCGGCCAGCTCGAAGCGCCCTTCGCGACGACCCACGGCGCCAGTGAAGCTGCCCTTCTCGTGGCCGAACAGCTCGCTCTCGAGAAGCGTCTCCGACAGGGCGGCGCAGTTCACCTTGACGA
>PMBV01000134.1 GCA_003153055.1 Myxococcales bacterium
ACCACACCCCGCCGCCACGCAGGCCACGCCCACCGTCGGGCAGGCCCACCCCGACTCCAACACGCACGTGGCACTACAGCCATCGCCTGGGGTGAGGTTGTGATCGTCACACTCCTCGGGGCCGCCCAGCCGCCCGTCGCCACACACCGCGCTCACGACGCAGGGGGCGCCAGGCACCGGGCACGCGTGGTTGAGCTCGAGGGTGCACGCGCTGCTGCAGCCGTCGCCGCTCACCGTGTTGCCGTCGTCGCAGCCCTCGGTGCCAGAGACCACGCCGTCGCCGCAGAAGCCCCCGCTGCCTCCGCCACCGCCACCTGTATCGGCACTGCCGCCGCCCCCTCCGCCGCCACTGCCGCCGTCTTCGCCACTGTCGGGGCGCCCGTCGACGCACGAGCCCTCGATGCAGACACTGCCCGTCGGGCAGGCGGCATCGGGGCATGGCGTAGCGCCGCCGCATTGGCAACTGGCCATGGTAAGAAAGCCCAGGAAGGCGAGAGGCAGTACCGCAGCGGGGGAAGTCACAGGGGAAGGATCACGCACTGCTTCACGCGCTGCAAGTTCGTGCGTGCTCAAATGGGCGCGGTGGGCGCAGGGTGTGGTATCCGCCCACTATGCGCTTTCTCGTCGCAGGCGTGGTGTTGGTGCTTCTCGCCATCGGGCTGTCCGAGTATTCCCGCCGCCACCCCACTCACTCCGACGCTTCCTCACCTGCCGCCGCTCCCGTCCGCCCGGCGTTGCTCGACACCGCGCCGGCGCCGGCCGAGGCTCCCGCGCCCTCCGAGATGCTGGCGAAGCTCCTCGAGGCCCCGGGCGACGCGACGGCTCAGTCTGGGTTTGCGCCGGTGGTGACGGGGAGATTCTCGGCCCGGGAGCTCAAGGGCGGCTTCAGCGCCGTGCTCTTCGTGCTCGACGAGAAGGGCAGCTCGGCCATCGTCCGCGCGGCGGCGGGAGAAGGCGCCAAGGTGGTGGCGGCGCGCGCTCATCGCATCACGAGCCTCGAGGTCGATGGGAGCACCGTCTTCTTCGCCGAGGGGAGCACGGTGCTGTCGATGTCGGCCCGGGGCGAAGAAGCGCCCCTTGCGCGGGTGCACTTCAAGCGCGCGGTGGTGACGTCGCTCGCCCCAGTGGGAGACTCGGTCTTTCTCACCCTGATGCCCGCCGAGACGGATCTCCTCTCCGAGAAGCCCGTCGGCGCGGTGGTGAAGGTGGGCAGCGACGGAGAGCCCCAGCTCATCGCAGCCGAGCAGGTACGCCCGAGCAACGTGGTGGCCGACGGCAAAGATGTCTACTGGGTGAGCGGCGCTCCCTCGGCCCTGTGGCGGGCGCCGGTCGACGGCAGCTTCTCTTCCCGCGTGGCCGAGGAGGCCCAGGGGCCGCTCGCCCTCGACACCGACGGGGTCGTGTTCCGCGCCTCGGGCGGCGAGCTCAAGCGCATTGCCCGGGCCGGTGGGGCCCCCTCGCTGCTGGCTGGGGAGACGCCCGAGTCGTTCATCGTCTCCAGTGGTCTGGTGCGCTTCATCACCCGGAAGGCGCTCTTCGAGGTGGTGGGGGGGACGCCACCAACTGAGCTCTTCGCACCCCAGGGCACGCCGCGTGGGGTCGCGCTGGCTGGCACCACCCTGTACGTGCTGGTGAGCCAGGACTCGGGCTCGACGCTCTACGCCAAGTAGGCGGGCTCAGGCGGCCCTCACCACCTGATTTCGTCCCCTCTGTTTGGCTTGGTAGAGCGCGTCGTCGGCGCGAGCCAGGGCCGTCGTCACCAGCTCGTCGACGGGATGCTCGTCGGGCGCGACGGAGGCGAAGCCGATGCTGATGGTGAGCGGCGCGGCCAGGTCGGCGCGCGCGCAGCGGCTCTCCACGGTGGTGCGGAGCCGCTCGGCGACGAGCTGGGCTTCCTCGGGCTCTGACTCGGGGAGCACGATGAGGAACTCGTCGCCGCCGATGCGCCCGAAGAGGTCCGAGGCCCGCAGCTCCTTGGCGCAGGTCTCGGTGACGCAGCGGAGCACCTCGTCGCCCCGCTCGTGGCCCAGGGTGTCGTTGACACGCTTGAACCGGTCGATGTCGAACAGAAGGAGCGTCAGCCGTCGCCCAGTTCGCCGGGCACGCTGGGCCTCGTGCCGGGCCATCAACATCACGTGGCGGCGGTTCGAAATGTGCGTCAGCTCGTCGCGGGTGGCCTCTTCATAGAGCTCGGCCCTGGTTCGCTCGAGATCGACGAAGAGCTCGCGCACCCCGAGCATGCCCCACGCCATGAGAAGCGAGACGACGAGGGCGACGAGGAGGCCGGCCAGGGGTGGGCCGCGGCCCTGCGACAGGAGGAGGGTGTCGCCCAGGCGGCGGCCGATCATCATCACCAGCGCGAGGGAAATGGAGCCCCAGGCGAGGCGAAACCGGCCGGCCTTCCGCATGAGCCGCAGCGCTGTCAGGGCCGCCAGGAGCTGGGCGCCGATGGTCACCATCACCGCCGCGCCTGTCAGCAGACGCTCAAGTGACATCTGGAAGGCTCTGGCCTGCACGATACGATTGGAAGACAGCGCCTGGCATACCTCTCGAGCATAGGCCCTTGGTGGGCCGGCTCAAGGACTTGAGCGGGGGCGCGTGGGACTCACCTCTTCTTGGTGGGCTTGGGGGGCGCCGCGCGAAGGGTGACCGTGCAGTGCCGGAAGTTGCCGTCGATCATCGCGGCCACCAGCTGGCCCGAGGGGTGGAACCAGACCTTCTCGAGCTTCGAGTCCTCCCGCACTCCAGAGGCGTAGCAGCTCTGCTTCTTGTCGCCAGCCTGGAGCACGAAGCCGGGGCTCTCGCCGTCGGTGGCGAGCTCGTGGCTGACCTCGAGGCCACCGAACCTCATCGAAGGCGCGGGGAGGACGAGCAGTGACTTCCACCGGTAGGGGGCCTTGTTGGGATCCATGAAGCGGGCACACGACAGGCCGTTGGTGTCTTCCCGGTCCATGTCGTTGAGCACCTTGGGCCATGAGGGGGTGGCGTCGGACGCCACCGTGCAGAAATACAGCTCAACCAGGTCATTGCGGCCGTGCACCTCGTAGACGAGCCAGCTGCCGTCTTTTGACCACCCGTGGAACACTTCTGCGTCGGCTCCCAGGGAGGGCGCGGCCACCAGCGCGAGCAGGAGTGAGAGCTTGGTGAGGGAGACCTGTGTCATGAGCGCCCTTCTAACCGGCCCAGGCCGCCTCGTCAGCTCGCCCTGGGGTCCAACGCACGATGTCGTGGGTCGAGATGTTTCGAGGTGCCCCGACTGCTGCTAGGACTCTCGACGCCCCTCCATGGAACCTGTCATCGGCATCGACCTCGGCACCACCTATTCGGCCGTGGCCACCGTTCACGATGGCCAGCCGATTGTCATCTCCTCGCGCAGTGGTCTCAGGCTGACGCCGTCGGTGGTGGGCTTCACCGGGGCGGGTGAGCGAGTGGTGGGTGAGCGGGCGCTGGTGCTGGGCGACGACGCGCCTGATCGCGTGGCGCCGGCGACCAAGCGCTTCCTCGGCATGCGCTGGAGCCAGGAGCTGGCCAACTCGGCCAAGCAGGTCGTGCCCTATCCACTCCTGGCGGGCCCGACGAACGATGTGCGCATCAGGCTGGCCGGCCGGGTGGTGCCGTTGACGCAGCTGTCGGCGATGCTCCTGGGTGAGCTCAAGCTCGACGCCGAGGCCCACTTCGGGCGCCCGGTGTCGAAGTGTGTGTTGACGGTACCGGCCAACTTCGACGAAGGGCAGCGTCAGGCGACACGGGAGTCGGCGCGCATCGCCGGCCTCGACGTCATGCGCATGGTGAACGAGCCGACGGCCGCGGCCATCGCCTACGGGTTGGTCAACCGGTTCAAAGGGCGAGGGCTGGTGTTCGACCTGGGCGGTGGCACCCTCGATGTGTCGGTGCTCGACGTGACCGACGGAGTGTTCGAGGTGAAGGCGACTGGCGGCGACTCCCGGCTGGGGGGCGACGACTTCGACGCGGCCATCGTGCGGTGGCTCTTGGCCCAGGTGCCCGAGGGTCAGCGCGAAGCCGTGTCGAAGAATCGCCTGTCGATGCAGCGCTTGCGGTACGCCGCGGAGCGAGCCAAGCGCGCGCTCACCGAGCAACCAGAGGCCTTCATCTCGGTGACCGACCTCGGGGCCCACGGCGAAGACGGCGAGGGGAAGGGCTGTTCGCTCGACACGGTGCTGACGCGGAGCTTCTTCGAGACGCTCGTCGAGGCGTTGACGGCGAGGAGCCTCGAGGTGTGCCGCGCGGTGCTGGCCGACGCCAAGCTGGGGGCCGGCGACATCGAGGCAGTGATGCTGGTGGGGGGCATGACGAGGGTCCCGCTGGTGCGCAAGGTGGTGACGGACTTTTTCGGCCGGGCGCCGGTGAGCGGCCTCAACCCAGACGAGGCGGTGGCGCTGGGGGCTGCCGTGCACGCCACCGAGCTGGCCACTCAGGCTGGCCAGACGGTGCTCATCGACGTGGCCGCCCATTCGTTGTCGGTGGGGGTCCTCGGCGGCACGGTGCGCAAGCTCATTCTCAGGAACACGACGGTGCCGGCGGTGGCGAAGGAGGTGTTCCTTCCCAGCCAAGCAGGGCAGACAGCGGCGCGACTGCCCATCTACCAGGGCGAGAGCGACTGGGCCGACGAGTGTGTGAAGCTGGGTGAGCTGGTGCTGGGCAACCTCACCGTCGAGCGGCGGGCCGACGTGCCCATCGAGGTGACGTTCGAGCTGTCGAGCGAAGACATCGTGTCGGTGCGGGCGGTGGACACCACCACTGGCATGGCCGAGGCCACCCGCGTCGAATCGCGCACCACCTTGTCGACCCAGGAGGTCGAGAAGCTGTCGGCCGAGCAGGCCCAGTACGCCCAAGCCCAGTCGGAGAAGGATCGCCGCGCGTCGGCCCGGGCCTTCCAGCGAGTGCTGGAGAAGGCGGAGCGGCTGGTGCGGGTGCTGGAGAAGGGGGCGAAGGAGAACCCCAGCGCCGAGGCCGACGAGGTGGTGGGGAAGGCGAAGGCGCTCGTCGCCCAGGGCCGCGTGCTCCTCAAGCAAGATGACACGGCGCGCATGGCTGAGGTGAAGACCTCGCTCGAGCAACTCGTCGCGCTGAGCTGAGCTTCTTACTCCTAGTCGATGGTGAGATGAGCTACCGTTCGCGCGCCCCCGGAGAACCGGGGTCAACGACCTGGGAGGGTCTCATGAATCGAAAGATGTCACTGGCAGCGCTCGTTTCCGTGGTGATTGGCTGTGGTCAAAACGAAAGTCCGCTCATCGAACAGCCCGGCTACGTGCTGTCGGAGATCCAGCAGACCCCTGGCTTCGAGCGCTGCTCCACGACGGACCTGAGCGAGCAGGAGCGCGCCAGGGTCGACCAGGAGATCCAGCGTTTCCTCCAGGGCACGCAGAACGGTATCAAGCGCGAGGCGCTCACCGGCGGCGTCGTCAATGTCTATTTTCACGTCGTCAACAAGGGCACTGGTGTCGCCAACGGAGACATCACCCAGAAGATGATTACGGACCAGATGAGCGTGCTCAACGCGGCCTACGCGAGCACCGGCTGGAGCTTCAACCTGCTCTCGGTGGACCGCACCACGAACGCCACCTGGTACGCCAACTGCTATGGGAGCTCGGAGAGCGCGATGAAGACGGCGCTGAGGAAGGGCACCGCGCAGCATTTGAACCTCTATACGTGCAGCCCCTCGGGCGGCATCCTCGGCTATGCGACCTTCCCCTCGAGCTACACGGCTCAGCCCAAGCTCGACGGCGTCGTCATTCTGTATTCGTCGCTGCCTGGCGGGACCGCGACCCCGTACAACCTGGGCGACACGGCGACCCACGAGGTCGGCCACTGGATGGGGCTGTACCATACGTTCCAGGGGGGCTGCACCGGCACGGGAGACTCGGTGTCTGACACGCCAGCCGAGAAGTCGGCGGCCTTCGGGTGCCCGGTGGGCCGCGACACCTGCACCACGGCGGGGGTGGATCCAATCACCAACTTCATGGATTACACCGATGACTCCTGCATGGACCGGTTCACGACTGGGCAGGACACGCGGATGGATGCGCAGTTCACGACGTATCGAGCGGGGAAGTAAGCCGACAAGGCGGTGTTGGGGATGGGGCGGGGATGCGGCGGCGACTGGGCGGTGAGACGCGCCTTCGTCACCTCACTCTGCAGTGCCGTGTATCGACCGATGGGCGGCGTCTTCATCTCATCCCCCCGCCCTTCTCCTCGAGGAGAAGGGAGCCCGCTCGGCCGCGGGGCCAGACCACCGCCCTGCCGAACGCTTCGCCTTGGGTGGCTGAACGTCGGCGGGGCGTCGCGGCTCGCCCGGGCCTCCACCGCCGCTCCAGTTCACTCTGAGCTTTGAGCTTCTGGGTTCAGGCAAGGCCCTCGGCCTTCGACCCTCTGCCCGTCAACGACGCGGTTGGACTCCGTTCAGCGCGGCGCCCAGGGGCTCACGAGGCCTCCTCGGTGGGGCGGCCTCCTTGTGTTTCCGCCTCCGCAAGCGCTAGAGCGCCGATCAGGTTTCTG
>PMBV01000382.1:0-152 GCA_003153055.1 Myxococcales bacterium
ACGGTCAGCACCAGGTCGGTCGCCGTGGCGCCGGGCGAGAGCTGGCCCTTGAGCCGGAACCCCACCACCTGGGGAATCAGCATGGTGATGGGTTGGCCCAGCATGGCCGCCTCGGCCTCGATGCCTCCCACGCCCCAGCCCACCACGCCCAG
>PMBV01000382.1:176-9807 GCA_003153055.1 Myxococcales bacterium
CTGGCCCCACTTGAGGAAGGCGTAGCGCTCGGTGTTTCGGGAGAATTCGAGGCGCACGTTCTCGCCGAAGGCCGCCGTGGTGGCGAACGAGTCGACCATCACCGAATGGTCGATGACGAGATCCAGCGGGCACTGGGGGTTCACCTGGCTGGCCTTGCCCCCCATGGCCACCAGCGCCTGGCGCATGGCGGCGAGATCGACCACCACCGGCACTCCGGTGAAGTCTTGCAGGAGCACCCGGGCGGGGCTGAAGGAGATTTCGGTGCTGGGCTCGGCCGTGGGGTCCCAGTCGAGCAACGCTTCGATGTGCTCCTTCTTCACCACCCGCCCGTCTTCCCAGCGCAGCAGGTTCTCGAGCAGCACCTTGAGGGAGCGTGGCAGGTCGCTCGACCGAGGGTGCTTCGTGCTCAGCGCGGCGAGCGAGAAGAAGTCGAACGTCGAGCCACCGACGGTCAGCGTGGAGCGGGTCTTGAACGTGTCGAGCTGGGCCATGGGTGCGTGGTTCCTTGGGCCGAGGCATAACGCGCTCGCGGTGGAGGACCACCGGAATCCGGGGAGGGGCTACAGCCCGTAGGCGATGCGGTCGGCCTCAGCCTTGGCCTGGCAGGGGTGGTGCCGCGAGGGGAAGAAGTCGGCCACGTGCTCGAGGGCGAAGCGCGTCTCGGTGTACTGCTTGAGGCTGAAGAAGGTGCGGGCCTCGAGCAGGAGCATGCGGCACTTGTTGTCGAGCTCGACCCGGGCCTCGCTCATCTTCTGGCGGGCGATGAGGTAGCTCTCGGGGCGGGCCGACGGAGGGAGCGCCTCGAGGGTGAGCCAGGCCTCGCGGAATTGCTTGTAGGCCTCCCAACGGTTGACCGCGCCGATGTCTCGTTGGATCCACTTCTGGTCGCCCTTGCGGAGCTTCTCCTCGGCGTCACTGGCGAGGCCGGCCTGGTCCTTCTCGGGCAGGACGGAGATCTCCAGCCAGAGGTTCCACACGCGCCAGGGGTCCTTCTCGGGAGGGTTGCGCGCGTTGTCGAAGGTGACGGTGTTGATGCCGGTGCGAGTGATGACCGCCGCGGGGATGATGACTTCGTATTCCCGCTCGTCGGCGTCGAGGGTGTCGGGAGTCAGCCACCCCAGCTCGGTGCCGTTCACCGTCAACGAGACCTCTTCCTTGCCACCGATGTCCTTGCTCTGAAAGTGCACCACGCCAGTCACCTGCACCGGCGACTTCACCTCGAACTCGAAGGTCTTCTCGTCGGCGTGCGTGAAGGTGACGCCCGGCCCCAGACCGAAGGAGTACGGCGTCGCCTCCTGGGTCAGCACCTCGGGCTCGACCAGCTTGGGCTTCTCGGCTGGCAAGGCCCACCAGATGAGCGAGGCGAGGGCGCTCAGCACCACCACCGTCGCCCCGGAGACGGCCAGCGAGCGCGCCAGCACCGTCGCCTCGGCCCACCAGAGCTCGACCAGCCCTGACGGGCCCTGTCGACGGAGTCGGGCACGCTCGGCAGCCGAGACGGCCCGGCGCTCGGTGAACCGCGCGAGGAGCGGGTGCAGACCGGGCGCGTCCTTGGGGGCGGGCTCGAGGTCGATGTCGGTGATGGGCCCGCGAGGGCGGCGGGCGAGCCCCGAAGCACCGACGTCGCCACCTGCCACCGGGGTCGGTGTCGTGTTCTGGTCTGGGAGCCGAACGATGGGGATGACGCCGGTCTTCTTGCCTCCCATTTCGACGACCTGGGCCCGAGTGCTGCCCTTGGGCAACAGCGCCACGCCCTTGTTGCGAGAGCGCTTGAGCTCGGCCACCGAGACGATGCGGGTGTGGGCGCCGTCTCCCGAGGCGGTCTCGGCGGGCGCCGCCGGGCCCAGCTCGATGGCGCTGAAGTTGAGGAGCACAGGGCCGAGGCCGATGGCGTCGCCCTCGTGCAACAGCTGCCGCTCGACCTTGGAGCCATTGACCAGGGTGCCGTTGGAGGAGCCCATGTCCTCCACGAAGAAGGCGCCACCGATCTCGAGGATGCGAGCGTGCTTTCGGGACACGCCGGTGTCGTAGAGAATCACGTCACACTCGGGCGTGCGGCCGATGGTCACCGCGGTTTGATCGAAGACGAACTCCCGACCCGCTTCGCTCCCCTCCGCGATGACGAGTTGAAAGCCCATGGAATCACCGCGACTGTAACGAGGCCTGGGCGGCGCGGGCAACAGCCGCGATGGCCCACTGGGGCTCGGTGACGGTGGCGTCACCGCCGAAGGACAGCACCCACTGGGTGAGCCAGCGCTCTGAGTCGCCCGTCACCGGCACCTTCACCTCGCCGTCCCCCACGTCTCGCGCGTCGTCTCCAAAGCGCTCGCGGATGTAGGGGGCAGCGCGAGCCGAGAAGCGCACCCACACCACTGAGCTCGCGTCGGCCGAGGGCATGGGGCGTGGCCGGGGCTCCTCGAGAGCATCGAAGCGTTGCTCGGTCACCGCGAGAGAGGCGACGCGGTCGAGGCGAAAGAGGCGTTGGTCGCCACGGCTGAGGCAGTGGGCCGAGAGGTACCACTGGCCTCGGTGGTTGAAGAGCTCGAGGGGGCGCACCCGGCGGTGCTCGGTCTGGCCTCGGGAGGCGGTGAAGTAATCGAGCTCGACCTCTCGCTTCTCGACGATGGCCCGCGAGAGGTCGGCCAGGGAGTCGGGGCCCTCCACGGTGACGTCGAGCTGCCGGCTCATGTCTCGGTAGCGGCCCACGGCCTCCGGCGGGAGGACGCCTTCGAGCTTGGCCAGCGCGCTCGACAAGGCGTCTCCGGCGCCCGGCTTGAGGAGCGCGGCGGCGGCGAACAGGGCCACGCCCTCGGCGGCGGTGAGGCGGGGTGGGGCGAGGAGCCGTTGGTCGAGGTGCACGAAGACGCGGTCGTCGTCCTCCACGTAGATGTCGATGAAGTCGTCGGGCTGGAAGGGCGGCCGGCCGACCAGCGTGAGGAGATCGAGCTCGACGAGGAGCTGCTCGCGGGAGATGCCCATGGCCCGGGCCACCTCGGCCACCTTGAGGCCAGGGTTCTTCGAGACGAAGGGCACCAGGAAGAGGAGCCGTCGCAGCCGCTCGTGCACCCCGGGGCGACCGGTGGGGGGAGAGGTCATGGCTGGCCTCCGTGCTGCTGGAGGACGAGGGTGGCCAGCTCGGTGACGCGGTCGGTGGCGCTTCGTGGGGCGAGGACACGGGCGTGCTCGCCGAGGGAGAGGACGTATTTGAGCAGGCCGTCGAGGTCCGTGGCGCGAACGACCAGCTCGGTGCCGTGCTCGAAGGTGGTGACGGGGACGGCGAAGAGGCGAGCGGCGAGGGGCGCCAGCTCTCCGGTGAGGCGAATGGTCACGTCGATGGGCGGGTGGAAGCGATGTTGCCAGGGCCGGGTGGCGACCCAGTCATCGAGGCGGAAGTCAGCGGGCACCTCGAAGTCTCTCGAGCGGGGCCGGGTGGTGTTGACGGTGAGGGAGCGGACTCGGTGCACGTGGAAGACGCGGACGTCGCCTCGCAGGTGGCAGTGGCCCACCAGCGTCCACAGCCCTCGGCGGAGCGCCAGGCCCCAAGGGTCGACGCGCCGCTTGGTGACGGCCAGGGTGCGGGGTGAGAAGTACTCGAGCTCGATGCTCTTTCTCGAGTTGATGGCGCTCCACAGGGCGTCGAGGCGGGCCGGTAGCTCGTCGGTGTTGGCGACGGCGCCCAATTCGAGGCGCACCTTGGGGGCGGGGAGCGGGCCCTCGGCGAAGAAGCCGATCTTCCTCAGGGCGTGGGCGAGGTCTTGCCGGCCGGGAAAGGCGCCCGACGCGAGGGCTGCCGAGCCAGCGGCGTACAGCATGGCCAGCTCATCGGGCGTGAGGCCGACCTCGGGCAGGTAGTAGGCGTCGCGGTCGACCAGGTAGCCCTCGGGGTCCTCATCGGTCGCCTGAACGTAGGTGAGGGGAATGCCCAGCTCGAGGAGCTCGGCCTTGTCGCGCTCGAACTTGCGGTCGGCGGCGTCGGCGCTGCCACCGTAGTCGTCGGGGAACGTGGCCCGCACCTCGGCCCACGACAGCGGCTTGGCTGCGTCGAGCAACAGCGCCACCAGGTCGAGCAGCCGTTCGGTCCGTTCCATGACAGGCGGCTCCTTATACCCTTGGCGCGCCCGATGGCCTCGGACGAAGCGCGCGCGAGGGCTGGGCCGGGCCGTTCAGGGAGAGATGAGGCTTGGCAGGCAGAGTGCAGGGAAGGGGATGATGGGCTGTGGGGCTCGGGTTGGGCCGTCGAGCTGCTTTTCCCACCAGCCCACGTCGAGCCAGGTGCCGAATTTGAAACCTACCTCTCGGTACACGCCGACGAGGTGAAGGCCGACCGCCTCGTGGAGCGAGACGGAGGCGACGTTGGGTACGGTGATGCCTGCGTAGACGGCGTGGACGCCCTGGCGCGAGAGGATGGGGAAGAGGGCCTGGTAGAGACTCCGGCCGACGCCTTGCCGGTGGGCGTCGGGGTGAATGTAGACAGCCAGGTCGACGGACCAGCCGTAGGCGGCGCGGTCCCGGTGGCGGGAGGCGTAGGCGTAGCCGCGCACCGAGCCGGACTCTTCCGCGACGAGCCAGGGGAAGGTCTCGAGGGTGGTGGTGATGCGGCGGGCGAGCTCGGCCTCGGTGGGGGGCTCGAGCTCGAAGGAGATGACGGTGTCTCGAACCACGGGGGCGTAGATGCCGTGGATGGCGGCGGCGTCCTGGGAAGTGGCGAGCCTGAGGCGCATGGCAGGTGAGGTCCTAGCTCACGTGGGGCCGGTAGGGCAGGGTGGATCTCGTCCCTGAGTGCCACTGAGACAGCACTCGCCCAAGGGGGAGAGGGCGGCGCGGCTACCCTCCGCCGTGCCTCGTGCGACCAGCGCCTCGACCTCGAGTCAGTGGCCCTCATGGGCTTCGCCTGTTCGCGAGGCCCGCGACCGACCATGGGGCGAGGGGCGCAAGGGTCCCCAGCAATGTCACCAATGGTACCATTCGGAGGGCCTCGCGGCAGATGGTACCATTGGTACTGTTCCTGGCGACCTTGCCCCCAGGGAGGAGGGGCTTTGCCGATGCAGCTCAGCGGCCTGTTTGCCCGACCCCGCGGCGCGAGAGCAGGGTGAGCATGAGTAGCCACACTCCATGCATCACTCGACCGATCGGCCGAGGGGCTCGCGGTGATTGCCCGGACCCCATGACCCAGAGTCGCCGCTCCAGCCTCAAGGCCGCTCCAGAGTCACTCCTGAAGGCCCAGTTCGTGTGACTGCACGGAGTCAGAACTGTCCAGTGAGCCGATACCGGAGCCCCGGATGCCACAGCTCGGTGATGGCCGCGACGCCACCACCGGAGAACGACCGTCGCCGGAGCAGAAGACAGGGCTCTCCGTCGACGAGCTCGAGTGCCCGCTTGAAGCCCCTCGGCGCCGAGCGTGCCTCGATGCGGTACTCGACGCGGGCCACCGGGGCGACCCGGACCAGGTAGTCGCTCGGAGTCAGCCGCGTGAAGTCTTGTGCCAGGTAGTCGGGCGCGACGGCGGGCGTCACCCAGCGCTCCTCGAGCTGCACCGGCCGGCCATCTTCCCGGTGGATGAGCCGGGAGTGGAACACCCGGGCCCCGCGCCTGAGCCCCAGCTCGATGGCCACCGAGGGTGAGGCGCGCACGGCCTCGAGCGCCAGCACCTCAGCCTGGTGCACGCCGCCGCGGTCGTGGATCTCCTTGTCGATGGAGCGGAGCGCCACCACGGTGGACTCCTGGCGAGGCGGCGCTACGAAGGTGCCCGAGCCCCGCAACCGGGTGAGCGCGTGCTCCGCGGCCAGCTCGCACACGGCTCGGTTCACCGTCATGCGGGCCACCTTGAAGCTGCGGGCCAGCTCCGGCTCGGAGGGAATGCGGTCGCCCTCCCGCCAGGTGCCGTCGGCGATGCGGCCCAGCACGTGCGCTTTGATGCGCTGGTACGAGGCCGCCCCCATCAACCCGCCTCGGAGACGAAGGCGAACGGGCACAGCGCCGCGAAATCGCCGGCCTGCACCAGGGCTTTGATGGCGGCGATGTCGGGCGAGAAGTAGTGGTCGATGTCGTAGTGGGCGACGTGGCGGCGCACCAGCGTCAGCACCTCGCGCAGCCTGGGGCTGGTGGGGTGCTCGCGGAGCTCCACGCCCTGCGCCGCGGCCAACAATTCGATGGCCAGGATGTTGGCTGTGTTGTCGGCCAGGTCGCCCAGCTTCCTCGCGGCGAAGGTGGCCATCGACACGTGGTCCTCCTGGTTGGCCGAGGTGGGAATCGAGTCGGCGCTGGCCGGATGGGCCAGCACCTTGTTCTCCGAGGCCAGGGCCGCCGCCGAGTACTGGAGGAGCATCATGCCCGACTCGAGGCCGCTGCCGTGCGAGAGGAACGGCGGCAGGCCGCCGTTGAGGCGAGGATCGACGAGGAGCGCGATCCGCCGCTCGGAGATCGCCCCCAGCTCGGAGATCGCGAGCTTCGCGAAATCCAGCGCGATCGCCACGGGCTCGCCGTGGAAGTTGCCGCCGCTTATGACCAGCCCGCCGCCGGTGGCCGCGGCCGCGGCATCGGCCACGCCGCCCTGGGGGAAGACCAGAGGATTGTCCGTGGCCGAGTTCAGCTCTATGTCCAGGACCCCGCGCAGGTATTCGAGGGCGTCGCGAACGGCCCCGTGGACCTGCGGTACGCAGCGCAGCGAGTAGGGGTCCTGGACCTTGTGGGCCGAGGGATGGTGGCTCGTCATCAGCGTGGACTCGCGCAGCAGCCAGCGCAGCTCCGCGGCCACGGCGATCTGGCCTGGGTGCGGGCGGGCCAGCTGGTAGGCGGCCGAGTAGGCGACGTCCGTACCCAGCAGGGCCTCACAGCTGAGCGCCGCGACCACGCTTGCCGTGCGGGCGAGGCGGCCCGCGTCGGCCGAGACGAGCGCGCCGATGGCGGACATCATCTGCGTGCCGTTGAGAAGCGCAAGGCCTTCTTTAGCCTGCAACTCGAGCGGCTCGATGCCCGCGGCCTCGAGGGCGTCGGCGGCATCCACGATGCGCCCACCCACCTCCACAGGTCCTCGTCCGGTCAGCGGCAGGGCCAGATGGGCAAGCGGCGCAAGGTCGCCGGAGGCGCCGACGGATCCCTGCGACGGGACGACCGGGTGTATTCCGAGGCGCAGCAGGTCGCAGATCCGATCCACCAGGACGGGCCGGCAACCGGAGTGGCCCAGTGCCAGGGTGTTCGCCCGCAGCAGCAGCATTGCCCGGACTACGTCGCGCGGCAGAGGATCTCCCACGCCGACGGCATGGGAGACGAGAAGGTTCTCCTGGAGTCGGGCCGAGTCGGCCGGATCGATGAACGTCGTGGCCAGGTCTCCGAAGCCCGTCGTCACGCCGTAGACGATCTCCCCCGCCGCGACCAGACGCTCCACGACGTCACGGGCCTCGGCCATCCGGCCTCGGGCATCGTCGCCCAGCCTGACCGGCTGCCCTGCTCGCGCCACGGCCTCCACGTCGGCTATGGACAGGTCCGCCCCGGTCAGGACGATCTCCGCCTCCGCGGGGAGTGGATGCCGGAGCCTCTCCGACTCGGGCATATGCCGGTGCGATCCGCGCCCCGCAGGCGCAAGGTCGGGGGACCTCGGGGTATCGCTCACGTCATGAGGATAGCGGGCCATGCCGAACGCGGTCGCCGGCCCGCGCGCCCGCCACTCCGCGCCCGGCGCGGCCTCTTTGCCTCGGGTATCCTGCGCAGAGCCTGCGCGCGGCGCGGCCCGCCGCGGCGTTCTACCCTCAGCTGAAGAGGCCCTCGTGTTCGCCATCATCGACACTGCCGTCATCCCGTTCCTGAACAGCCTGTACGGCGCCGTCGGGTACCTGGGCGTCTTCATCGCCATGGTCATCGAGTCGACCCTGCTGCCGCTTCCATCCGAGCTGATCCTCCCGTATGCCGGCTGGAAAGTCGTCGACCCTACGGCCATCGAGCCGCTCACCCACGGCCCTTGGAACTTCTGGGTCGTGGTGGTCATCGGGACCGCCGCTAACACCACCGGCTCGATCTTCGGGTACTACCTGGGCGCCAACCTCGGACGGCCTTTCCTCGATCGATGGGGCCGGTTCCTCCTGATCCGAAAGCACGAGATCGACCAGGCCGAGACTTTCTTCGCTCGCTGGGGCTCGCCGACGGCCTTCATCAGCCGCCTGCTGCCGGGGGTTCGAAGCGTCATCAGCTTCATCGCCGGCGTGGCGCACATGCCCATCGGCCGGTTCATCGTCTATTCGACGCTGGGGGCGATCCCATGGACTATCGCTCTCGTCTATGCAGGGACCGGGCTGGGTGCGAACTGGACCCAGATCCGGGATACGTTGCGCCCGTTCGACACGCTGATCCTGGTCGCGTGCGTGGCTGCAGTCGTCGCTTTTGTCTGGTGGCGCCTCGGTCATCCGGGTTGGCGGAGCGGTCAGTCGGCGGCGTAGGCTGAAGCCGGGAGAATGCTCCCCACCGGGCGCGTCCCGGCCCAGCCGCCACGAGCGGATTCCGGCCCGCGTGCACGATCGGGCCATCTCGTGGCAGACTTAGCCTAGGTCAGGGGGCGTCCAGGATGGCCGCCGAAGCTACGGGTAATACTGATGCGCAGTAGACCGACTCGCGTCCCGTTGCAGGCGCTGAGCATCGACGCAAGCAGACGGCGGGGCGCCATCAGCCCCGGTTCCGGGGTCGCGTGAGCCCGGTCAGAGACCGCTCGAAGCCGCTCCGGACGGCCGAGTCCGACGGGGTCCGGCCCGGATCGATGGCTCATCCAAGTCCCAAAGTCGCCCTGGCCAACCGGCGCATGGCTCATCGGACTCGGCGCGGGCCGCTGCAGCTGTTGGCCGGCCTCTTGCGCGCGATCGTTCCCGCGGCGTGGCGAAATCGATCCGAACCGACCGGCTCTAGCGGAGCGGCAGGCTCGACGGAATCCGCCGCTGCCGCCGGCTCCGCGGACACCGTCAACTCGACGGCATCCTCCGGCGCCGCCGAGATCGGTCGCCTCAACCGCAAGCACGGCGCCACCGCGACAGAGCGAGCCTCGACCTCCGGCAGCGGAGATGTGGCGGCGGACGGTCGCGGGTCCGCGGCCCGGCGGCTTCTCGGGAGGGAACCGCACCGGCGCGAAGTGGCGGCCGTATTGGTCCTCCTTCTGATTGCGTGCACGCTCTCCGCGAGCCTGCCGGGCGTTTGGGCGGCCCATCCGGGCTCCCCCGACCCGAGCGTCCAGCCCGCCGCAAACCTTGACCCGTACGGGTCCACGGACTACGCCCTGGAGCCGATCGGGAACCCTTCGCCTACGCCTACGGATGTGCCGACGTACACGGTCCCGCCGTCGTCGGACAGCTCCCAACAGACTGGACCTACGGAGGCTCCAACCACGACACCCACGAAAGCACCCCCTACGAAGCCGCCGCCGTCGAAGAAGTACACGTTCGTCGCCCTGGGCGATTCGCTGACCTACGGCTACGGAGACCCAGGCCCGTCGTGGCCAACTCGATTGGACGCCAAGGACGCTCAGCTGAGCCTCGCAAACAACGCCGGGGTCTCGGGCGACACGACCGCCATGATGCGAGCGCGTCTCAATAGCGACGTGTTCGCCTACAAGCCCGACATGTTGTTCGTCATGGGCGGCACGAACGACATCGG
>PMBV01000531.1 GCA_003153055.1 Myxococcales bacterium
AGACAGCCCTCGACGCGATCGGCGCCCGCCAGCATCGCCAGCTCGGCCGCCGCCACCGCGGAGCCTCGGTCGTTGTGCGGGTGAACGCTGAGCGTGATGGCATCGCGGCGGCTGAGGTGCCGGTGCATCCACTCGATTTGATCCGCGTAGACGTTGGGCGTGGCGACCTCGACGGTGGCCGGGAGGTTGAGGATCACCTTGCGCCCCGGGCCAGCGCCCCAGGCCTCGACCACCGCGTTGGAGATCTCCAGCGAGAAGTCGAGCTCGGTGGCCGAGAACGTCTCGGGGCTGTACTCCAGGCCGATGGTCGTCTCGGGGAGACTCTTGGCCAGCTCGCGCACCAGCCGAACCGCGTCGACGGCCATGGCCTTCACCTCGGCCTTCGTCAGGCGAAAAACCACCTCGCGAAAGGACGGAGCGGTGGCGGTGTACACATGCACGACGGCCCGCCGCGCACCCTGGATCGACTCCATGGTCCGGCGAATGAGGTGCTCCCTCGCCTGGGTCAGCACCACCAGCGTCACGTCGTTGGGCACGTGCTCTCCCTCGATGAGCAGGCGAACAAAGTCGAAGTCGGTCTGCGAGGCCGACGGGAAGGCCACCTCGATCTCCTTGAAGCCCACCTCGCACAGCGTCTGGAACAGCCGGAGCTTCTGGTCCACGCTCATCGGCTCGAACAACGCCTGGTTCCCGTCGCGCAGGTCCGTGCTCATCCAGATGGGGGCTTCGGTCAGCACTTGGCTGGGCCACTGCCGGTCCTTGAGCTCGACCGGAGGGAAGGTGCGGTACTTGGCGTAGGCGTACGTGATCATGATGGCGGCACCGTACGCCGAAGAGAGCGGCAGTCGCTTGCGAAGTGCAGGTCCATTTTGCTCGTCTGCGCAAGAAACATGCGACAACATCTAGTATTCGGACATAATCTGCCGATCTCGACCACGAAGGAGCCTACCCATGCCGCCGTCCCTCACGCTGGATCGCTACGACCGGCGCATCCTCGAAGTGCTGCAGCAAGACGGGCGGCTCTCCAACCAAGACCTCGCCGACCGCATTGGGCTCTCGCCTTCGCCGTGCCTGCGCCGGGTGCGAGCGCTCGAGGAGAGCGGCTTCATCGCTGGCTACCGCGCGGTGGTCGACGCCAAGAAGCTGGGCCTCACCCTCATGGCGCTGGTGCACATTTCGATGGATCGGCACACCCCCGAACGCTTCGCCAACCTGGAGACGAAGGTGCGCGCGCTCCCCGAGGTGCTCGAGTGCCTGCTCATCACCGGACAGGAGGCCGACTACCAACTGAAGGTCGTCGTCCGAGACATGGAGGCGTACCAGGAATTGCTTCTCAATCGCATTACTCGCATCGAGGGTGTCACCGGGGTGCACTCCAGCTTCGTGCTCCGTCGGGTCGTGGAAAGGACGGCCGTGCCAGCCCAACCGTGACCGGGGCGTACCGGAACTTCGCCCCACCCAACGAAAGGGCAGTGTGCACGAGAGTGAACACATTCTTGGGGAATGAATGGGGCGCCGCCCCTGTGGTACTGTGCACGAGCTTGCGTCGTCCCGCAGGCGCGACGACCGAGAAGCCCTGGGCTCTCGAGCCTGTTGCAGTTGAGACGCACCACCAGCACTCCTCTAACCGAGCACTTTCATGCCAAAAACGACCACGAGGAACAGCGAGAGGCGTCGATGTCGGCCCTGGTCGCTCCTGGGCGCTGTGCTGCTGGCTTCCTGCACGGGACTCATTGGCGCGGTGGACGCCGACGGTGGCTCCATTGAAGGTGCAGGTGGTGATGGAGGCGCAATTGCCTACACCGGCCCCGTGGCACTGCCAGCGGGCGTTCGACGCTTGACGCAGGCCGAGGTGGTCACATCGGTGGCGACGCTCTTGGGCGTCCCCGCCGATCCCATCGGTATCGCGCTGGGTACTGATACCCGTCAGACGGGCTTCACCCGAAACGCCGATCAACGGGTGGGCAGTGTGCAGGCCGATGCGCTGTGGCACGCGGTCGAGGGCCTAGCCGGGACAGCGGTAACTCAGCGGCTGACGCAGCTCGCCCCCTGCACCACCAGTGGCGGCTCCGACACCTGCGCCAAGGCGTTCATTCATGACTTCGGGCCCAAGGCTTTCCGGCGGGCGCTGACCGCGGCGGAGGAAGCGGCCCTCTTCACCGTCTACACCGTCGGCAAGACGCAAGACGGCACGTACGCCGCGGGCGTCGGGCTCGTCATCACCGCGGTGCTCCAGTCTCCATCGTTCCTCTACCTCACTGAATTGGGAGACGCGGTGGTCGACGGCGGCACCACTCTCACCGGCGAAGAGGCGGCCACTCAGCTGGCCTATCTGCTCACGGGCGGGCCGGCCAGCGCCGCGCTCCTCACCCAGGGTCGCCAGGGGGCACTGACCACCGCCGATGGCCGCGAGACGGCCGCGCGAGCGTTGCTGGCGACGGCCACTGGCAAGGCCCAGGTCGAGCGGCTCGTGCTGGAGTGGATCGGCGCCGACGCGGTCGACTCGAGCTCGAAGGACGGCGTCCTGTATCCAGAGTGGCCCGGCATGCGGCCCGATGTGCTGGCCGAGTCGAAGTGGATCATCGACTCGGTGCTGTTCCAGGGCGACGGCAAGCTCAGCTCGCTGCTCCTGACCGACACCACCTTCATGACGCCAGCGCTGGCCAGCTACTACAACGACATGTCGGGCTCGGGGCAGGTGCCGTTTCCGGCTCCGCGCCGTGGCCTGCTGCTGGCGGGGGCGTTCTTGTCGGCCAACTCCCAGCCGGCGTCGACCGCTCCAGTCAAGCGCGGCGCGGCGGTGCGCAAGAAGCTGCTCTGCCAGGTGTTGCCAGTGCCCACCAACCTGGGGGTCATCAACGTGCCTCCGCCTGACCCGACCAAGACCACCCGGGAGCGCTTCTCGGCACACTCGGCCACCCCGGTGTGCGCCACCTGCCACAGCCAGCTCGACCCCATCGGCTTCTCCATGGAGTCCTTCGACCCGGTGGGCCGATACCGCACCACCGAGAACGGCAAGCCGGTCGATGTCTCGGGAGAGCTCATCAACGCGGAAGACGCCAGTGGCTCCTTCGCCAACGGCGTCGAGCTCATGCAGCGGTTGGCCAACGCGGAAATCGTCAAGAAGTGCCTGCCGCGGCAGGTGTTCCGCTTCGCCGCTGCTCGTTCGGGAGGCGGGGAGGAAGAGACCTTCTCGCACTTCGTCGCCGGCAGGCCGAGCGCGGTCGACGCGAAGGTGGTCGAGCTGTTGGTCGATTGGGTCAAGAGCGATGCATTCATGACCAGGAGGGTCGAATGAAACTGCGCCGACGGAGCATGCTGAAAGCGTTGGGGGCCTACGCCAGCCTGCCATTGGGCCGGCTCCTTGAGAGCTCGATGGCACAGGCCCAGAGCGTGGCGCCGCCGTTGCGCTTCATCGGCGTCTACCACCCTCACGGCGTGGCGATGGAGTGCTACGCGATGCGGCCAGGAGAGACCGAGACGACCTTCGATCTCAACTTCGCCAACAGCTCGCTGACGCCCTTCGACACCCCGGCTTCGTACGGGGGTCGGAGCTTCAAGAATCGCCTCATCACCTTCGAGGGTGTCGACGACGCGGTGGCCGAAGCGAGCGGCACCGGCGGCCACGGCGCGGCGTCGTGCCTCTTCACCGGGTCGACCACCACCGGAAACGATCACAACGCCCAGTGCGAGTCTCTCGATTACTACCTGGGCCGCACCAAGGGTCTGGGCTCGGGCACCCAGTTCCCCACGCTCAACGTCGGGGTGGGGAGCGTGGGTGACGCCAACTCCGATGCCATCGCCCACGGCACCGGCGGCGCGGCGATCCGCAACCTGGTCGACCCGGTGGCCGTGTTCGACATGGTCTTCGCTGGGCTCACTGGCACCACCGGCAACACGGTGGACAAAGCCCGGGCCAAGGGCCAGAGCGTCATCGACTTCGTCAAAGGTGACCTCTCGTCGCTGTCGAGCCGCCTCGGTGCGACCGAGAAGCTCAAGCTCACCCAGCACCTCGATGGGCTCCGTGAGCTCGAGCAGCGCATCACCGCCATCATTCCCACCGGGGCCTGCCAGGTGCCGGCGCGGCCCAAGGCGACGGGCAATACGGACACGGCTCTCGATTTTCCCAAGGTGCTCAAGTGGAACGGTGGCGACCCGTACTTTGATCGCATCGCCGACGTGCAGATCGATCTCTTGGCCCAGGCCATCGCGTGCGGCCTCACCCGCTTCGCCACCCTGTTCATCGATGACCCGGGCAAGGAGCTGGTGGTCGACGGCACCACGTTGCCGCGCGACGCGCACAACGAGATCGCCCACGCCTACTCGCCCGACAGCGGCAAGACCGCCCAGCAGGTGCTCCTCGGTCGGTTGAACCGGTATTACTACGGGAAGATCGCCCGGCTGATGCAGCGGCTTGACGAAGCCGGAGCGCTCGACTCGACGCTCATCATGGCCTCGAGCGACATGGGCAACCCGTCGTCCCACTCGGTGCGGAACCTTCCCCTCATCTTGGCGGGAGGCGCGAACGGCGCCCTGAAGTTCGGTCGCCGGCTCAAGGCCGCTGACGACTGCCCGGCGTCCAACCCCTGGTGCAATCCGGCGGCGCTGACGCCTCACAACCGGGTGCTGGTGTCCATCTGCCAGCTCTTCGGCATCAACACGCAGACCTTCGGCTTCGCAGCCGATCCCGCGCTCATCACTGGGGCGTGGCCGGGCCTGGTGTAGGCACCCCGGTGGGACCGGTCCTGGCGGCCGACGACACGCGGGATGATGATGGCCGGCGTGCGTGCGATGGTCCTTGAACGTCCCGGGGAGTTCCTCCGCCTGGTCGAGCGGCCGGAGCCTGTGGTGGCCAACGGGCAGCTCCTCATTCAGGTGGAGGCTTGCGGGGTCTGCCGGACCGACCTCCATCTGGTCGACGGCGAGCTGCCCGAGCCACGCCTGCCCATCATCCCCGGGCATGAAATCGTCGGGCGGGTCAGACTTCGCCGAGTGACGAACTGA
>PMBV01000521.1 GCA_003153055.1 Myxococcales bacterium
GACCCCGAGCAGAACAACACCTTCAACGATCACTACCTCGACCTCGACTACGACTTGTCGAAGGTGCTGTTCATCTGCACCGCCAACTCGATGCAGACGATTCCCCAACCGCTCCAAGACCGCATGGAGATCATTCGCATCGCCGGCTACACCGAGGACGAGAAGCTGTCGATCGCCCGCCGGTACCTGGTGCCCAAGCAGCAAGAAGCCAACGGGCTCAACAACGCCCAGGTCAAGCTGTCGAAGCTGGCCCTCAAGACGATCATCCGCCGGTATACCCGGGAGTCGGGAGTGCGCAGCCTCGAGCGGGAGATCGCCTCGGTGTTTCGCAAGGTGGCCCGCGACGTCGTGAAGGCCGCCGCGTCGCCCGAGGGCGTCAAGAGCCCCATCGTCGTCAACCGGAAAGAGGTCATTCGACGGCTGGGCATCCCCAAGGTGCCCAAGGACAAGAACGAGACCCACGATCAGATCGGCATGGTGAATGGCCTCGCGTGGACGGCGTACGGCGGCGAGGTGCTGCACACCGAGGCGGCCACCATGCCCGGCAAGGGCAAGCTCATCGTCACCGGGCTCCTGCGAGACCTGATGAAGGAGTCGGCCCAGGCCGCGGTGACCTGGGTGCGCTCGAGGGCGAGGCGCCTCGGCATCGAGGACTCCTTCTTCGAGAAGAACGACCTTCACATTCACTTTCCCGGGCCTGAGCCCAAAGACGGGCCCTCGGCGGGCGTGACGATGGCCACTGCGCTGGTCTCGGCGATCACCCGCATTCCGGTGCGGCGCGACGTGGCGATGACCGGAGAGATCACCTTGCGGGGGCGGGTCACCCCCATCGGTGGCCTCAAGGAAAAGTGCTTGGCGGCCCACCGCCTCGGCATCAAAACGGTGCTGATCCCCAAGGACAACCGCAAGGACCTCAAGGAGGTGCCGAGGAAGATTCGCCGCGCCCTGCGGGTCGTCTTGGTGGAGCAGGTCGACGATGTGCTCAGGGAAGCGCTGGTCCTCGAGAACCCCGAGGCGCTCTTTCGAGTGGCCGAGGGGCCCTCAGCGCCGGTGTAGCCATGCCGCGGAACGCCGGGCTCATCGTCATGGCGCTGGTAGGGGTCTCGGCCCTCGCCTGGTTCTTCGCCCAGCGTGGCCCGGTGGGTACGCCCTCTCACGCCTCGTGCTTCGCCAACCGGGAGTGCTCCAAGGGCGAGTGGTGCGCGGTGGTCCCGAAGGACGATGGCTTCGCCACCATGGGCGTGTGCGGCGAGGCGTGCCAGGGTGACGACACGTGCCCCAACGGCTGGCGGTGCACGCCCTTTTTTGAGTCGAAAGAAGAGACCCTCGTGCCGGTGGGCACCCGGGGCGCTAGCGGCGAGCGCCGAATGGTGTGCGCGCCTCGCACGGCCGGCTGAACGTCGGGCAGCGGTCAGCCCACTTCAGGACCCGCCGAAGGTGCGTCGGCGAGCTCGCGGAGGATGGAGTCGAGGCACGTGACGACCTCGGCGCTGGCCAGCTCGAGCTTGGTGTAGTGCTCCAACCCCGCCTCGGGCTGCGCGTGGAGGAAGAGCTTGGCGGCGGCCATGCCGTGCTCGTGGACGTGGCGGTGCGGCGTGGCGATGAGTGACTTCCACCGCTCATGCCCAGGCTCGTTCAACCACTTGCCCAACCGGCACGTCGTGTCGTCCTTGAGCGCGGAGAGGTCCGTCGAGGTGCCGATGGCGAAGTCGATCACCAGCTTCTTCCACAGCACGTGATCAGCCTTGGCGAGGTGAACGTCACGGTTGGGCACGTCGACCTTGGCTTGCTCGGTGCGCCAGCCCTCGACGAGGGACAGGTTCTCCCGGCCTTGCCGGTCGAGCGCTTTGGCGACGGTGGCCGCGCGATCTCCGTTCAACTTGGCGGTCGACATGTTCTGGGCCATCGACTCGACCGCCGCCCGCTGCTGCGTCAGGATCGAGGCGAGCGAGGATACCTGGTCCGAGATGGTCGATGCTCCCTCGCTCACTTCTCCGAAGCTCTGGTCGAGGCCGCCAACGCTGCCCAAGACCACGCGCACGCCCTCCTTGGTGCGCGCCATTTCCTCGTACATGCCTCGGAAGGCGACCCCGAGCCCGTCGATCTGATCGCGGATCGAGTCGGTGGCGGCTCTGGTTTGCTTCGACAGCGACTTGACCTCGCTGGCGACCACCCCGAACCCCTTGCCCAGCTCACCTGCGCGAGCTGCCTCGATGGTGGCGTTGAGGGCCAGGAGGTTCGTCTGCTCGGCGATCTTCGAGATGACCTCGACCACGCTCACCAGCGCCACCACCCGGGTCTGGAGGCTCTTGGTGCGCTCGACCATCGTGTCGAAAGCGCCCTCGGCGGTCTGCACGTGGCCGACCACCGCCGCTACTTGTTCGCGGCCCGAGCTGGTGACTGCCTTGGCCTTGGTCGCGGTCTCGGCCGAGTCCTGTGCTGAGCGCTCGATGTCGCGGATCGACGCCGCCAGCTCCTCGACAGCGCTGGCCATGGTGGCGGTAGCGAGCTGAGAGGCCGAGCTGGCCGAGAGAATGTGCGCCGCGCCCACCGTCATATCGGTCGTCGTCATGCTGACAGAGACGACGTTCTTGAGGAGGAGGAGGTTGGATTTTCTCTGTTCCTCGAGGCGGAGCTGCTGGCTCTGCGCGAGGTCGGCGGCCTGGGTGGCCATCTGCGTCGTGGCCAGGTTGATTTGATCGGCGGCCGAACGAAAGGTGCCCCTCATGCCACGCACGATGAAGCGTCGGTAGAAGGCTCCTCGCGAGGCGTGCCGGAGTGACGCCACTGCCTCCCGAACGAATGCATCCACCTGGTCGAGCAGGCGGTTGAGCGCGTGCGCGGCCTCGACCGCCGTCGGTGGTTCATGCCCCTCCAACACCACTCGCGACTCGAGGTTTCCGTCCGCGGCGGCCGCGCAGGGGTCGGCGAGGCGGACGACGAAGGAGCGGTAGGCTTGGAGCTCCTCGTACTCTGCCGCGGTGATGGCGACGGTCTTGCCGACGGTCTTGGCAGTTGCGGGTCTCATGTTCTGGCCCTCATGGCATCGAATTCGAACATGAGCTCGGGGTAGGCGAGGCCGCGCGCCGAGAGCCAGGCCTCGAGGTGCCGGAAGCCGGCCGTCGCCGCCGTCGCTGGATCGGCGTGCCGCGCCTCCTCGGCCGACAGCTCACGGTAGAGCGCGGTGACCGCCGGGAGCGCCGCCCGGTTGGGCGAGCGGCGATTGGAGTGGAAGCCGATGATGTTTCCCCCCAGGTCGAACGTGGGCGTGATGTGCGCGAAGACCCAGTAGTGGTCACCGTTGACCGCCAGGTTAATGACGAAGGCGAAGACCTCCCCACCTCCCTTGATGGTCTGCCAAAGGAGCTTGAAGACTCCCCGTGGCATCGCCGGGTGGCGCACGGCGCTATGGGGCAAACCGATCATCCCCCCCGGTGGGTAACCGGCGAGTCGCTCGAAGAGGTCGTTGGCGTAAATGATCTTCCCCCTTGGATCGGTCTTGCTGACGATGAGCTCGTCTTCCCCAAAGGTGCGCTCCTGCCCGGTGAGTTGCCGCATACACGCGTACCGCAGCAAGGTGTGTGCCGCGTTCCGCATCAAGGGGGCGGGTGCAGCCGAGCCCATGTAAAGCGGAGGCTCTTTGAGGTGAGGCGTGCGATGGTGGCGTCGATGCGCACCCCCCCTCTTTTCCTTCTGGCCGTCGTGACGGGCTGCGCGACGGCCCAGCCCGCCCTCCACACCACCGAGCCCTCGCCGGTCATCGCGCGCTACGGTGATCGGCTGATCCGCCAGGCGGAG
>PMBV01000343.1 GCA_003153055.1 Myxococcales bacterium
ACGGCATGGAGATCACCCAGTTCACCTACTTCCAACAGTGCGGCGGCTATGACTGTCGCCCGGTGGCCGCCGAGCTGACCTACGGCCTCGAGCGCATCGCCACGTACCTCCAGGGCGTCGAGAACGTGTTCGACATCGAGTGGGTCAAGGGGGTCAAGTACCGAGAGGTGTTCCACGCCAACGAGGTGGAGATGTCGAAGTACGCGCTCCACGAATCGGACCCAGTGCAGCTTAAGGCCCTGTTCGAGAGCTACGAGAAGGAGTGCAAGCGGCTGGTGGTCGAGAAGACCTTGCCGCTCCCGGCCTACGACTACGCGCTCAAATGCAGCCACGCCTTCAACCTGCTCGATGCCCGAGGAGCCATCTCGGTGACCGAGCGGGCCGAGTACATCAGGCGGGTCAGGGCCAATGCCCGGCTGTGCGCCGAGGGGTACATCGCCATGCGCGAGCGTCTGGGGTACCCGCTGTGTCAGAAGCCGTGGACCGTCGGCGAGCAGCTGCCCATTCATCATGGCAAGCCCGCCTCGGACTGGTGGAAGACCGTCAGCTTCCAGAAGAAAGATGAAGCGAAGGAGGCCGCCCGTGGCTGAGCTGCTCTTCGAGCTCGGCAGCGAAGAGCTGCCCGCGCGCTTCGTCGTTCCCGCCCTCGACGAGCTCGAGCGTCTTTTCACCGAGAAGTGCAAGGCGAAGAGCATCAAGCACGGGGCAATTCAGCGGTTCGGCACTCCCCGGCGGCTGGCGCTGCTGGTGGCCGACGTGGCCGTGAAGACCGACGACATCACCCGCGAAACCAAGGGCCCGGCGGTCAAGGCAGCCTTCGACGATCACGGCAACCCGAAGGAGCCGGCCAAGAAGTTCGCCCAGAGCGTGGGCCTGCCGGTGGAGAAGTTGCTCCGCCTGACCACGCCCAAAGGCGAGTACCTGGGGGCGCTCATCGAGGAGAAGGGCAAGCCGACGCTCGAGCTGTTGCCCGAGGTGTTGGGGCAATGCCTCGAGCAGCTGGTCTTCCCCAAGTCGATGCGGTGGGGCGACGTCGAGCAGTCGTACGCCCGGCCGCTCCATTGGATCGTAGCGTTGCTGGGCAGCGAGGTGGTGCCGCTGGTGTTCTCCGACGTGAAGAGCGGGCGGGTCACCAAGGGTCACCGCTTCCTCGCGCCGGCGTCGATCACCATCGAGCGGCCATCGGACTATGAGCGGCTCCTCACCAAGGCCCACGTGGTGCCCGACGTGCACAAGCGACGGGCCCTGCTCCTCGAGCGACTCGAGGCCGCCGTCACCTCGGCCAAGGCGCGGCTGTTGCGCGACGACGCCCTGGTCGACGAGGTGGTGAACCTGGTCGAGCTCCCCAACCCGGTGGTGGGCACCTTCGAGGCCAGGCACCTCGATCTGCCGCCCGAGGTGCTGATTCAAGAGATGAAGAGCCACCAGCGCTACTTCTCTCTGGTGGGCGACGACGGGAAGATCGCCCCCACGTTCATCGCCGTATCGAATACCCCAGTGAAGGACGAGGCGCTCTCGGTGAAGGGCTACGAGCGGGTGCTGCGCGCGCGGCTCACCGACGGCCGGTTCTTCTTCGACGAAGATCGCAAGACGCCGCTGGCCGACCGGGCCACCCGGCTCCATCGCCGCACCTGGATAGCGCCCCTGGGCACCATGGCCGAGAAGGCCGATCGCATCGCCACGCTGGCCGCGGCGCTCGCCAAGGCCACCGGCCACGAGCAGCACCTGGGCACCATCGAGCGGGCCTCGCTGTTGTGCAAGGCTGACCTCGAGACCGGCATGGTGGGCGAGTTTCCCGAGCTGCAGGGCGTGATGGGCCGGGAGTACGCGCTCGCTTCACACGAGCCGGCGCCGGTTGCCCTGGCCATCTTCGAGCACTACCTGCCGCGCAACGCCCAAGACGCCTTCCCCACCGAAGACCCCGGAGCCCTCATCGGCCTCGCCGACCGGCTCGACTCCATCGTCGGGCTGTTCGGCATCGGCAAGAAGCCCACCGGCGCCAAGGACGAAGGCGGCTCGCGCCGAGCCTGCCTGGCCATCATCAACCTCACCATTCAGCGAGGCTACCGGTACTCCCTGGGCCAGACCATCGGAGAGGCCATCGCGCTCCTCGAGCCCAAGCTGAAGGACGTGAAGAAGAAAGACAAGGAGCCTCCGCTCAAGGTACAGGTGCTCGACTTCTTCCGTGGGCGCCTCGAGGCCTTGTGGCAGCAGACGCACCGGGCCGACGTGGTCGACGCGGTGCTGGCCGCGGGGTTTGATGATCTTGCGCGCACCCAGCTGAGGCTCAACGCCATGAGCGCCCTGGTGGGCCGGCCAGACTTCGCGCCTCTCGCCAGTACGTTCAAGCGGGTGGCCAACATCGTCGAGAAGCAGGCCAAGGACATCACTCGGGCCCCGGTGGATTTGGGGCGCCTGGTCGACGCGGCCGAGAAGACCCTGGCGGCCGAGGTTGGGCGAGCGCGCGAGACCGTGCAAGCGGCCCTCGCGGCCAACGACTTCGGCGAGGCCCTGGCTCGGGTCGCACCGCTCAAAGCCCCGGTCGATGCCTTCTTCGAGCAGGTGATGGTGATGGCCGACGATCGCGCGCTGAGGGAGAACCGGGTGCGCCTGCTGATGGAGATCGGCGCGCTGTTCAGCACCGTGGCCGACTTCTCGCGAATCCAGGGTGAGGGAGGAGACGGGCGGCAGTCCTAAGGTGTTGCAGGGATAACCAGCGCGCCGTAGGGTGCGCCGCCCACATGCGCTCCATCGTCGTCTACGCCTCTCTCGTGGTGGTTTGCGCGTGCAACACCACCTTCACCAATCCGCCTCCCGCGGATCGTTTCTATTTCCCCACCGGGGTCGCCCACGTCAACGTGGCCGGCTCGGATAGCGGGGTGCTCTTCGTCGCCAACTCGAACTGGGACCTCCGGTATTCATCGGGCTCGGTTTCGGCGGTGAACCTCGACGGGGTCGGGTTGCCTGCCTTCGGGGCGGCGGTCAACGGCAGCCCGGCGGAGCTGACTGCTCTCGGCCCTGTCTCCAGAGCCGTCATCACCAGCTTCTCGGGTGAGATGGGGGTTCTGGCGCGGGGGGGCGGCAAGTTCCGCGTCTTTGTCCCCTCGAGGTCCGAAGGCATGAAGCTCCAAGCGGTCGACGCCGAGCTCGACGCCGACGCTGGGGTGAAGCTGTCGTGCTTCCCCGCCGGGCCCGGTAATGACCCGACCGACTGCGCGACCACCGCTCCGTCGCTCTCTCCGGTGGCCCTCGAGAAGACGGCCGATGGCGTTCCGCGCGCGTCTGAGCCCTATGGAGTCTCGGTGAAGCCCCGTGCCTGCGGGGTGAGCACCCCCTGCGAGGGCAGTCGGACCTGTGTCTCGGACGTCTGCCTCACTCCCGAGGGTGAGACGATGGCCGACGTCTATGTCACCCACCTGAACCAGGTCGACTCTCCGCTGGGGAGCTTGCTCAATTACCGCTCCTACCTGGCACGCCTGGAGTCGGACCAGATGACGGTCGATGCTTCGAACTTCATCAACATCGGCTTCGGGGCCGCGAGCTCGGCGGCGACGGGAGCCCGATGGACCTACGTTACAGGGCGCACCGCGACGACGCCGGCCTCGACGACCGTCACGTACGGGAACCTCCTGCGGCTGGTCGACCGGAACGGGTACCTGCTGACCACCGCCCTCGAGGGGGCCTTCACCGTGTACCAGGGTCGAGGGGTCGCCGTGGGCACCGACGAGAAGCGCCTGTTCCTCGTCGGCCAGAACCCCGATGTCCTCATCGTGGTTGGCATTGCGTCACCGCTGAGCGACTCGCCTGGCGTCTCGCTCATTCACTCGGTGCCGCTGCCCTACAGCCCTGAGGAGCTCGTGGTCATTCCCCGGGCAGGGAGAGGCGATCTGGTCGCCGTCACCTGCGCGGGGACGTATGCCGGCGAAGTGGTCGGCGAGCTGGCCATCTATGACGAGGACGTGGGCGAGCTGGTGGCCCACGTGCCGGCGGTGGGCATTCAGCCGTTCGGAGTCGCGGTCGATCGACGAGGGAGCGGGGCTCGGCTGTACCTGAGCAACTTCGGAGACGGGAGAGTCGCGGTGGTCGACATTCCTGACCTCGCTCGCCCCCAGGACGCCCGGCTGGTGGCTCACCTCGGTCAGTCTCAGCTGTGCTTGACACGGTCGACTCAGACCGCGGGTTGTGGGGTGACACAGTGAATCGCGCTGCGTTGTCGTTGCTTCTCTTTCTCGGGGCGCTCGGCTGCGGTGGGAGCATCTACAATCCCCCGCTCAATCTCTTGGGCACCCACGACATGGTCCTGGTCGATGAGCTGCCCTCTGACGGGTCCATCGCCACGGTCACCAACGGGGTGCCGAACCAGTACCTCTTCGTCACCTCGGCAGACCGGAATGAGCTGAAGGTGATGAAGAACTCCTCCAGTACTCAAGACATGCGGCTCTCGGTGAAGGCGCCCGATCCGCTCGAGACCCTGTCGATTCCCGTGCTGACGCGGCCGACCGCGCTCTTCGCCGATGAGAGTCTGTCTCCTGACGGCCGCCGGGTCACGGGCCGGTTCATCTACGCCATTCGAACCGGGGGCGCTGAGCTGTCGGTCATCGACGCCACGCCGGCGGGCTTTGCCCAGGTGACCAAGGACCCTCTGGTGCTACCGGCGCCGATCACGGCCGGGGCGGCGTGGATGGGTTTCGGCCTGACGTCAGTGCCCGACACGACCTCGGTGTACCTAGCGACGTACGACGGGGCCAACGGAGCAGTGTACCGGCTCACGCTGCCCACTGATGCGGCCCATCGTGCGCAGGTCGCCACCGCGACGCCGCAGCACCTGATGGACGTGGGCTCGGAGCCCATCGTCGCGTTGGCCATCGTTCCTCCTCTGGATGGGCGCACGCTCGATGGGAAGCCCTTCTGTGGGCTGAGCTCCAAGTGCATCGTGATCGCCACCCGGAGCGCCTCGGGGAAAGCTGGGCGAACCCTCATGGTCGACGTGGAGACGCTCAAGACCGCGGCGCTCGCGTTCCCCGGGCCAGTGAGGACGCTGAGGGTCGCGACGAGCTATGGATTCCTGGGCCGGCGGATTCACGGGCTGCTCGACGAAGAGAAGTGTGACTCGGTGTCGTGTGGTGGGGCCTTGGTCATCGACACCCTCACCGGAACGAGCTCGGCGGGGTTCCCTGTGCTGACGGATTTCTCAGGCAAGCCGATGTTGCCAGTGGTGCGGACTGGTGTGCTCGCCCGCGATCTCGCGGTCGCCGCGTACCATGATCCCACGACCGACGCGGGCCTGGAGGGGCCCCTCGGTATCCGCCAGTACTCTTCCCGCGACGACGGAGGGATCGTGCAGGGGTACTACGAGTTGGGCATGTTCTCGGCCTCCAACGGCGAGATCATCGTCTACGACGGCCTCAACGGTGTTCCTGCTGACTACAACGGAGAGCGCACCGGGCTGTTGAAATCGACGACCACCAATGTGGTGAATGTGGTGCGGATTCCCGGCCAGGTCTCCGACGATGGAGGGCTGGGATTCTTCTATGACGACGGAGGTGCGGCCTACACCCAGCTCGCCATGGCACTCGAGGACCAAGACGTCCCGGCCGACGACGGTGGGGTACGGCCCTACCGCAAGTATGGCGCTTCGGTGACGTACCCCAACGGCGTGCCCGCGACGTTCGAGGTGCAGCTCGGCGATGGGTACCTCTTCAGCCAGAACATCTTGGTCGCCAACCAAGGGACAATTCCAGACCTGGTGGGGCTACCGACCTCGCCGGACGCTGGCCAGGCGGTGGGCTTTGCCCCGGGGCTCGAGGCCCGGTTGGCCGTGGGCGATCGGGTCGGCTTCTCGGCAGCCCTGGCCGACGGAGGCACCGAGGACTGCGGTGAGGCCCACGTCAGGAGCCTCGGCGCTGGCACAGCCCAACTGGACGCCATCCCCAATGGCTGTGAGTCTCGCAGCCTCTTCACCATCAGGGGTGCGGGCTCCCAGCCGATCATCGTCAGCGGTGAAATCGAGGGCTACATCGGCCGCGGCGCTGAAAAGGAAAAAGTTACCTACAATCGGCGATATGTGGCGATGCCCGCTGGGTACGACAACCAAGGATGGCCCGCCTTGGAGATAACCCTCGACGCCATGCCGACCGAACCTGGGGCGTATTGGTTGTTCGCAGTCGATGGCGCGCTGAACCCGTATCGAATTCAGTTCGACTTCTCCGATGCGGCGGTCGGCTCGGTCGCGTCGGGCTGCGCCACGCAGGTGCCAGGTGCCCTGACCTTGGCCGAGGTTCCGACCAACTCTTCGACCGCTGGCTTCAGCTACATGTGGAACCTGATCACGCTCTTCCCGTACTCCAGCGGCATTGCCTACGACCCGCTCCAATACACGGTGGCCAACGCCTTCGGCAGCAGGGCGAACTACGGCTTGGGCGCCATGTGCTATCGGTAGATTGGCCGGGAAGCGAAAGTATTGGTATCCTGAGCGCCGTCCTCGTTGGAAGGTAGCCCCAAACCATGATGGATCCGAGCAGCAGGCCAGCACGCAAGGTCCAGGTTGCCGACCATATCTGGCAGGCCTTCGAAGAGATGGCCTCGCAGATGGGGTCGGATCGCGACGCACTCGTCAACCAGGCGATGTTCATGTTTGCGCGGCTCAATGGCTTCCTCGACGGAGCCCCTCGCACGTATGCCTCGGCGAGCACGCCCCAGCCCAGGTCCCAGCCGTCCCCAGCGCCCAGGCAGAACGGCGCGCCGCCGATGCTGAAGCCCGTTCAGCAGGGTGCCTCCCAGCACGGCAACATGGAAGACGATCCGGTGCGCCGTGAGGTTCAGGAGCGGGTGCTGGAGACCGCGGCCGAGCTCGAGCGCCTGATCAAGTCGAAGAACCAGGGTGGCGGGGAGCAACTGGAAAGTGACGTGCCGGCCGAGGCCGACCTCGAGGCTGGCGTCGATGCGGCTGGCCCAGCGCTCTACATGATGCTCGAGGGCGGAGAGCTCGACCGCATCGCCAAGGAGCGGTTTGTCATCGGGCGGGGCAAGCACTGCGATTTCGTCATCAACTCGGGGAAGGTCTCCCGCGAGCACGCGGTCATCGTGCGCGACAACGGTGAGTTCTTCATCGAAGACCTCGGGTCCTCCAACGGCACCTGGTTCAACAAGCAGCGAATCAAACGCCGCAAAGTTGAAGACGGTGACGAGTACTTCATCTGCTC
>PMBV01000045.1 GCA_003153055.1 Myxococcales bacterium
CTGCGGATCTCGGTGACCGCCAACACGACCACGCCCTTCAAGGGGTCGACCCAGGAGCCATTCTAGAGGAGGCCATCGGACTCGGAGATGACGCGTTCCTTCAATGGCTCGCCAGACAGCTCGAGCGCCGCGTGCCAGAGGAGTCCTGGCTGGTCGAGGACGTCCTCGCGAGGAAGCCACTGCACCGCGTCCTGAGCCTGCGTCAGGGCAGCGAAGAGGGCTCCCCCGGTGATCCGTCCGAGTCGCGCCTCTATAAGTGGCTGGCAGCGACGAGTCGAGATCCGACCGGCCAGGCACTGACGCACGCCGAGGTGGCGTTCCGTGAGGCGCTTGGCGAGATCGCCACTTCGAAGGCACAGCCCGCTGTGGTCCTCGTGGACTTCCCGGGCCTGAAGCAGGCGAACGCCGGCGACGTCCGACTGCTCCACAGGCCTTCGGGTGCCCTCATTGGCCCAGGCCCTCTCTGGAAGGCGATTCAGCAGAACTTCAGGGTATGGGTTGCCAAGGCAAGAGTGTTCATCAAGCCGGGGGTGGACCTCTCTCGTGCAGAGCGTCAAGCCGTCATTCGGAGGACCCTCGAACTGGTGCGAGTGGCGCGTTCCAACTCCAGGCCACCAGCACCAGGGTCGCGGTGAGCAGCGGGGCGAATTGGAGAGCGCGCTCCACCCCAGCTTCCGAATCGCCTTGAGTTGAGGAGGGGCCGGGGCCGTGGGAGGCAGGCAGCTTGCGAGGCTTGAGGAGGCCGAGGCGCTTCTAAGGTGGCTCGACCCTGTCCAGGCTCCCGAACGGATCGCTCGCATCCCGCGGGTACTCCAGAGAGCGCCGGGCGGTAACGCGTCGACGAGGGCGTGGAGCTCCTCTCGGGCCGCATTGCTCATGCGGGATCCGAGCACTTCTCGGTCACACCCAGTTTTCGACGTCGAGCCCGTCGACGCGGGCAAACTCACGGGCGTTGTTCGTCACCAGCACCAGCTCGGCGGCCCTCGCGTGCGCGGCGAGCCAGAGATCGTTATTGCCGATCGGGCGTCCCTTCCGTTCGAGCGCCGCGCGGATGAGCCCGTAGTGCTGTCCGGCTTGCTCGGGCAGCGCAAGCACCTCCATCATGCCGGTGAGCAGCTCAATGGTGGCCATGGCACGGTCCCGTGACTGGCTCTTCTCAGCCCCGAAGCGCAGTTCGCCATAGGTCACCACCGACATCGCCAGGTCTGACGCCGCGTGCCGAGCGAAGCGCTTTCGCACTGACGGGGGGTTGTGCTTCGCGATGTAGATGCAGATGTTCGTGTCGAGCAGATACCTGGCACCCATCAGAGGTCTTCACGCTCCTGCGGGGGATCGTCGCGGCGACCGCCTTCCGCGAAGTCGTCGGGGAGCGACGCCAGGGCGTCGAAGATGGCGGTGGCCTTCTCGGGGTGTGTGCGCAGGACGATCTCGCCGCCGCGGCGGAAGATCTCCACTCGGTCGACGGAGAGGCGGAACTCCTTGGGAAGCCGTACCGCCTGGCTATTTCCTGACTGAAAGACGCGCGCCCAGGTCATCGGGGCCTCCAGAGTGGATATACGGAGTGTATATCCATCGCCCAGTGCCCCAGCAAGGGGTTGGCTTCAGTATCGGTCGGGCGACTCAGCGAGGCCAGTGCAGCACCAACCCATTCGCTCCCACCGCCCAGAGGTCATCCTCGGCGCTGCCGGTGAGGTCGCTCATCGAGGCGCCGGAACCCAAGTCGGCGAGGACCTTCCAACTCAGCCCATTCCAGCGTCTCACTCGCCCCTCCAGGTCCACGGTGTAGATGCGGCCCGGCCCGAAGGCACGAACGGAGGTGAGCGTGCCTCCGTCGAGACCAGCCAGCGCCAGCCAGTGACCGTCGACTCGCTGAACGGCCAGCCCCTTGGTGCCGACGGCGAAGGCGGTCGACTCCGAGAGAACCCAGACTCCCGAGGCCATGCCCGAGCCGGGGAGTGCCTCCTCGGACCATCCTCCGTCTCTCCACACAAAGGCCGACGGGCCGCCGCTGGTGCCACTGCCGACTGCCATCAGCGTCGATGGGCTGCTCCCATGGAGATCGCTCAACAGTCTTTGGTCGACAGCCGGAGCGGAGAGTTGCAGCGAGGTGCCCCCTTCGAGCTGCCACAGCTCGCCACGCCGGGAGAGTGCGAAGCGGACGACACCTCCGTCGGCGAGCGCAAAGCCCACTACCCCGGTCACCGGGTTGTTCGTCGACTGCCAATTCGTGCAGAGGCCGCCGTCGGGCCTGGCGTCTGCGAAACCGGCGTTGCCGACGCCAGCGCTGCCGAACCCTATCGTCGCCGTCCCGTCGGCGCTCGCCCACGAGCCGTTGGCCCAATTGGGGCAGCCGGAGGTGGAGACGAAGGCCCCTTCTCCCGTGCGAGACATCACCTGGGTGCGGCCGGCGATCCACACGGCGCCCCTGCCGTAGCTCCAAGCGGTGATCCAGTCGGCGCTCGCACCACCGGTGTCGATGCGCGCCGTCCACCCGGCATCCAGCGGGCACACGCCCTCGTCGACCAGACCGTTACAATTGTCGTCAAGGCCGTTGCAGACCTCGGTGGCGCCAGGGTGGGTGAGCGGGTCTGCGTCGTTGCAGTCGTCTCCAACTGAGACCCGAGCAGGGCTACAGTCGATGGCGGCGGAGGCGGCGACTCCGTGGCCGTCGCCGTCACCGTCGACGTAGGTCACCCGATTGCACCCGCCATCGCGCCCGGCATCAGCCCCGCCGCCGTCGGCTCCAGCGTCCGCGGCACCGCCATCGGTTCCAGCATCCACTGCACCGCCATCGGTTCCGGCATCCACTGCACCATCATCGGCTCCGGCGTCCGCGGCACCGCCATCACCTCCACCATCGGTTCCCGCGCCCGAACCTGCGTCAGGGTCCACGGCGAGGGCGTCCCCCAACGTGGTCGTGAGTCCCCGCGGGCCCTCGAGCTTGAGCGCGTACACTCCCGGGGCGATGCCAGCGGGCAGCACCGCGTCGATGTGGCCCTGGTCGAGCCACTGGGTCGGGAGCAGAAGCCCGCCGTCGAGCTGCTCCAGCCACGCGCGGTGGGCCACCGAAACCGAGGAGCGCAACGGGGAGTCCATATCTNNCGGTGGCCGTTGTGCGGCAAGAGCACATATCCACCGTCACCGCAGGCGGGAAGCTCCCGCGGAGCTTGAGCACCACCTCCTCGCGTCCGTCGACGAACGCGGGCACCACCGAGTCCAGTCTCGGCGGCGCTGAGGCTTGATCGCAGCCGGCCAGGAATCCGGCCGCGATGCTGATGAACGTGGCCCAGCGCACCATGCCTCGACGAGCCCCCGGTCAGTCCGACCAAGGATTCATAATCGCCGGGCGGTGCCTCAGCCACGTCGGGTGCAACCGGCTCACCACCCGATTCACCTCGTTCCCTCATTGCCAGTGCGATGGTCACCAACCACTCGTCCGGGGCTCGACCCTGGCTGGCGCAGCGGGCGCTGGTCGCGCTCCCCTCCAGGGTGGTTGATCTGTGAGGCGCCTTGGCCTGCGTCGGACATGACCCAGGACGACCCGGCCGAGCTCCGTCAGTCCGATGGCGACGTCGCCTTCGCCGGCCGACGTTTTCACGTATCAGCGGCGGTGGCTGGCGCTCGTGCCCAGAGGCGAACGACGACCTCGGCGAGCGCCGCCGTGGTCAGCGGTTTGACCAGCGTGTCATTCATTCCCGCGGCGAGGCACTGGTCGAGCTCTTCGCGGTAGGCGGAGGCCGTCAGCGCGACGATGGCGACCTTGCAGCGGGGCTCGGTCAGTTGGCGGATCTTCGCCGTCGCCTCGAATCCGTCCATCACCGGCATCTGACAGTCCATCAGCACCAACTGGTACTCCCCCGCCGCCACGGCATCGACGGCCTTTTGGCCATTCTCCACCACCTCGACCTCGAACCCGAGGCGCTCACAGAGCCCCTTGGCCACCACCTGGCTGATGGGGTTGTCCTCCACCACGAGCGCCTTGCCTCGGGCGACGCCCGCGCCGGTCAGCAGCGTGGGCCCCGCGGCGGTCGAGGGTGGTGCAGCGGCGACCGGGGCGCGCACGCGAACGCGGAACGTCGAGCCGATGAAGGGCGTGCTCTCGACGGTGACGTCGCCCTCCATGAGCTTGACGAGCTGCGCGGTGATGGCGAGGCCCAGGCCGGAACCGCCGAAGCGGCGCGTCGTCGTCTCGTCGGCTTGGTGGAACGGCTTGAACAGACGCGCGAGTACCTCGGGCGTCATCCCGATGCCGGAGTCCACCACCTCGAGCTCGAGCCGGCCATCGGCCCACCGCGCCCGCACCTGCACCACACCACCTCGCTCAGTGAACTTGATGGCGTTGCCTGTGAGGTTCAGCAAGATCTGCTTGAGCCGAAGCGGATCACCGAGGATCCACGGAGGAACGGAGGCGTCGAAGTCGAGCTCGATGCTCACCCCCCCTGGCGCTGGCGCTCGGCGCGAGCAACGAGCGCACGTCGGCCGCCACGGTCTGCGCCGAGACCGATACCTGCTCCAGCATGAACTGCCCGGCCTCGAGCTTAGTGAGGTCGAGCAGGTCATTGATGAGGGCCACCATCGATTCGCCGCTCCGCTGGAGGAGGGCGAGTTGCTCTCGCTGCATGGGCTCGAGACGGCTGGTCGAAAGGAGCTCGGCCAGGCCGATGACGCCGTTCATGGGCGTGCGGAGCTCATGGCTCACGTTGGCGAGGAACATGCCCCGGGCTTTCGCGGCGCGCTCAGCCTCGAGCGCGTGGCGGATGCGCACCCTCTCGAAGACGGTGGCCAGCGCGGTGAATGCGAGGAGAAACTGGACGATGTCGATCGCCTGCCCCACCCAGCTCGACGAGGGCGCTTGGAGGTGGAACCCCAGTGCTCGGAGCGCCACGGCCACGGCCACCCCCGCGGTCCCGAAGAGCATCCCACCCCAGGCGCCGCGCTGGCCGAGCATCAGCGCCGACGTCATCGGAACGAGCGCAAACCAATACAACTGCTCGACATGCACCTTCTCGGTCTGGAGGTGCATCAAGATGAGGAATGCGATGAGGTCCATCTGCTCGACCCGCGCGACCGTCGCGAAGGCGACCCGGCCGAACCGAAGCAAGAGGAGCCCGCCGACGAGGACTCCCGCGAACGCCGCGGTTATCGCCGCCGATACGGGGTCCCCGTCGAGAAGGTCAGCGACGACCGCCAGGGCCGAGACCAGCAGCCCGACACCGACCTGACCCACGACGTACTTGATCCTCAGGGCCTCGTCGCCGGACGCATTGCCGGGCCGGAGCCACCGGGCCACCTCCTCGACGCGACTGAGCCACCACTCGAGCACAATACGCACAACTTGGTCGCCCAAGGGCACTCTGCGCAAGGACCTTGCGGTGGCATCGCGGGGCACGCATCGCACAAGCTGCCGTGGTCCACTCCCCTGGCAATGACCCGCTTCGCCTCGGTCCACCTCTGTATTCGGGTCGACCTGCCTTACCCCGTGTTTTGAGAGTTTCCCGCAACCCCTTCGAGTGATCTGGCCTGGGGCCTGACAAAGTGCCTATGAGAGAAAGCAAACGAAAGTCTTGGCTGTTTGGTGCACTCCTCTTCTGCTCCGCCGGTGGCTTGCTCGCCTGCGGCCCCGTCTATGAGGCGAAAAGAGACGCCGGCGCTGCCGGTGGCGGGCGTGCCAGTGGAGGAGGCGGCGGGAGCAGTGCCTCAGGCGGGGGTGGCGGGACCAATGCCTCCGGGGGAGGGAGCGGAAGTCACGCGGACGCCGGGTCTACGACCGGGACCGGGGGCGGCACGGGCGGCCAGAGCGACGCCGGCCAGCAGGACCCGAAATGCAAGAACGCGCTGGTATGCGATGACTTCGAACAGTTCGCGACAGGGGCCCCGCCGGGAAGTCCGTGGAGCGTGTCGCTCTCGAATGCGCAGAACTCCACCATCACCGTCGAAACCACTCGTGCCTTCAGTGGCACTCACGCAGTGAAGGTCTCGGTTGCGGAAGCGCCCGCGGACAAGACGTACCGCTCGGCCATGCTGGCCTTTCAGGGGTCGAAGCTTCCGGTGAGCGGAAACGCCCTCTTCGGGCGCATGATGTTCTGGTTGGAGTCGTCCCCCACTAAGGACGTCCATTGGACGTTCATCGATGGCTACGGAATGGTGCCAGGTAAGAACTACCACGCCTTCTACCGCTATGGGGGACAGCACCCCGTCACCAATGGCGGCACTTTCGCGGGGAACCAGCTCATGGCCAACTACGAGACGCCAGACACCTACCAGACGCCGCCGGTCGGAATTTCGAGCGACTGCTATCTGCATGCGAACCAGAAGGTCGTCCCAGTGGGGAAATGGGCCTGTGCCGAGTGGAGCTTCGATGGGACCAAGAACCAGATGCGGTTCTGGCTCGACGGAAACGAGCTGACCGACCTGGCGATGAACGGCACCGGCCAGGGGTGCGGCGCGCAGAGCCAAGACTTCGTGTGGACAGCACCGTCCTTCGAGCGCATTGACGTCGGCTGGGAGTCGTACCAGGCCGACGACGCGCGAACGATGTGGATTGACGACGTCGCCATCGGCACGGAGCGCTTGGGCTGTCCGAAGCAGTGAGGACCCGGTCCCGACCGAGGCGACCTCGCCTTCGCAATCACCGGGGCCCAGCCCGTCGACGAAGGCGGGTGCGCACCGCGAAGGCAGCGATGGGAAACAGCCACAGGGGCCATGGCCCCTGGCCTGGTCCAGACTGACAGGCCCCTCCCACCACCCTCGAGTCGGACCCAGCATCTCCACTAGAGCCCCCGCCGTCCGTGGCGGGACCTCCGGCGTCCGCGGCGGAGCCTCCGCCGTCCGCGGTCGACCCCGCGTCGACGCCTGCGATCGAGCCGCCGTCACGGGGGAGGCTGGACCCAGCGTCATGGTCCCCGGGGCTGGGCCCCGCATCGACCCCGGCGTCATCGATCTCACCGGAGATCTCCCGGTCGAACGCCCGGCCATCGAAGGGCACGACGATGACCTTACTGCCATGGTTGTCATTGCCCTGATCGTTGTCCTTCTCCACGTCGACCCCTGCGAAGGTGAACGCCACGACGTGCCCGCCCTCGAGGTAGACGCTGGGGCGCTCGAGCTTGGCCCAGTGGTTGACGGTGCCATCGGTGTACCGGAGGAAGTCCATGGTCGGATCGTAGGCAAGCCCCATGTAAGAAGAGGATAAAGAAAGCGGCGAACCGGAGCAGCC
>PMBV01000264.1 GCA_003153055.1 Myxococcales bacterium
CCGGCCACGGTTGCGGGAACAGTAGCCGAAGACTCCACCTTCGCCAACACCGAGCGTGCCGCGATCGAGGTGGAAAGACTGACTCGCAAGGTCGCCGAGGACTTTGCGCGAGAGCACCCTCACGCGGGGCCGCAGAAGGAGCAGCGTGAAGTGCTGACTTCGATCACCACTGCCGTCGGGGGCGGGTTGCCTCGCTTCTGGTTCGCGGTGAACCCCCGTCAGGCTCAGCTCAGCTACGCCCAACTCCTTGTGAAGGTGAAAGACAAGTACGACACCGCCGAGCTCGTTCGCCGGCTCCAGACCGAGTTCGACCGCTCGCTCGTCGGCGCCCGCGCCGACGCAGAGCAACTCGAGACAGGAGAGCCCGTGGGTATTCCAGTCTCCATTCGGTTCATCGGTGACGACGGCGTCGAGCTGCGGAGACTCGCAGAGCGAGCGAAGCGTGCCTTACGGGCGGTGCCGACGGCCACCAAAGTTCGCGACGACTGGGGCGGCGACACGATGGTGTTGCCGATTCTGGTCGATCCCGACCGAGCCAACCTCTCAGGTGTGACCAATGCCGACGTGGCGCTCTCCGCGGTGGCCGCGACCAGCGGTATGAAAGTGACGACGCTCCGCCAGAAGGACCGTGAGATCCCAGTGATGATTCGCTTACGCGCCACTGAGCGGCAGCGTTTCGAAGACCTGAAGAATCTCTATGTCTTCTCGGCCCACGACGTGAAGGATACGGGCAAGGTGCCGCTGCAACAGGTCGCGTCTCTCCACTTCGACATGCAGCCAGAGAAGATCGCGCGGCGGGACCACTTTCGCACCATCACCGTCTCGGCCTTTCCGGCCGAAGGCACCCTCGCCTCTCAGACGCTCTCGGCGGGGCTGCCTGCGCTGCGAGAGATCGAACGACAGCTGCCGCCTGGATATCGAATGGAGATCGGCGGCGAACAGGAGGCCCAGCAGCGAGGCTTCAAGCAAGTGGCCATGGCCCTCCTGTTGTCGGTTGGGCTCATTTACCTGGTGCTTGTCTTCGAGTTCCGCAGCGCGGTCAAGCCGCTCATCGTGTTCGCCGCAATCCCCTTCGGCGCGGTCGGGGCGCTGGGCGCGCTCTCGCTCGCCGGGGTGCCCTTCGGGTTCATGGGCTTTCTGGGCATCGCCAGCCTGGTGGGGGTCATCGTCAGCCACGTGGTCGTGCTCTTCGACTTCATTGAGGAGGCTCACGAGGCAGGGATGCCCTTGAGAGAGGCGCTCATCGAAGCGGGAATCGTGCGCTTGCGGCCAGTGATGATCACCGTGGCGGCGACTGTGTTCGGGTTGATACCTCTCGCCTTGCACGGTGGCCCCCTCTGGGAGCCCCTCTGCTACGCGCAGATCGGTGGGCTTTCGATCGCGGCGTTCATCACGCTGCTGCTGGTGCCAGTGATGTACTCGGTCTTCGTGCTCGATCTGCGCATTCTCTCCTGGGGCTCCTGGGGGCACCCGGTGAAGGAGCAGTCGACGACAGAGGAACCGCTCACACCGGCTTCATCCGAGCGCTGATTCTAAAGGAAGAACACCATGTCACTCGCACTTCTCATAGCTCTCAGTCTGGGTCAGGCGCCCGCTGCCGCGCTTTCTCTGGGCGAGGCCTACCAGCAGGCCCAAGCGAAGAACGCGGACCTGAAGGTGGCGCGCCTTCGATTCCAGCAAGCCCAGCTCAATCTGCAAAAGGTCTGGACACACCAGTTACCCCAGGTCGAGGCCTACGGCACCTACGCGCGGAATTCGAGCGAAGTCTCCTTCCAGATTCCCTCGGGCTATTACGTGCGCACCGTCGGCTCGACCGCGCTCAATGGGCCCGCCTATGACCCGTCGAGGCCCATCTCGACTTCGAACCCGCCGGGGACTGCGTCGAATACCATCATCGTCCCCTCGGGCTACAACAAGACCACGCTGCTCAAGGAGAACCAGCTCGGCGCAGCGGTGACGCTCACAGTACCCCTGTTGGTTCCCGAGCTTTGGCCGAAGTTCCACGAGGCCGAGCTTGGCGAGGACCTGGCGAAAGAGCGAGTCGAGCAGGCGCGGCGCGATGTGCTCTTCGCGGTAGCCGAGCTGTACTACCAAGCCGCGGCGCTCAAGGAGGGCGTGCTGGTCCAAGAGCGCATCTTGGAGAATGTCCTTGCGCACGAGCGCGACGCCCAGGCCAGGGTGAGGGCCGGCGCGCTCGCACACATTGGCCTCGTGCGGGCGCAGCTCGACCGGACGCGTACTGAGCAGGACCTCTTGAGGGCACGGAATTCGTACGCCGCCGCTCGGAGCGCACTGGCGTCGCTCCTCGGTCGCGAGGACGACTTCGAGGTGGGGCGCCCTGAAGAGCCGACCATTCCCGAGTCCTCTGCTGACCTGGATACGGTGGCCATGGCGCAGCGACCAGATCTTGAGGTCGCCCGCAGGCAAGTGAGGCTCTCCGAGGCAAGCGCGCGAAGTGTGCCATACAAGTACGCGCCGTCCGTGGCCGCGACGGCCCTGTTGCTCACGAGCAACGGCGACCTGTTTGCCGCGAATCACGGCATGTGGTCTGCCTCGGTGCTCATGAAGTGGACGCTATGGGACGGCGGGCAGCGCGAGGTCGAGCTGAAGGAGGCGCGGCTCAAGGCGCTGGAAGCGAACGCGACGGTGGACGCCTCCGTCGCACGGGTCCACGACGAGGTGCGACGCGCGAAGCTCGATCTGACGAGCGCACGCGCGAATCGGCTCAAGGCCCAGGAGCAGCTCAGCCTCGCTCGAGAGAACGAGAGCATCATCACGAAGAACTTCAGCGCGGGGGCCGCCTCGCCCGTCGACCTCTCCGACGCGACCACCGCCCTATCGAACGCGGAGACCTCCGTCGTCGCCGAGTCCCTCAACGCTCAGCTCGCTGCGCTGCGGTTGCTTCGCGCGACCGGGGCCTTCAGTCCAGGAACACCGTGATGCAAATGCGAAAACCATTCATGGGGCTCTCGTACGCGGTATTGCTCGTGGCGGCGCTCGCCGCCTGTGGCCAGTCACCCACGCCGACGACGAAGGTCTCGTTCGCCGGGTCGTCGACGGTCGTCGGGAATGCTGATGGTGGGCAGCCTCGTCTCAGGCTCTACGGCGCAAAGGACCTGGTGACGGCCGATGCCCCAAAGGTGCTGGCGGAGACCGATGTCGACGCCGACGGCGGGTGGTCTGCGCCAAGCGTCGATGTGACAGCCGTGAACGATGGCCTCGTCGTCCTCTCAAATGGCTCAGAGTTCCTCTTCCCCACCATCAGTGGGGTGGTGAACTACTCGAATGAAGCGACCAAGACGGACAAGGGAGACGCGAGGACCTTCGTCGTCTCGCGCGAAGAGGCGGGCCGAGTGGCGGCACTCCTCGGGAGGCCTGAGCTGCTCGACAGTGGCTTCGTCATGGGCGTGGTGACTGACGGCGCGCAGCCTCTGGCGGGCGCTCGCGTCAGTGCTGGCGGCGTGCTGGCGCTCAACGTCTATTACCTTTCGCCCGACCTCAAGAGTGTCTCCAGAACCGAGACGTCAGCCAGCGGCCTCTTCGTTGTCGCGGCTGACCCAGCGCTTCTGTTCCTCGACCTCGACGCGGCCAAGAGCGGCCATGCGTTTTCAACCACCATCGCGCCACTGAAGAGTGGCGCCTGCAGCTTCGCGGTGGTGCAGCAGTCAGCCGACTCGCCCACTGTGCGCATCAAGGTGGGTGGGACGGTTACGTCGCTGGACTCGACCACTGTCGTAGGGGCGACTGTAGAAGTGTTGTCGCCGTACGACTTGGTGAACTCGGCTGGCGCGAACGCGCTGGACGGCGGCGCTGGACGGGTCGTGGGCGGTGACGTCTTCGACCTCGAGAGCGTCGACGTCACCGACGTCTCGCAGGGAGTGCTGGCCCGAGTGACGGGAACTGGGCTGTACCCGACGGTCAGCGGCCTCACGCAATGGGCGAGCGAAGCCGACGTGGACAAGGTGGCGATGACGCAGGCGAGGGTGTTCGCGGTGTCGGCGACCCTGGTGACGACGCTCGCGACAAAGATGCCAGCGGCGACATTGCTGGCGGAGGGCTTCGTGATGGGCGTGGTGAGTGATGGCACGATGCCAGTGGCGGGCGCAGTGGTGGGCCGTGTAGACGGGAAGGCCCTGACGGTCTTGTACCCCGACTCCACCTTCACCCGCTTCGACGGGACCGCGACGTCGGCCAGTGGCCTCTTCGTGTTGGGGCCTGGCCAAGCCGTGTCACAGGTTTCTGTGACGGCGACGAAGGCTGGGTGGAGCTTCAGGTCGACGACGCTGCTTCAGTCGAGGGGACAATGCTATTTCGCTGCGCTCGTACCCGATATTTCGCACCCCCCCGTGACGATCAACGTGTCGGGAATTGTCACTCCGTTTGGGGCGGCCTCGGTTGGCGGCGCGACGCTGTCGGTATTCGCGCCATACGACTTTGCCAGGGCGCTGGTGCCGATCTCTCTGATGAGCACGTCGGTGACGTCGACCTCCACGTTCTCGGCGCCCGCGATCGTGGTGACGAACGTCTCAGGAGGACTCTTTGCGGAGGTCTCCGACAACTCCGGTCGGCTCTACGCGACAGTGAGCGGCCTGACGCAGTGGGCGAGTGAGGCAGATGCTGACAAGAAGGGGCTCACCTCTGCGCAGGTGTTCGCCACGCCGCTCAGTCTCGCACAAGAACTCGCCACCGGCCTCGGCCAGCCGACCCTGTTGGCGACCGGCTTCATCCTCGGCGTTGTCACTGATGGCTCGGCTGGTGTCGCGGGGGCCAGAGTCTCCCGGGTCGATGGAAGGGCGTTGGTGGTGCTCTACCCCGATTCGACCTTCAGCGCGTTTGGCGCGAGCACCTCGGCGACGGGGCTCTTCCTGATCGTCGACCAATCCGGACTCAGCCAGGTGTCGATTCTCGCGACCGCCGGCTCAGTCACTTTCGGGCCCGTAGTGTTGGTGCCCCGCCCCGGTACCTGCTTCGCGCCCGTGCTTCGCCCTCGGTAGCGGCCGACAAGGAAGACCCAGAATGCTGACCAGAAACAGGTGGGTGCTGACGAGCTTGTTGATGGCGTCCATAGCACTCGCAGATGAGGCGGAGACTCCCGATGCGCTGTGGCTCAAGCGAGATGAGCCCGGAGCCACCCAGAAGATCGCGGCGCACCTTCAAGCGTCGCTTGAGGGCCAAGCAGAGGACTTCGAGACGCTGTGGCGCATGTCACGCCTCCGATTCTGGATGGCCGAGACGACGCCGGACGCCGCGCAAAGAGCGAAGTACCTGAAGGAGGGCGTCGACTTCGGTGAGAAGGCCGGCCGGAAGAACCCACAGAGCGTGAAGGGCTTCTATTGGGCCGCCGTGAACCTGGGCTCGTATGCGGAGGTCTCCGGCATCCTGCGAGCTCTTCAGGAGGGTCTCGAGCCACGCCTGGTGAAGCTCCTCGACACCGCCATCACACTCGATGCGAACTTCGATGGCGGCGCTCCCCACGTGGTGAAAGGCCGCTATTATTCGTTGTTGCCTTGGCCAAAGCGGGACCTCGACCGTTCACGCGACGAACTACTCCTGGCGCTGAAGGTCAACCCTGCCAACCCTCGCGCCCTGGTCTTTCTCGCCGAGACCTACCTGATGGCAGGGGAAGACGAGAAAGCCCAAGCCCTTCTCGCTCGCCTGCTGGAGGCGCGGCCGGTCCACGACCCTCCTGACGACAAGCGAATGCTCGCACGGGCCCGCGAACTTGCCAAACGGCAGCACTGATTCGCAACCGCAATACAACTCCGACTCTTCCAATGAAGAAGACCCATGGTTAATCTTGACCGAGAATTTCGATGTGGCACGAGGAGGTCGCATGAAAATCTATGATATGGTCGATAGCGCAAAACCCACCCCGAACGCCGAGGGGAGCGCCTCGCGGCTCGTTCGGCGCTCCGACCCCGATGAGCCACGGGTGGGAGGATGGGCCACGTGAAGCTTCGGCGCCGAACGGATTCCAGTCTGCCCCGAGGCAGCGCCTTGCAGAGCGAGTCCGACGGCCGCTGGGAGGATCTGCCGCCCGATGCGCTCTCATGGCTTCAGGCCCTACCGCCCGAGATGGCTGGTGATGGCGAGGGGGCGCTGCCGTTTCAGCCGAAGTCCTTTCGCGACTGCATGCTCTACGAGCGGCACTGGGTGCAGTCTTCCCGTGGCTATGCGCGCCGGTTTCTGCCTGTCGTCTTTCGCCTCAGCCAGGCCTATGAGGCGCTGCTCCGCCGGCCGTTTCCTCCCTTTCGACCGGCAGCGCTCTGGCGTCGTCAGCCCGTGTATTACTTCGGCAATCACCTGACGATCGTGCCGAGCGGAGCGCCCGTGCGGGTTCCCGATTACACCCAGGCCCTCGACTACGAGCTGGAGCTGGCGTGGGTGTTGGCCAAGCCGCTCTTCAACGCGACACCCAGCGAGGCATTGGAGGCCATCGGAGGCTTCGTCGTCCTCAACGATTTCTCGGCCCGGGATGTACAGCGAGCAGAAATGCAGACGGGGCTGGGGCCTCAGAAATCGAAGCACTTCCTGAGCTCCATTTCTCAGACCCTGGCGACCGCCGACGAGATCCTGCCGCGAGTAGACCAGCTCGCCGCCTGGGTGGAGATCAACGGGCAGTGCGTGGCTCGCACCTCGACACAGGGCATGCGCTGGAGCCCCGGCGAGGTGTTGGCACATCTGTCCCGGAGTGAGCATCTTTATGCTGGCGAGCTGATCGCCACCGGAACGCTCCCTGACGGCAGCGGAATGGAGACAGGGAACTGGTTGCGGCAAGGCGACCGGCTGCGGCTGGTCATCGAGCCCATCGGAGAGATCGTCCATGTCATAGGCTGACGCGGAACCCGATGCGCCGCCGCGCTTGCCGCCCGGACGCGTCGGTGGTTTCGTCTCACGGCACCACCGGAGGATCGTCCCCTTGTTCGCCATGCTGCGTGACCGTCTCGATGCTTGGTGGTTGATCCTCGTGTTCGGCCTCATCTACTTCGTCTCACAGGCCATCATCGGGGTGATCGTTCACCCGCTGGGGGCGGACATGCTCGTGGTGCAGACGACGCTGTCCGCGGACCACGTGCGCGAGATCTTCGCGCGCTGGGCGGCCGCGGGCTTGCTCGACACCTACGCGTCGCACTACCGCTTCGACAACGTTCACCCGCTCTGGTACGCGATGTTCCTCGCGACGGCCCTGGCGAAGGGGTTCAACGCCAACCGAGTTCCGCCGCGGTTCAACGCGCTGCTCGCCCTCCCGTTCGTGGCCGCTGCCTGCGACCTCACCGAAAATCTGTTTCACCTCTCGTACCTTGCCGACCAGGCCAACATCACCCCTGCGCACGTGCTCATGAGCAACGGCGCGGCCATCGTGAAATGGGTCTTGGCCCTGGGCTGCGTGCTCGGCGCGGGCGGACTCGCGGTGCGGTCCAAGTTCGCGCGTGGGTGAGTGTGAAGTGACGTCATGCGGGCCGTTCCCCAGGCGCACATCACGCATCGAGATTATCGATCGCGATACCCCTGACCGTGAACGAAAGAAAGAGAGAGACGACGCCATGTCGAAGGCCCAACTCGAGCAGATCCTCCAAATGAGCGCGAAGAACCCGCCCCCCGAGAACGCTACGCCCGAGGCGATGCGTTCGTGGTGGGAGGCAACGATGGCCGCGACCCCCGTCGTCGAGGGCTGCCGGATCGAACGGGTCGGGGCGGGCCCACTCGGAGGCGACCTCGTCCGCGCCCCCGGGTCCGACGGGAAGGATCTCATCATCTTCTACCACGGCGGTGGGTTCATCTTCGGCTCCAGCCGCTCGCACCGGGTGATCGCCACGCACCTCTCCCGAGTGAGCGGCGGCCCGGTGCTGGCGGCCGACTACCGGCTCGCACCCGAGCACCCCGCGCCGGCGGCCCACGACGACGCGTTCGCCACTTACGAGTGGGCGCTCGCGAACGGCTACTCGCCGAAGACCATGACGTTGTGCGGTGACTCCGCCGGCGGCAACCTCGCGCTCGCCACGGCCCTCAGGGCACGGGACAGGGGGCTCGCGCTGCCGGGCGCGCTGGCGCTCTACTCCCCCGCGGTGGACCTGGCCAACGAGGGCGAGACGTTCAAGACGCTCGCCGACGCTCCGCTCTTGACCCCCGAGCTGATGCGGCTCGTCGCCATGCTCTACGTCGGGGGCGGTGACGCGAAGGCCCGGGGCGTCTCGCCGCTCTATGCGGACTTTCGCGGGTTGCCGCCGACGCTCATCCACGTCGGGAGCTGGGAGATTCTGCTGTCTGACTCCTCCCGACTCGCCGAAGCGATGAGAAAGGCCGGGGTTCGGGTCGAGCTCAAAGTCTGGGACGGCATGTGCCACGACTGGCAGCTGTTCGCCCCCTTCCTCGACGAAGGCCTCAAGTCCATCGAGGAGACCGCGACGTTCATCCGGGCGGCCCGCTGACGTCGGCCCCGGGCGGGTGATGGAGACCGGGCATTCAGTCAGAACGCGCCGCGCACTCCCAGCATGGCCCCGCCCGGCTCCACTCCAACGCCGAGGCTCACCGGGTTCTCCGCGAAGCCCAGCCCGAGAAGAATCGCCGAGGCGACGAGTGCTAAGCCACTGACACAGAAGCTCCCGATGCTCAGCGCCCTGAGCTGGGATGCCTCAGTCCGGAGCGTGGCGGCGTTTCCTGGATCGGTGACGATGGACTCGGCCTCAGCGACGACATCGGCTCGCCGGACCATGACACCCGTGCCGCCCGCCGCGCCGACGACCGCCAGCGCCAGGAGGCCCCAGCCCACTTTTCGGAGCGCGGGTGAGGTGGTGCTGGCATGAACCGCCGGCGAGATCGCGAGCCTCTGGAGCTCCCCCGAAGAGAGGTCGGCCGCGAGCACCTTGGCGCCATGCTCCACCACGCTCGAGACGCGCCCCTCGTCGACGCCGCCCTCGAAGAAGGTGCTCAGCGGTTGGCCGCTCTCGGTCGAGACCACCCGGAGTGTCACCCGCAGGCCGTCGGGGCCGGCTGAGCGGATGCTTCCCTCGAGCACGCCCTGAACGCCCAGCGCCTCACCGAAGGCCGGGGCACAGCGCTCCTCGCAGGCAAACAGCTCGGCCTTCTTGGCGTGGCCCAGGCGAGCGCTAGCCTGCGCCGGGGTGATGACGGTGACACCTCCAGCCACGAGCACCTTGGTGGCGAGCTCGAGGAACGTCTCGCCGCGCTGGTTGTAGAGCCCAGTGACCGTGACGTGCGCAGCCGCCAACTGTATCGGCGCGGCGCCCAGCAACACCCCCACGACAATCCCCACGAACATGATGCGACCTCCGTACGCGAAGGAGGGAAATAGCACGGTGCCACCATTCACGAGAAGGCGCGGCAGACTCCAAGCGCGGAGTGCCCAACGGCGAGGAGACCCGCGACCCGCGCGAAGAGGGGTGCTCGCTGCGTCGGCGTGACGGGCGGGGAGCCAGCGCATAGTGCCCGAGCAAGCCATCAGCCCCACCGCTCCATTGCGCCGCACAATGAGAACACTGGCTGTTCTTATTGTGCGACCGGACCTCGCAGTCCTGCTGCAGGGAGCTGGGCCCGGAGCCCTCGGTGGTCGGCCATCTGCTCGAGGTCCGCCGACACCGACGACCGCGCGGTCGCCACCTCACCGCCGCGTGGAGAGCCTCGGGGCGTTGAAGTGGCCTCGCGCGGAGGCCGGTGGCGGCCCCTGGAGCGCCTTGATGGACAGCCCGATGCGTCCGCGCGCCTCATCGACCTGCAGCACCTTCACCTTCACCCGGTCGCCAACCTTGACGACCTCCGAGGGGTCCTTGACGAAGGTGTTGGCGAGCTCACTGACGTGCACCAGCCCGTCTTGGTGGACACCGATGTCGACGAAGGCTCCGAAGGCGGCGACGTTGGTGACGATGCCGTTGAGCACCTGGCCCGGCTTCACGTGGCCCAGCTCGGTGATGTTCGGGTCGAAGCCCACCTCGACGAACTCGGCCCGGGGGTCACGGCCTGGTTTCTTGAGCTCGAGGACGATGTCGGCCAGCGTCGGGAGGCCCAGCCCGGCCGCCTCGTCGACGTAGCGCTTGGGCTCGACCTTCCCCGCCAGCGAGTCGTCACCCACCAGCGCCTTCCGCGTCACGCCGAGGTCCTTCGCCATCTTCGTCACCACCGTGTAGCGCTCGGGGTGCACGGCGCTCGCATCGAGGGGCTCGCTGCCACCGGTGATGCGGAGAAACCCGGCGCATTGCTCGAAGGCCCGGGCCCCGAGCCGCGGCACGTCCTTGAGCTCGGCGCGAGTGGCGAAGGCGCCGTGCTGGGCCCGGTAGGCGACGATGGCCGAGGCCAGCGCCGGCCCCAGCCCCGCGACGTAGCGCAGCAGCGTCGGCGAGGCGGTGTTGAGCTCGACGCCTACCCGGTTGACCACCCGCTCCACCACTCTGTCGAGCTCGGCGCCGAGAGCTGACTGGTCGACGTCGTGCTGGTACTGGCCAACGCCGATGCTCTTGGGGTCGATCTTCACCAACTCGGCGAGCGGGTCCTGCAGGCGGCGGCCGATGGACACGGCGCCCCGCAACGTCACGTCGAGCGACGGCAGCTCGGCGCGCGCGACCTCAGACGCCGAGTACACCGAGGCGCCGGCTTCGCTGACGCTCACCACCTTCACGTCCTTGGCGATGGCCCCGGCGAGCTGGAGCTTCTTCACGAAGGCCTCGGTCTCCCGGCCAGCGGTGCCGTTGCCGATGCCGATGGCCACGCTGGGGTGCTGCTTGAGCAGGCGGGCGAGCTGGACCCCGGCCTCCGACTCTCGACCGGTGTGCGGGTAGATGGTCTCGTGGGCCAGCACCTCGCCCTTGGCGTCGAGGGCGGCGACCTTGCACCCCGTGCGCAGGCCCGGGTCGATGGCCAGCACCGGCTTCCCACCGAGCGGCGCGGCGAGCAACAGCGCGGTGAGATTCTTGGCGAAGACGGCGATGGACTCCTCGTCGGCTCGCTCCTTCAAGGCCCGCCGGCGCTCGCTCTCGAGAGAGGGCAAGAGGAGCCGCTCGGTGGCGTCCTCCAGGGCCGACTCCATCTCGGAGGCCAGCACCGGCGCCGCGCCCCGGCGCACCACCGCCTGGCGCACCCTCGAGCGCACCGTTTGAGGCTCGAGCTCGAGCGACACCTTGAGCAGGCCCTCGGTCTCTCCGCGCTCGGCGGCGAGTATTCGGTGCGAAGGAGCCTGAGTGGCGCGCTCCCGCCGGCCGAGGTGGTCAGCGTACTTCGCCAGCTCGGGTGCCTTCGACTTGCCGCGAGCGACCTCGACGCTGAGCTCGGCCTCGTCGACGAAGAGCTGCCGAATCGTCGCGCGGAGCTCGGGCCGCTCGGCGATGGCCTCGGCCACGATGTCCCGTGCCCCGGCCCAGACCGAGTCGACGTCGGGCAACTCCTTGTCGACCGAGAGGTAGGGTCGCGCCAGGGCGTCACGGGTGCCGGCGGCCGCGCCCTGGGCCAGGAGGACGTCGGCGAGTGGTTGGAGCCCTCGCTCGCGCGCCACCATCGCGCGGGTCCGCCGCTTGGGGCGAAACGGGAGGTAGAGGTCCTCGAGCGCGGTGACCGTCGTGGCCCCGGCGATGGCCTTCTCGAGCGCGGGGGTCAGCACGCCTTGCTCGGTGAGGCTCTGGAGAATGGCCTCGCGGCGACCCTCCCTGGTGTCCACGACCTTGGCGTGCGTAGCGATGCGGGCGATGGCCTCGTCGTCGAGTCCACCGGTGGCCTCCTTGCGGTAGCGAGAGATGAAGGGAACGGTCGCCCCACCCTGCAAGAGCTCGAGGGTGGCGGCGACTCCCCTGACGGGAAGGGAGAGCTCACGCGAGATGAGGTCCGCGCGGGTCGTGGTGTCGAGAGCCATGGGCGCACCGTATACTGCCTCGTGGCGACGCCGCGCCTCCTTGCGTCAGTGCAGGGGAGCGCGGCGGGCGGCGATGGCGGGTACGGGCCAACTCCGAGAAGCAGGCCGGTAAGCACAAGGCCACTGGGAGCACCTTCGGTCAGCTCGATGGCGCGTCGGTACGCTGACGGAAGCCCCAAGGAGCTCGGCCATGGTGCCGCGTCTCTGGGCTCGAAGGGCGGACCATGGGCGTTACATCTCTACCATGCACACGAATGCGACTCCCTCGAAGGTGTTCAACGCAATCCGCCTCGGGCTGGCGATCATCTTGGGCCTCAGCGCCCTCGCCGCCGTCTCGGTCTACGCGTTCGCCCCCGAGGTGCTCGGGGAGATCCACGCCCGAGCGGGACTCGGCCAGCCAGCGCCCGAGCGGGCCCAGGTCGAGGACGCGACTCCCCCCGAGCAAGCGGAGAACGACGTGGCCAACACGGGTGGGGACCTCCGCTCTGCGAGCCATGCTCGGAGGTGACGCGCCCAAAGACGTCGCCGGCCCGCGGGGAACCGAGGCTGCTACGCTGGCGGCGCGGCGGCCGCTGCTGAGTGCGTGGCCGCGTGGAGCGCCGCCTTGGCAGTGAGCCGCTGCGCCTCGGAGAGTACCAAGGGGTAGAAATCCTCCAGCAGCACGATGGCCTGCTCAGGTGCCTCGGGCGGCACGATGGCCCGCACGAACCGGTCCTCCGCCAGAGTGAGCGCTCGGCGGCCCTTGGTGCGGCACTGGTACTGGGCTTCGCATGCGGGCCGCTGGGGACCGGCCGGCCCCAGCAGACTGCTTCGGTTCGCCGCCTTCCTTCTGCTCTCCTCCGTCGAAGCGCTACATGGCGGTCACCCTCTGAGCAGCCCAGAGGTGGTCGAGCTTCTCCCGGAGCGCGGCTGAGGTCAGCGGTTTGACGAGCGTGTCATCCATCCCCGCGGCGAGACACTCGTCGAGCTCCTCCCGGTAGGCCGACGCGGTCAGCGCGACGATCATCACCTGCCGCCGCGGCTCGGGCAACTTCCGGATTCGGGCGGTCGCTTCGAAGCCATCCATCACCGGCATCTGACAATCCATCAGCACCAGCCGAAAGTCACGGACCGCCACGGCCTCCACCGCCTCCTGGCCGTTCTGCACGACCTCCACCTCGAAGCCGAGCCGCTCGCACAACCCCCTGGCCACCACCTGATTGATGGGGTTGTCCTCCACCACCAGCACTCGGCCGTGCTCGAGGCTCGCGCCGCCGCCCGGCACAGGCAACTGCAGAGAGACCGGGGCGCTCGTCACCGAAGCCGGAACCCGGAAGCGAAAGGTCGAGCCCTCGTTCGGCGTGCTGGTGACGGTGACCGACCCTCCCATCAACTGGGCGAGCTGGGCGGTGATGGCGAGGCCGAGTCCGGTGCCGCCGAAGCGGCGCGTCGTGGTGTCGTCGGCCTGGTGGAACGGCTTGAACAGACGGCTCACCGCCTCGGGGCTCATCCCGATGCCCTCGTCCTCGACGGAGAGCTCGAGCCAGCCGTCGTCCCACCGCGCGCTCACCCGCACCACGCCGCTGTGTTCGGTGAACTTGACCGCGTTGCCGAGGAGGTTGAGCAGCACCTGCCTCAAGCGGAGCGGGTCGCCCTCGATCCACGGGGGCACCGACGGGGCCACGCTCGACTCCACCGAGACGCCCCGGGCGCTGGCGCTCGAGGCGACCAGGGCGCTGACGTCGTGGAGGATCGCCTGCACCGACACCGACGCTCGCTCGAGCTTGAACTGGCCCGCCTCGAGCTTGGTGAGGTCCAGGAGATCGTTGATGAGCGCCACCATCGCCTCACCGCTCCGCCGGAGGAGCGCGAGGTGCTCGAGCTGGGTCGGCCCCAGGGGACTGGCGGAGAGGAGCTCGGCCAGACCGATGACGCCGTTCATCGGCGTGCGGAGCTCATGGCTGACGTTGGCGAGGAAGAGGCCCCGAGCCCGCGCGGCCTGCTCCGCCTGGCGAGCGTGACGACTCCGCTGCGTCTCGAAGACGGCGGCGAGCGCGGTGAAGCCGAGGAGGAACTGGCCGACGTCGATGGCGCTGGCCAAGGGAATGGGCGGGGGGGCGTGAAAGTGGAAGCCGCTGGCCCTGAGCCCGACGGCCGCCACCGCGCCGAGGGCCCCGTCGACCAGTCCCTCCCAGGCCCCACGTTGTCCGAGGACCAGCGCGGACGTCATCGGAACCAGCGCGAACCAGTAGTACTGCTCGCGCTCCAGCTGCTCGGTCTGGAGGCATATCAACACCAAGAAGCCGGCGAGGAGCACCCGCTCGAAGCGGGCCACCTGGCAGAAGGTGACTCGCTTCACCCGGAGCAAGAGGAGCCCGCAGACCATCGAGGCCGCGAAGCCGGTGATGACGAGATCGGCGAGCCAGTTCGCGTCGAGCATCCCCTGGATGGCCGTGAGGGCCGACACCACCAGCCCGACGGCGATCTGCCCCACCAGGTAGCGGATCCGCTGCGACTCCTCGGCAGATGCGTCGGGGCGAAGCCACCGGGCCACTTCCTCGATGCGTCTCGCCGGCTGTCCGAGCATCCTCAGGTATAACCGGCGCTGGCGGTCGGCTCGGTGCGGCGGGGTTGGCCGGGCAACTGGCCCTTGGGGTACCCCCGTGACCGAGGGCCTGGGGAGTCTAAGCGGTCAAGCCAGACACACCACCACCACCCTCGAGATTCACTCCCAATGCGTGCGCAGTCACTGGTGACAAGGCGACAACGATCCCGACGACCGTCCAGCGTGCAACCAACACAGACACTCCCATTTAGCACGAACCCGGCCATCCGCGTCGTCGAGCACTCTCCCATGTGGTCCCCGCGTGTCAAGCCGCCGCCTTGCTCGTCCACCTCGCGGCCGCGAGATTCTCGAGCAGCTGCCAGCCCGAGGGGCCACGACACCCACATCCCTCGACCGGCGTCCCCGGGTGGGTCGCCCGGCCTTGAGGCGAACGAGCACCGTGCACCGAGGGGGCGAGCCTCGCTATGCTCCGATGGAGCAGCTATTTGCGCCGCCAGGTTCAACGAGGCGCACGGATGTTCCACAGACCGCATACAACTTCGGGCCATGTCAGACACGAAACCAGCCGCGAACCCGCCCCGCCCCCCACCCTCGGCTCCTCTTGTCGTCGGCAAGAACAACCTCCGCACCGCGCCCATCTCTCCACCCCTTGGTGCCGGCGCCCCGGAGGGCCTCTCTCAGGTCTACGAGGCCCTGGTGAAGAAGGCCGAGGAGGCCCTCCGCTGGTACGAGGTGAGCCAGCGCGGCAAGCGGCGCGGCGCTCGCATCACCCGGAGCGTCGCCATCGGCCTCGGCGCCCTGGCCGCCATCCTCCCCACGGTCATCACCGCCCTCCCGGACCAGCTGGGTGACTACCCGGTGGCGCGCCTGAACCCGGTGGCCACGGCCCTCGGCGTGGTGGCCGGGACGATGATCCTCCTCGACAAGCTCTACGGCTTCTCCTCGAGCTGGATTCGCTACGCCACCACCTACCAGACCATTCAGGGGAGCCTCGAGGCCTTCAAGCTCGGGTGGCAGCGCAAGCTCTTCGAGATCCATCCGGCGCAGCCGTCGACCGAGCAGGTCCGCGGGCTGTTCGACTTCCTCGGCGGCTTCCTCGCCTCGGTCAACGCCGCCGTCCACGGGGAGACCCAGAACTGGGTGGCGGAGTTCAGGGGCGCGCTGGACGAGCTCGACAAGACCGTGGAGGCCCAACGCCTCACCGCCGCTGCCGCGCCGATGCCGGGCGCCAGGGGAGCGCTCCGCGTCGAGATCGTCCCCCTCGAGCTCCTCGACGACAAGCGCTGGACGCTCCAGTTGGAGAACGGCAAGGAGGAGGTCAAGGAGGGGCAATCCTCCGCCGTGGTGACGGCCCTCGAGCCGGGCATCTACAAGCTCCGCGTCGCCGCCCAGAAGAAGGGCAGGCCGGTGGCGGTGGAGCAGCCCATCGTCATCAAGGCCGGCGAGGTCTTCGAGGTTCGCCTGGAGAAACTCTGAGGCAGTGCCGCGGGGTCACAGCACGACGCCCATCCCCAAGAGCAGGTCGAAGCCGTGCAGGTGGGTGGAGTCGGTCCCGACGCTGCTGGGGCGAGTCTCCAGTGGCGGGAGGCTGCTGTACACCGAGGCCATGTAGAGCCCCTCGACGCGGAAGAACAGCCACGGGATGGGCCGGACCGACACCCCAAGCGAACCGCCCAGGTAGAGACCTGTATCCGGGCCGCGGATCACCGCGCGCTCGAACCGACCGACCAGCCCCAGCGTCACCTCGAGCATCCGAGGGTGCGCGGGAATGAGATCGACCCCCACCAGGAGCGGTACCTGAGCGTCGAGGTTCAGCTTCTCCCAGACCTTCCGAGCGCCCACCGATGGCGCGACCGCGAAGGCGAACGGGCCCTCCACGAAGCCCAGGCCGACTTCGACCTCGCCTCCCAGGAACGAGACCCGCCCGCCCAGGTCGACGTGCTCGCTGAGCCCATGGCGAGCCTGCACCGCCACCAGGGGCATTTGCACCTCGCTCAGCTTGGAGATCTCCACCGGCTCGGAACCGTAGCTCGTTCGAAAGCCCTCCATCCCGATGACGCCGCCAACGAGCCCGACCTCGGTCTTCCCCTGGTCGAGGATCCTGGCAGTGCGAAACGCGCCGATCGGGGTACAGCCAGCAAAGCCCAGGACAAGTACCACCGCAGGAAACCAACGCCACATCCGACAATTCCTCTCCGGCCCAGCTGCGTTCTCCCTGCCAGAGTCGCGCGCGAACCTCAAGCAGAACGCGAGGGCTGGGCGACCGATGGGAACCGATCTTGCGCTAGGTTCACAGGCATGGGCTGCATCGCCTTATTCGAGCTGGTTCATACCCTGGCTTCGGACCTTCTCCCCGCATGCAGAGCGGCCCATGAACATATCAACCTCTGACGCGAGCGCGCGCGCGACGCCCGCGAAGGGGCATCGCACCTTGGAGGTGCTTGCAGTGTTGGCGGTGCTGGCGGGCCTCTCTTTCTCGTCCGTCTTCAGCTACCTGCTGTTTCATAGCCTCGCCGAGGTCTTCAGCTCCACGATCGCTTTCGGGATTTTCGTGATCGCCTGGAATGCGAGGAGATTTCTGCCGAACGACTACCTCAAGGTCATCGGAGTCGGGTATCTCTTCTGCGGGTTCGTCGATTTGCTTCACACCTTCGCCTACGAAGGCGTGAATGTCTTTGTCGGCTATGCCCCCCAAGTGACAATGCAACTCTGGAACGCGGCGCGCTCCGTGCAGGCCGCGACGCTTCTGAGTGCTGCGTTCTTCATCCAGCGTCGAATCGGAGACCGTGCTCTTTGGGCAGCCTGCGTTTCGATCAGCTCATTGCTTCTCGCGGCGATCTTTTCCCGTCACTTTCCAGACTGTTTCATTCCCGGTACCGGCCTCACCCCGTTCAAGATCGTCAGTGAGTACGTGATCTCGGGAGCATTTCTTGTCGCGCTGATTGTCTTCTATCGACAGAGATCCAGGTTCGACTCCACCGTCTTCCGCCTGATAGCATTGTCCCTGATACTCACCATCGCATCGGAGCTCATGTTTACTCTGATGACGACGATGCACGACCTCATTCATATGCTCGGGCACCTGCTCAAGCTGGCCGAGTTCTACTTCATGTACCGGGCGATCATCGTGATTAGCCTCAACGCCCCCTTCGACCTCATCTTCAGGGACTTGAAGCTGACAGAACAAGCCCTCCTGAGATCCCAGGACAGCTTGGAGGAAAAGGTCAGAGAACGCACCGCCGAGTTGCGCGTCAGCGAAACCAAATACCGGACGCTGATCGAATGCGCCAGCGATGCCATCTTCATTCATGAGATCACGAAAGACGGAACGCCTGGTCCATTTCTCGAAGTCAACGAGCTGGCGTGCCAGCGGCTGGGATACGGCAAGGAAGAATTCGCCAGACTGAGCCCGATGGAGCTCGATGATCCCCGCTACCGAGACAAACTCACTGAAGCCATGAAGCGGCTCGTCAAGGATGGCCACGCGGTTTTCGAGACGGCGCAGATCGCCAAGAACGGCCGCAGCATCCCCGTGGAGGTGAGTACGCGGCTCCTGGAGTTGAACGGCACACGCCTTCTGTTTTCGCTGGTTCGCGACATCAGCGAGCGCAAGCAGGCGGAAAGAGAGATCCACAGGCTCAATCGTGTGCTCGAACAGCGCGTCGCCGACCGCACCGCCCAGCTGGAATCGGCGAACAAGGAGCTGGAGGCTTTTGCCTTTTCCGTCTCGCACGACCTACGCGCCCCGCTGCGCCACATTGACGGATTTGTCGGGCTCCTCAACAAGAGAACCGCCACGACTCTCGATGAAAAGAGTCGGCACTTTTTGTCCAGCATATCGGACGCGGCCAGGCGCATGGGCACGCTGATTGACGACCTCCTCTCCTTCTCTCGGATGGGGCGTGGCGAGATGGCCAAGACCCAGGTCGACCTTGGCGCGCTGGTGCAGGAGGTCCTCCGCGAGTTCCGGGCGGACGCACGGGGCAGAGCCGTCGACTGGCGGATCGGGGAGCTGTCCGTCGTCACCGGGGATCGCGCCATGCTGCGCGTGGTACTCGTCAATCTGGTCTCGAATGCGTTGAAGTTCACCCGCAAGCGCTCGCCGGCGATCATAGAGATCGGCTGTCTGCCCGATCGCGAGGACGAGACAAGCGTATTCGTGCGGGATAACGGCGCTGGATTCGACATGAGGTATGCCGACAAGCTTTTCGGCGTATTTCAGCGGTTGCATTCCCTCGATGACTTCGAAGGAACGGGGATCGGCCTGGCCAATGTGCGCCGGGTCATCGGCCGGCATGGCGGCAGGACCTGGGCGGAAGGCGAGGTCGATGGCGGCGCCACTTTTCATTTCACGTTGCCGCACCCGGTGGCGGAGAAGGCCCTGCGATGACAGTCCTACAAGGCCCCACGACCAACACGCTCATTCGAGCGTTCAGCCAGAGGTCCGGCAACCCGCCGGCCCAGCGGCAACAGCGGTGACGGGCCCTTCGTCACCTCGCACAAGACAACGGCCTCGCTCATTCGTTCTTGGGAGCACGTGAGCCCTCTGAGCCCCAGCCCCCTCGCCAGCCTCTCCCAGCGCCAGGCGTGGGACGGGCTCGTCCGCCTCCACTCGCGGCGTGTCTGGGTGAGCCTCCTCGCTCAGGGCTTCTGCCTCGAGCAGGCCCAGGAGCTGACCCAAGAGACGTGGGCTCGCCTCTGGGCCCAGCACCACAGAGGAGCGCTGGCCGAGCTCTCGCTCCCCGGGCTCGCCATCACCCAGGCGGGCTTCCTCGCTCGAGACGCGCTCCGACGAGGGCTCCGTTCGGCCGAGGAGGCTCCGGGGCCCGAGCGAGAAGCGCCGCTGCCCTCGCCCGAGGACCGCCTCGCCTCCGCCCAGACGCTGAGAGCGGTTCGCCGTGAGCTGGGCACCCTGCCGGAACACCACCGCCGCGCCTTCGAGCTCGCCCACGAGGGTGTGCCCCACGCGGACATCGGCCGCCGCTTGGATCTCACGCCTCAACGCGTGCGCCAACTGGTGTGGGAGATCCGCACCCGCCTTCGAGCTCGCTTCGGAGAGACCCCATGACGACTCCTCACCTCTCCCCTGAACAGGCCGCCCAGTGGGTCACCGGGCTCCTCGAGGGGCCCGCCGCCGCCGCCCTCGAGGCCCACGTCGCCGATTGCTCGCAGTGCACTCGGCTGCTGCAGGCCGAAGCTCGCATCGAGGTCGCGCTCCAGCAAGCCACCCAGCCAGAGGCTCGGCCCCGAACGCCCTGGCGGCGACTGGCTGCGCCCTTGGCTGCCGCGGCCGCGGCCGTCATCGTCGCTAGCTGGGGCCTGTCGACCTCGGGGGAACGGTCCGGCGCTGACGCGGGCACCACCTCACCCAGCCTCCAGGCCTTCAAAGTGCCTCGCTACGAGGGCACGACGGTTCACGCCATTCTCACTGCCCCCGCCCCGCTCTGACCTCAGGAGAACCTGTGCCCCGCCTTCTGCTTGCCGCCTGCATCCTGCCGCTCGCCGCCCTCGCGGGCCAACCCTTGCCCGAGGGCTGGTTCCTCGCTCCCGACGCCAGTGACTTCACCGCCGCGTCCCTCGACGGAGGCTGCGACCACCCCCGCGCCGTCGTCCTCGAGTCCAAGGAGGCGACCTCGGGGCACGCCACGGTGATGCAACTGTTTCAGGCTGAGCCCTTCCGCGGTCAGCGACTGCGCTTCTCGGCCACCCTCGCGACCCGAGAGGTGAAGGGCTGGGCCGGCCTGTGGATGAGGGTTGACGGGGCCGAGCCTAACCACCCCCTCGCCTTCGACACCATGGAGGATCGACCGCTCAAGGGCACCCAGGGATGCACGGAGGTGTCGGTGGTGCTCGACGTGGCGAGTGGAGCGGAGACCATCGGCGCCGGAATCCTCCTCGAAGGAACGGGCCACGCCGAGCTGTCGGGGGTGAAGTTCGAAGTGGTGCCCGCGAGCATCGAGCCCACCGACCTCCCCAACGAGCTCGCCTCGGCCAGAGGTCGCATCGGCAGCGGGAGCACGGGAGGCGCGTGGTTCAACGAGTCTGGGGTTCAAGGCATGGGCGTCGTCATGCGTCGGCGAAGCCCGGGGCGCTGGAGCGATGCTGTCGACGACACCCTCGCGACGCTCCAGGGTGAAGCGCTCAGCCTGAAATTGTACTCGTACACCGGCGACTTCTCCTTCCATCGCGGCGACGACGCCCTCGTCATCAGCGGGACCTGGGGAGGCTACGTCAAGTACCCCGTCAGCATTCGACTCACTGGCGAGCAGCTCGACATGTCATGGGGCTTCTACGAGCGTCACCTCCTCCGCGATGATCCAATTCAGGCGGACCCCCGTTGCGCCCGGTACACCGAGCGGCGCCGCGGCGACGTGCTGTACGTCTGTGGCGAAGTACTCCAAGCAAACGCGCCGCCAGTCCAGACAACCGTCGCCTTCTTGCTGAACGGGTTCCGAAGGCCAAATGCAACCCCCGGAGCCGCCAATCTCCCGAGCCGCTACTGGCGCAAGTGATGATGGACGTGGTGGTGCGCGGCCAGCGTGTGCGTCCGGGGGCGTCAGGACGTGACGGAACGCGCACGCTGGAGGCCCGCCGAGGTCAGTCGTCCGGGTCGGGCCGCGGCCCCGCTGCCCCGGGGACTCTCGCCAGCACCTGGGCGGCGCTCAGCGGCGTCACCGAGCCCATCGCGGACACATAGGCCGGCGTCGCGCGGATCGCGGGCATCACCGTCGCGTCCATGATGAAGTTGCCGGTGGCGGTGGTGGAGCGATTGCCTGCGCAGCTCCGGCCCAGCACGGCCTGACAGTCGATGTTGGCGGTCGCGATGGCTGCCTCAAGAGGCGCGAACACGGGGTCACCGCTCGGCGGCGCGATGGGGGTGAAGCCCGGCGTATCGGCGAAGAAGTTCCCTTCGAGCAGTGCCAGGACACCGCTGGCCGGCACCACCGCCAGCCTGTTGGCGTTGTCATAGTAGTTGTTCACCAGATGCACCGCCCCACCGTTCGTGCCCGAGCTCGGGTTCCCCAGCTGAGGTGCGTCCCCGGCGGCGGCGTGGAACCAATTCCCGATGAGGGTGATGGTCTGATCCGCGCCCGCGAAGAGGGCGTTCCAGTAGTGGCGCCCATCACAGTAGTGGCCACACGCGGTGGTGCCATCGAAGGAGTTGTTGGAGATGGTCACGTTGGCGGCCGTTCCAAAGCCGGTGACGATCATCATTCGGCCGACCCTCGCCAGACGGTCGTGGTCGATCCACACTCGGCTCACGTTGTCCATGGCGATGCCGTCGCCGGCCCAGATGATGCCCTCGTTGATATCGCTGATGGAGAGGTTGCGAATGATGATGTTGGACTGGCCGTCTTTCAGGAGCAGCCCCCTGCCCTTCAAGCCGGCGTTCGCCCCGATGCCGATGATTGTCTTGTTGGACCCGACGAGCATGGGGTTCGTCCCCGCGGCGTCATAGGTGATGGTGGAGAGCGTCTTCCCGGAGCAGAAGGTCTGCCGGTTCAGGGTCTGCTCCGTCGCGCCACTCAAGGCACACCCGTTGTCGGAGTAGCTACAACCCTGGCTCGTCGCCGTCCCCTCGGTGGTGCGGAAGTCGATGATCGTCGAGAGGCGAACGATTCGCGGGGTGGTGTCCGTACAGGCGCCGCTCACGACCGACCCGCACAGCGCCGTCTCCAACTCCTGCCCGGTAGTCACCGTGACGACGGTCCCGCCGAGGCCTCCGGTGACGTCGCTCCCAAAGCCCACCGGTACCTTCCCGATATCGACACCGACCGTCTTGGTCGCGTCCATGGTGATTTGACAGCTCGAGGCGTTGCCGCAGAACGCCGCCGCGCCCGTCCACTCGCGCACCACGTACGAGGCGTCGGGCAGGATCGCCGTGAGGGTCACGGTCGAGCGGTACGCATAGGCGGTGCCCGACACAGCACCAGAGATGGCTCCGTGGCTGGGACTCATGATGGTGAGGGGGAAGACGGCTTCGGCCACGGTGTCAGTGACGGTGCACGCGGTGCCCATCATCAAGGCGAGAGCCAACGCCCAGCACCGCGCTCGCCTCGAGCCCTCCCGAAGCCTGGACACGGTCAGCGAGCTTGAGACCACTTCCGGGCTCCTCCTCCGCACCGCACCTTGCGGGCCGAGTCATGTTGACAGCGCCCCACCCTTAGGACCATTGGATTGCCGCGGCAAGAGGCCAATCAAGGAAGGCGAGCGCTCCACTGAGGGAGCCCGGACCCTCTGGAAGCGCGGGCCCTCAGGGCGCGCCCCCGTCGGCAGCCCCGGCCGTCCGCCGAATGCACCTCAGCGAGAGGTCCGACTCCAGGTGGGAGGTCGAACAGTCCGCCGCGCCAGCGTCGGCTCCGCATCCGTTGGACCCGGGCAGTGGACCAACCCGCGTTCCTGAGAAGCCCGGCGCGAGGTTGGCCTGCTTCAGGCTCCCGTCGGCGCCCCGCACGTAGATGTGCATCGAGAAGTAGAAGGCCCCGAAGCTCCCGTCGCCTCGGGCTGGGCTCAGGGCGGCGGAAAGACTCTGGAGCTCGGCCTCGCTGAAGGCGCTCACGTCGGCCTCGGTGGGGAGCCGCCAACCGGTGCCCAGCTCGGTGCCGCAGAGGTCCACGTCGTTCACCAGCTTGGGAATCCAGTAGGGCTTGGCGGTGTGCTGCTCGTACGCGCAGCGGGCCACCGCCTCGTAGTTGCCGGCGAGCACCTCGGCGGAGAGCGCTGCCCCACCGTCGGCATCGAGGGTGATGGCCGAGTAGCTCGACGCGCAGGTGGACACCAGGTACGGGAAGGTGAGGGCCGCCCGGTGGGCGAGGTCAGCCTCCCCTGGGGTGGTGGCGGGGAAGTGGACGCCCTCCTCGGCATAGAGCACGAGAACGTCGGGGAAGATCGGTCCCGACAGCTCCACCCGCTCGCTGGAGGCACCCCAGGCAAGGAGCGCGACCACCGCCGCGGCCACCGCGAGAGAGCGCATTGGGGCCTTCATGGCGCACCTCGGAGGAAGGTGAGCGAGCCGTCATAGCGGAGCGCCACACCCTCGGCGCCGCCCGTTCCGACTCCGCCGCCGGCTCCAACTCCGCCACCCGTTCCAACTCCGCCACCCGTTCCAACTCCGCCACCCGCTCCAGCTCCACCGCCCGCTCCAGCTCCGCCACCCGCGACGGGCCCTCCCCCTCCGGCAGCTCCCCCGTCTGTCCCGACACCACCTCCGGCACCGACTTGGCCGGCCTTCTCTCCGCAGGAAACGAAGTACAGAACTGCGATGACAGCCAACACACTCCAGTGGAACCTTCGCGGGCGCATGTGAAATACATAAGCGCGAGGGGATCGCGAAGGAAGGTACGCTCCTGACGCATCTGTGAGGAGAGGTGGCAGGGGCGACCGCCGCAGGTCCGTGTTGACCCGATCGGACCTCTTGGTTCGTCTGTGGCCGCTTCGGCTGGTCGCCGACGGGTGCGGAGCAATTGCTATGGCAGCCGGAACAAGCTCCGCCCATACGGTGTGCCCGGCCAGGGAATCATGGCCACGATGAGCAGCAGCGTCACGCCGACGGCCCACAGCGCCCGGGTGCGGCGACGCTCCACCGGCCCCCGCTTGGCCCACACCCACAAGCCATGCGCGGCGACCAACGCCATCAGCATTCCGAACCAGTGCTCGACAGCAAAATACCTCAGCACCGTGTTCTTCATCACCATCGAGAAGTCGCCCGCCCTCGGCAGACCCAAGGGGCTGAACACGAAGTACAGCAGCGACCCGAGGAGCACCTGGGTGTCGAGGACCCCCAGGAACAGTCGCATGGCGCGCGACTCGGCGACGGCGAACCGCTGCTCCGCCAGTGCACCGCGCCAGAAGGTGGCGAGGGCCCCCACCCCGCTCAGGAGCACGAGCCAGCGCACCCACGAGTGAAGAAAGAGCACGATGGGGTACGCAGCCATGGGACTCGCGGGTCTACCCCAGGCCGGCCCCGCTCGTCGCCTCAGAACGTCGAGACCTCCACCGTACTGGGCTCGAGTGGCCGGAGCATGCCCATGGCCCTCACATCGAGCTGGCCCGGGTCAGCGCCTCGCTTCTCGAGGAAGGCTCGAACCGCCCGTGCCCGCTGTCCGCTGAGCCGCTCGTTGTCTGGCCGAGCGCCCAGCTCCGAGACGAAGACGTCGATGCGGAGCCGGAGCCCCGGCTTCGCCCGCAGGGTCAGCCCGAGCTGCCGGAGGAGCTCCTCGGTCTCCCGGGTGAAGGTGGCCTTGCCCTTCAAGAACGAGATGTGGGCTTTGAGCTTGAGCGTATCGCCGGTGACGTTGACCAGGCCCTCGCCCTTGTCGGGGCACCCGTCGTCGTCCTTGAAGCCGTTGATGGTCTCCTTCTCGGTGGGACAGAGGTCGTCCTCGTCGGCCACGCCGTCATGGTCCGCGTCGGCGAAGCGCCCTTGCGTCGGCGGCGGCTCGGCCGCGGGCACCACCGGCCCCTCAAGCTCGGCCTGGCTCGGAGGCGGCTGTCCCATGGGGAACTTCTCTTTGGGTGGCTCGGCGACCTCGGAGTGCACCACCCACTGCGAGGGCAGCGCCATGGCCGGAGCGAGGAAGGAGACGCCGAAGACCGCCTGGAAGCGAGGCGCACCCCAGCCATGAGTGAGACCCGCGCCCGAGGCCAGCTCGAGCGTCACGACGTCTCCCAGGCGGTACCGGAACCCACCCATCGCATCCACTGGAACGCTGGTCGCCGAGCCGCTGGGAAGGCCCACGGCGCCCGTGGTGGTGAGCACGAGCGAGAGGCGGTTGGGCTGACTGACGAGCGGCACCTCGACCCCCACTGCCCAGGCAAATTCGTGGCGAACGGAGAAGCTCAGCACTCGCACCTCGGCCGTGCGGAGGTTGACCCCCGCGTTCACGAGGAGCCGGAACATCGGCAAGGTCAGCTCTCCGAGGAGCCGGGGAGCGCACGAGAAGGCCCCGTCGCCGCGGAGCGTCGCGACACTGCCGGTCGGGAAGCCCAGCAGCACCGAGGCACCGAGCTGGAGCGCGCTGCCACGAGGAAACACCGCGTACTTCGCCTGGAAGCGCAGGTCTCCACCAGCGAAGCCCAGCGGGTTCTCGCCCAGCGCGGGGTCGAGTTGGCTCGTGCGCTGGCCTCTGGCGATGGACATTGGCATCCCGAGGCCGAGCTCGGCGTGGTCCATCACCGCGAGGCCCGCCGTGACGTCGGCGAAGAGGAGATCATCCACCACCCGGAAGGCCGTCTGATTCCCTCCCGGCACGCCGAGGATGAGCGGGTTGTCTGCGTAGCCCAGGTGGACGCCTCCGTAGGCCCGGAGGTGCTCGGCGACGTTGGCCGACTCGACCGAGAGGAAGCCCTGACTCCCGAGGGCCGACTTGAAGCGCTGGACATCGATGTTCACCGCCGACGTCGTCTGCGCCCTGGCCGGCGCCGCGAGGAGCACCACGAGCACGAGCAGCGTGCCGCCGCGCTGCCTCCGAGCTCTCCTGGCCCCCGCGAGGAGCACGAGCACGAACGGCAGCCACAAGCCGCCGACTGACGAACAGCCGCCGCCGCCGCGGACCAAGAAGTCGTCGGTGGGGTCGAGCGGGTTGGTGCCGCGCCGCAGCTCCTCGCCATCGCTCGCGCCGCCGTGGTCCGAGTCGGCCAGGTTCGGGTTCGTCTCGCCAGGGCTGACCAGGCCGTCGTGGTTGGCGTCCTCCTCGCCGTCGGTCAGCCCGTCGCCGTCACTGTCGGCCAACAACGGGTCGGTGTGGTTGGAGTCGCTGGACTCGAAGCCGTCGCTCAGCCCGTCACCGTCGCTGTCGGCCTTCGAGGCATCGGTCTCACCTGGGTCGACGGCGCCGTTGTGGTTCGAGTCTTCCTTGCCGTCGTCGAGCCCGTCTCCGTCGGAGTCCTTCTTGGTCGGGTCGGTGGTGGTGGTGGGGTCGGCATCGGGAATGAAGTGCCCCTTCGAGACGTCGGTGTCGGGAGATCTCCCCGCCTCGGTGACGCCCCGTTCGGTTCCGTCGGCCAGCCCATCGCCGTCGCTGTCCCAATCCACCGCGTCGATGAGGCCGTCGCCATCGGAGTCGGTCAGGCCCTCGGCGCCGTCGAGCACGCCGTCGTCATCGGTGTCGGCGTCGTGCGGATCGAGCCCGATGGCCAGCTCCTGGCTGTCGGTGAGCCCGTCGTGGTCCGAGTCGACGCGATCGTCATGGCCGTCGAGCGGGTCCGTCTCGCCCTCGTCGACGCGCCCGTTGTGGTTGGCGTCTTCGTCGGCGTCTGGCTCGCCCCCGCGGTCGGTGTCAGCGCGGAGCGGGTTGGTCTGGGTTGTTGGGTCCGCGTCGGCCCGGAAGACGGTGAGCTTGGTGTCTCGCCCTTGTGGCGCGGTGAGGCCGAGCTCGAGCCCATCGAGGAGGCCGTCGTGGTCCGAGTCGGCGTCCTTGGGGCTCGTCTCGAAGGGCTCGACAATGCCGTTGTGGTTCTTGTCTTCGTTGCCGTCGAGGAGCCCATCGTCGTCGGTGTCGTCATCGAGCGGGTCCGTATGAGCGACGAGGACCTCGACGCCGTCGGGCACTCCATCATGGTCCGTGTCGGGGTCGAGGGGGTTGGTGCCGAGAATGAACTCATCGGCGTCGGAGAGGCCGTCGCGATCGCTGTCGGCACCGACGGTGAGAGAGACGATGGTCGCGGCGTACCCTCCACTCGAGTCACGCACGGTGTAGGTCAGCGTGTCTGGGCCGACGTAGCCGGGGGTCGGCGTGTAGAGCAGGCCCGCTCCGCCAGGCGCGATGGAGACGCGACCGTGCTGGGCGTCGGAGACGACGATGACCTCGAGGGTCTCCCCGACGTCGGGGGCGATGGAGTCGTTGCTCAGCACGTCGAGCGGGTCGTTGGCCGAGTCCTGGGCGACGCTGAAGACGTCCGGCACGGCCTGAGGTGGGTCGTTCACGTTGAGCACGGTGACCGACACGGTGGCCGTCGCGCTGCCGCCGTGGCCATCGGTGATGTCGTACGAGAACGTGTCGGTGCCGAAGTAGTTGGCGACGGGCGTGTAGAGAACCGCCGTGCCTCCGAGCTCGAGCCGCGCCGTCCCGTGGGCCGGCGAAGACACGCTCGTCACCCGCAGGGTCTCGCCGACGTCGGGGGCGCAGGAGTCATTGGCCAGAGCATCGATGCGCTGGTCGACCGAGTCCTCGGCGACGACGTAGGTGTCGGCGGTGGCCGTCGGAGGGTCGTTGACCGGCACCACGGTGACGATGAGCTGATCCACGTCGCTCTTGGCGCCTCCCACTCCGGTGTTCCCCAGGTCATTGGTGTTGAAGTCGATGTGCGTCGTGCCGTTGAAGTTCGCCGGGGGCCGGAACACCGTGCCCTCGAGGGCGGCGTTGATGTCTGCGATGGTCCCAGTGAAGGACAGCTTGTCGTCGTCGTGCCCGTCACCCAGCGAGAAGGTGAGGTTGCTCGTCTTGCCCAAGGTGAGCGTGCCCACCGAGCACGACATGGTGAGCTGAATGGGAGCGTCGGCGGCGTCGGGGTCGCTCACGGTGAGGGCCGTCGAGCTCGCCGCGGTGAAGGTGAGCGTGGTGTCCTCGTCGATGGTCTGCGAGACGGGCAGGCCATTCACTGGAGGGTCGTTGGCCGGGCCGATGGTGATGGCGACGTTGGCCGACGCGGTGAGGCCGCCTGGGTCTGAGATGGTGTAGCTGAAGGCGTCGGTGCCGTTGTAACCCGGCGAGGGGGTGTACCGGAGCTGCGCGCCTCCCGAGTCGATGAGGACCGTGCCGTGCTGGGCCGGCGTGACAGCGGTGACGATGAGGGCCTCGGGGCCATCGGGCAGCCAGGTGTCGTTGTTCAGCACCGGCAAGGGGTTGCTGAGGGAGCCTTCGACCACGCCGAAACTGTCGTCGAGCGCGGTGGGCGGGTCGTTCGTCGGCGTGACGGTGACCGAGACGATGGCCGTCGAGGTCGCGCCGTTCCCGTCGCTCACCGAGTAGGTGAAGGTGTCGGGGCCGAAGTAGTTGGCGTTGGGGTGGTAGGTGAGGCTCGTGCCGCCGCCGGACACCACGCCGTGGGCCGCTGGCGTCGTGCTGATGATGGTGAGCGTCTCGGGCCCGTCGGGCAGCGAGGAGTCGTTGGCGAGCACGTCGAGGCTGGTGGTGCTGTCTTCGGGCACCACGAAGCTGTCGTCTCCCAGCGTGGGCGGGTCGTTTGTCGGGCTGATGGTGATGGCGATGGTGTCGGTGTCGCTCTTCGGCCCGCCCGAGCCGGTGGCGCCGTTGTCGTTGCTGTTGATGCGCACCGAGCCCGAGCCGTAGGCGTTGGCCGTGGGGGTGAAGGTGAGACCGTTGAGCGCGACGTTGACGGCTCCCAGCGGGCCCTTGAACTGCACCGAGGTGTCGTTGGTGCCGGTGCCCGAGAGCAAGGTGAGCCCCGCCTGCGTGGGGAGCGTCAGCGTGCCGATGGTGGCATCGAGGGTGACGGTGAGGTCGCTTCCATTGAGGTCCACGTCAGTGACCGAGAGGAGGTTCCCCGTGCCGAGCGAGAACACCACGGGCGTGTCTTCGAGCGTCGTCTGCGCCGGTGGCACGGAGTTGACCGGCGGGTCGTTCACCGGGTTGACCGAGGTACTGACCGAGGCCGAGTTGTTGGCCAGGGTGAGGTCCGTCGAGGTGCTGGTGAGGCCCAGCGACGCGTTGAGCGTTCCCTCGGCCTGCGTCACCGCGGCGACCACGGTGAAGGTGGAGGGCGATGCTGGGGCCAACGTACCCCGCGTGCAGGTGATGAGCTGCCCGGCGCGGTTGCAGCTCCACCCCGAGCCCGAGGCCGAGGTGAAGGTGACGCCACTGGGCAAGGTGAAGGTCGCGGTCAGACCCGCGGCCTGGCTCGGCCCCGAGTTGGTGACGGTGTTGGTCCAGGTGATGTTCCCGTGCTCGTCCACCGGGCTCGGCGCGGCGCTGCTGGTCACGGAGAGGTCCGCGGTCGGTGCCAGGCTGTCGGTGTCGATGGCCACGTTGTGGCTCAAGTCCGGGTCGTCGATGATGGGTGGGCTGTACGCCACGGCCTGGTTGACGAGGCTGCCCGTGGCCGTCGCGCTCAGGGCGGCGTCAATGGAGAAGGTGGCCGTGGCGCCCACTGGCAGGGTGATGAGTTGATCCACCGAGCCCGAGCCGCTGGCGGTGCACGAGCCACCGCCAGTCGCCACGCACGCCCAGGTGATGGCGCTCAGCGTCGCTGGGAGCGTGTCGACGACTCGAGCGCGCGTCGCGACGTTGGGCCCGAGGTTGGTGACGACGAGGCTGTAGGTGACGCCCGTGCCAGGGACGCTCGTCGTCGTCGAGTTGCTCAAGGTGACCGAGAGGTCGGCCGGAGCGAAGCAGAGCGGTACGTCCTGCAGCGCGGTGCCGACGATCTGCGCGACCGTGGCGCTGGCGTTTCCCGATGCGCCGCGGGTGGCTCCGTTGGAGGGGAACTCGGTGAGACCGTTGGAGCTGGTGTCGCCTCCCGCGCCCCCCGCGGCCGAGCGAGTGACGGCGCCGGTGCTGAGCGCGATGAAGCCTCCCGAGCCACCACCGCCAGGGCCGGTGGCCTCGTCAAGCCCCGGGTCGAGGAGCTGCCGGCCGCCACTCCCGCCGTTGGCCGAGATACTGAAGCCCGAGGCCGCGTTGGCTCGCACGACGATGGTGCCGCCCGAGCCGCCACCGCCGGCGCCATCGCGGTGGGTGCCGACGGTGTTCCCTCCCGCGCTTCCGTTGGCCACCAGGGCGCCAGAGCTCTGGACCGTGTCGGCGACGATGTAGATGATGCCACCGCCAGCGCCGCCGGGGCTCGAGGCCGACTGGTCTCCGTCACCAGCGCCGCCGCCACCGCCGAGGTAGAGCTGGGTCAGCGCCGAGGGGAGCAGCGCCCGGCCACCCAGCCCGCCTCGCTCGCGCCGCTGGTTTCCACCCCACGCCGAGTTGTTGGGCCCGGTCGCGGTGGCGTTGAGGTTCACCTGTGAAAAGGAGTAGCCACCCCTCCCGCCGCCCGAGTTGTTGGCGAGGTTGCTGGTCGAGGTTTGAAGGTTCTTGCCTGGGTCGAGCGCCCACGCCGCGGCGCCAATGACAGTGGAGTCCATCACACCCTGGCCGTTCCATGTATTGGAGTTGGTTGCGTTGGCGCCACCGCCGCCACCCGCGCGCAGGGCGTTGCCTCCGCCACCGGCATTGGCCGGAGCTCCGCGACCGAAGCGGCCGCCGAGCCCGTCGTAGGCCGAGTGGTAGCCAGCGATGCCCTCGCCCTTCTCCGCCCCGCTGGTGCCCGAGGAGAAGCGGTAGCCCGTGACGTCGGTCGAGGGGCTCGCCACCGAGAGGTTGTCGACCTGCCCGCCGCGAAAGCCGAGGCCCGACACGTCGATGGTGCCGGCGAGGCTCAAGGTGGTGCGCACGTGGAGCGCGACGACGCCGCCCCGGGTGCCGTCCCAGGGGATGGCGGTGATGGTGCCGGTGTTCGACACCACCAGCGACTCGAAGCGAGGCACTCGGACGACCTGCGCCGCGCCGGAGACGCTATAGGGGTTGATGAGGCCCGCGCAGCCAACGCCGATGGTGATGGTGTTGGTGGGCCGGTCGACCGAGGCCACCGTGACGAGCTCGTGGAGCCCTGCGCCGTTGAGGCTCGTGACGAAGCCGTAGACCGAGGAGTCGGTGGTGTCGATGGTCGCGCCTTGCATCTGGACGACCATCAGGAGGTCACCGGCCCCGAGCTGGCCGAAGACCGGGCTGTCGAGCTGGGTGATGTCGGAAACGCGCAGCGTCGTGGCGCCAGGAGCCGCGCTCGCGGCGAGGGCCGACCACTGGTTCACCGTCTCGACGCCGGTGACAGTGTAGCCACCATCGAAGGCGGTCAGCGCCGCGGTCTTCTCGCTACGGATTTCCGGAGCATCGGTGCCGCGGCCGTTGCAGGCAGAGAGCCCGACGCCCACCAGGCTGGCGGAGACCAGCACGCGCGTGAGTGTCTTCATTGTCCATGGAACGGTAACGGCGGAAGTCTCGGTGCGTGGGCGCGCTCGAGCGTCAATTCCGTGACGTGCGGGGCCTGTCTCCTTCGAGCTCGATGACCTGAACGAGGTAGGCTGGGCGCATGCCCCGTTTCTCCAAGCTCCACCAATTCGCCTTCACGCCTCGGCGGCTCGCCTGGCCATGGGTAGCCTTCAACCCGGCCCGCACGGCCTTCGCGGTACCCGTGGGTGCCACGACGCTCGCCATTCGTGGAGTCGAAGCCCTCGGTGATGTGAAAGACGTCGAGCTCCCCGAGGCGCTGGCGCTGCCGACGGTCGAGGCCAGCACCTCGGGGACGAGCGCTCGACAGCCCGGGCTGCACTCGATGGCGCTCCACCCCGACGGGAAGACCGTGGTGGGCTTCGGGTGGCGCGATGGCCCGGTGGCAGGCGTGGCGCGCGTCGGCGCACCCGGAGGGCTCGTCGACTTGAAGCCTGCCCTGGGAGAGCTGGGGCCGATGGCCGCGACGTTCTCTCACGACGGCACGCTCATCTGGCTCTCGGCTGAGAGCGACCGTGGGGCCGCGCTCCTCCGCCTGAGCTTCCCCAGCTTCAAGCTCGAGGCGAGGGCCACCTTCTCGCCTGCTCCACCTCCCGCCGCCCATGAGCTCTTCCTGCACCCGACGGACGACGCCGCGCTGCTCACCATGGCATGCGGGCAAGACGGCACCTTCCTCCAGGTCGGGGAGATGGTGGGCGAGAAGCTCGCGCTGGTGGTGACCCAGGGAGAGGGTGGCGTGGAGCCATGCGGGCTGGCCGATGCGACGCTCGACGGGGCCCGCGTGTGTCTGGTCTCCGCCGAGAAGGTGGCGCTGCGCCGCTGGCCCGACTTGGTTCAAGAGGCGGAGCTCAAGCTGCCCGAAGAGCTGGCCACCAACTTCAACGGAGTCCGCATCGGGAGCCGATTCTTCATTTCGGCCATCGAAGAAGACGAGGAGAACGAGCGCGCCGTGGTGCTCGACGAAGCCCTCGGGTTGGTCGAGGTCGTCTCGGACGTCCCAGGCATGTGGGCTGGCCGGCTGGGGGACAATCGGCTGGTGACCATCGACCGGGCCAAGGGAGACAAACGCCTGGGGTACGTCTACTCGGTCGAGGGGTGAGCGCGGTGACAGCATGGCACTGGCCCACCTCTCGGCGCGCCAGGCTGTCACGACTCCAATCGCTGGCCCCGGTCGACCGGCCCTGTTCGCGCGGCACGAAGCCTGCTTGGCTTCAGCGTGATGCGCCTCGAAACGTTGATACAGAGCGCACGTGAGCAAGGGGCCAGCGACGTGCACCTCGAAGGGGGCATGCCGGCGACCTTCCGCGTGCGTGGGGCGCTCCGGCGCCAGGCAGAGCCGCTGCCACCCGCGGTGCTGACGGCCATGGCCCGCGAGGTGTTGGGTGACGAGTGGAGCGCCTTCATCGAACGCGGCTCGGCGGACCTCTCGCGAGTCTTCGCAGGGCAGCGGTGCCGGCTGAACGTCCTCCGCTCGAGCCGAGGAGTGGGCTTCGCCATTCGGCTCCTCAGCAGCTCCCACGCGACGCTCAAGAGCCTCAACCTGCACCCCGAGCTCATTCGTCTGGTTCAGCCGACCCACGGCCTGGTGCTGGTGTGCGGGCCCACCGGCTCGGGGAAGAGCTCGACCCTCGCCGCGCTCCTCCAGGAGGTGAACCTGAGGGAGGCACGCCACATCATCACCGTGGAGTGCCCGGTGGAGTTCGCGCTGACGCCTCGAAAGTCCTTCATTCGCCAGCGAGAGGTGGGCCGTGACACGCCGTCGTTCGAGCAAGCCCTCGTCGACGCGCTGCGGGAGGACCCCGATGTCCTCATGGTGGGAGAGCTGCGAGAGCCCGAGGTGATGCGGCTGACCCTGGCCGCCGCGGAGACGGGCCACCTGGTGCTGGCGACGATGCACTCCGCCGGCGCGGCTGAGGCATTGCAGCGGCTGGTGGGGGCCTTCGCGCCCGAGGTGCAGCAGTCGATGTCTGCTCAGTTGGCCGACGTGCTGGTGGGAGCCCTGGCCCAGCGGCTCCGGTTTCACGAGGGCCAGCGAATGCTCGTGCCGGAGTGCGAGGTGTTGATGGGCAGCACGGCGACCCGGGCGCTCATTCGCTCGGGCCAGTTCTTCAAGCTCGGCACCGCCCTCGAGACGGGCGCGGCTGAAGGCCAGTACACCTTCGCGCGTTACGCCGACTGGCTGGCCAAGAAGACCGACTTCGCCCACCCGGGCGTCACCCCCGAGCTCACCGACGAGCTGCCTCCCCCACCGGCGCTGAGGCCCACGGTGGCCCGCCGACCTGCCTCGGGGCCACGGGCCGCGCCGAAAGAGGAGCCAGTGGCCGACGACGGAACGGTGGTGCTGAGCGGCGAGGAGGAGGACCTCTCCACCCTCATCGCCCAGCTGGAGAAGGACTGAGCGGGGCGAGGCGAGCTGGTCGAAGCCCCGCCGAGCGCTCGACCTCGTCGCCCGCAAAGAAGAGGTCCGGTGCGATCACGCCCGAGCCCGGTTTGACCCGAACCTCGAGCCCGTGCCTCCGCGCAGAGGTCGGTCCAATCTGCCCGTCCCAATTCAACCTGGTAATTCTAAGATCCCGGCGCGTCCTCCACCTGGATGGCTCAATCAGTGTGGGACTTCCTGTCCCCGCTCTGATGGCGATTCGCCCTGGGACAGAGGGTTCGTCCACGGAACACGGCCGGGCTTGGCCGGGCCGGTGTTTCGTGTGTCTGGCTCCCGCATCAGTGGCGCGACGCTCGCGCTCAGAACTGCGTGAAGAACTTCCACGCCTCTGCCTTGGTCCAGGTCTTGTCTCCTCCGCCCGAGGCGTCGTTGAAGCCATCGACTGGAGCAGGGGTATGTCCTCCGCCGTTGAACGCGGCCCAGGTGACCGGATACCCGGGCCTGCACCCTGAGTACGATGTCACGACATGTGTGAGACTGCCCTGAGATGGCTCGGGCGGGTTCTGGGCCGTGCAGCCGTTGTTTTGAACAAATCTGTCGCGCAGCGCGCGCCCGCCGCCGATCCCGCAGGTCCCATCGCTGATGCTGTGAAACCCGATGTATGCGATGGGGTCATTGCCACCTTCGCAGCCACTCAGTTGGGCACCAGAGTAGACCGCGACGGCACGGAAGACCTTGGCCCGGGCGCACGCGATGGCATAGCTCATCCCTCCGCCGTAACTGAACCCCATGGAGAAGATCCTCGTGGTGTCAACGCAGAGGTCGCCCTCAATGAGCGCGACCATATCGTCCACGAACTTCAGGTCTGCGTTGCCAGGGTTGGCCCACCCGTTGTTGTTGCCCTGGGGCGCGACGAAAATCGTGCTACTGCCGGCCTGTTCCCTCAGCCCATAGTAGGACCAGGTGTACCCGCTGGTGCCGCCGCCGTCGACGTCTTCGGCGGTGCCGCCATTCCAGTGAAACCCGAAGATCAACCGATGTGGTTGGTTTATGTCGTACGTGTCTGAAATCCTCAGGATGAAGCTGCGGCCCTGGAGCGACTGCTTCCCTGACTTCAGCGTGGGGCTCTTGCCACACCCAGCACTCGGCACCGCCCCAGCGCCGCCGCCTCCCCCTGCGCCTGGCGAGCCTCCGCCGCCGCTGCCCCCGCCCGCCGACCCACCGGTGTTGGCGCGCCCACCGCCTCCCGAGCCTCCCGAACCGCCAGCGTTCGATGCGCCGCCGCCTCCCGAGCCGCCAGCGTTCGATGCACCGCCACCTCCCGAGCCGCCAGCGTTCGATGCACCACCGCCTCCGGTACCCGAGGATCCACCGCCCTGTGAGGGACCTCCCGCGTCCTTCGTATGTCCATGATTGAGCTCGGGAAACTCTCCGCACCCGCTCAAGAGGGCCACCAGCGCCGCGATGACCTTCATGTGAGGCTCTGAGTCATTGATCCGACTCCCCAATTCGAGTTCCGTGAGTAGAGGTGCGCCGACCACCCATCGGGTCATGAGCTGGGGGTATGGGCGGGCGAGGACGAAGCGCGACGAAGGAACAGCCCGAGCCCCCTGCCATCAGAACTGCGACAAGAAATCCCACACGGTCTGGGGCATCCAAGAGGAGGACGCTCCGGAGTCCTTGGGCTGGTAGTCGTGGCCGCCATCGAAGGAGCACCACGTGACCGGGAAGCCAGTCTTGCAGCCCTTGTAGGGCGTACAGGCGTGCTTGCCGCTCGGTGCCGCGGGCAGCTTCTCGACGGTGCACTGGTTGACCTTGGCGAACGGGTCCGTCTCGCTCGTCTGTGACATGCCCATGATGTCATTGAGCCCAACGGATCCGAGGAAGGCGACGTTCGAGCAGGTCCCTTCATAGCTGCCCGAGTGGGCGGCCACGGCCCGGAACACCCCAGGACGCGCGCAGCCGAGGTACGCCGCCATCCACGCACCCTGGCTGAATCCCTCCGCCATGACTCGTGAGGTGTCGATGCACAGCTCTCCCTCGACCAGCTTGAGCACCTCATCGGTGTAGGTCAGGTCCGCGTCATCCCAGTTCCCGTCGATCGCCGAGAGGGTCACGAAGATGGTAGAGCCCTTGGACAAGCTCCACAGCCCATAGTTGGTCAGACCACTCTCCTGCCAACTACCACCGTGTCCGTGCAGCCCCAGAATCAGGCGATAGGGCGTTGCCTGGTTGTAGTCGCTCGGCCAGCGCACGAGGAACTCTCGGTCTTTGCCGCCCACTTTCAACTTGTTGACCGTGGAAGCCGACCCACCGCTGCCCTGCGGGTTGTTCTTCAGCTTGGTAGAGACCGTGCCACAGCCAGCGCTGCGAACAGCCCCCCTCCCGTCATCTGAGCCTCCGTCCAGGACTGAGCCTCCATCGAAACCTGAGCCTCCGTCCAGGCCTGGACCTCCGCCAGCGCCCGCGTCGACCGAAGTATCTCCGCCTGGCTGGCTGCCGGCGTCCCTCGCAGCCGAGCCGGCGTCATGGTCCGTGGGCGGGTTGATGGGCGTCGACGCGTCTGGCCGCTTGGAGCCACCGTCGCCCCCCGGGTCGCTGAGCTCCCCCAGCTCGCAGGCGATACAGAGCAGGAGCGGAGCGGCGAGGATGAGGCTGGGTATGCGCTTCATGTTCTCTCTTTCTGCGTACGGCACGCCGCCGCTGGCTGCAGCGACGGCCCACTTCTCCGCCAGCGCCGCCCATCTCCACCGGTCATCAGCCAGCTTGTCATCACGCCGTCTGATGCGGCCCCAGCGCCTTTCGGGTTAGGCGGCGTCCGTTCAGCGTGAA